>CAYODU010000011.1:0-24590 GCA_964402905.1 uncultured archaeon
CAGTACTTGCAGGAGAAACGATAAAATGGAAAAGAAAAAACAAACAAAAAAGAAAGCAAAATGAATGTTTTAAAACTTATTTTAACAGTAATGTGTCACCAAAGGGGATTTGATGAAATTTGTTTTCGCTTTACTTGCAGTTTTTCTGATTACTGCTTTTTTATCTACTGCTTTTGCTTTTGAGGCCCCCATAACAAATTTTGGTTTTAATGAAATAGAAATAAGTTCTTCTTTGCAAAAACAATGCCAGACAATCGATATTGATTTACTTAATTTGCCACTCGAAAACGAAAAAGCAAATGGAATACTTTCTATACAAGCAAATTTTGTCGGAACAAAAAATGATAGTTCTTATGTCTCTGTTAAAATAAATAGTGGGCAAGAACAGGTAATTTGGCCCGAGTATTTTTCTTGTAAGACAGAGTGTTGGGCAAGAGTGTTTCTACCACAACTAAAATCTGTTCCAACCGAAATACAGATTTGTTTAGCTACTGGTGGAGAAACAAGCAAAGCAACAATATCAGAAAAATCTTTTGTTGGTTTATATGATACTCCTGTTTTGACAATTGAAAATATTTCGCCGGAAGGAATTATTTTGGGCGAAAGAGCTCAAATGAAAATAATTGCAAAAAACACCGGGACAAAAGATGCAGATATTTTTGTTCAGTTTATTGCACAGGATTTAAGATCAATACTAAAGATAACAAGTTTTGATATTGTTGACGGGGAAGCAAGTGCATCCACAACAATTTCTCCAAACCAAACAAAAGAATTTGTTTATTACATAAAGCCGACACTAATAAGTTCTTACAATTTACCTTCAGCAATACTTTTTTTCCAAAATATTTTTGATGAAGAACAACCAGTTATGAGTAATCATCCACAACTCAATGTTCTTTCTCCTGAACAAATAACTCTTTTTTTAGTTGAGGACGAACAAAAAGAGAACCCATTTACTTTCAAAATCATGGCAAAAAATAATTGGGACAAACCTTTTTTTGGGGTAATGAAAATTCTTCCAGGGGACATAATAATTGGTTCTGCTTCGAAAGAAATTTCTCTTGAACCGAAAAGCGAAAAAGAATTTTCTTTTACAACAAAAAAACTTTTAGCTGGAAATTATTCAATAATAGCAGAAATTGATGTGAACCAGGATCATTATATATCAAATAGCATTTCTTTTCCAGTAAAAGAAGAGGGAAGAATATTTGAAATATTGTTTGCAATTGTCGGTGTAATCGTGGGCCTTGGAATCTTTTTCTGGATATCCTTTTGGAAAGGAAAGATATAAACAAATTAAATCTTATAGAAATTAATCTGAAATAAAAGTTATTCCCAATAATAATTATCTCAAATAAAATTATCTCTAAAAAATTCACTTTCTATGTGTAAGAATAACCATTTGATGAATTTTTTATTCATTGTTCTTCAGAATAATCTTCCCACTCAGAAACAATTTCTTTTTTTCGTTCATCTGAAGATTTTTCCTTTTTTGAGAAGCGCTTTTTTATTATTATTGCGCTGATGGCAATAACAATTATTGGTATAAAACCAACGAATGGGAATGACTCAATGCCATTTTCTTTCTGGTTTAGTGTAAACATTGCTTCAACAAAGTTATTTTCATCAATTAATTGTTTTGCTTCTGATAAAACATCAAAACTAAAGTTATTTTCAATTCCAGAGTTATACTTCTTTATTGCCTGCATTTTAATTGAATCCACTGCATTTTTTAGTTCATAATAAATATCACTAATAGTTTGTTTTATTTTTTCATCAAAAACATTTTCTTCTAAAATCAGAGAAATCTTTTTTAGTCGTGAATCTGTTATTGGTGGAATAAATCTTAACTGTATAAAGCTTTCAGCACTATAATTAATTTCTTTTTCAAGAAACGATATCATGGATACACAATCTTTCTTCATTTCTGTAATTTCTTTTTCAATACTAGCAAGTGCACTGTTTTTATTTTCTGCTAGTTTGTTTTTTTCTTCAATGAAAAGAAAGTATTTTTCTTGCATTTCAATAAATTTCTTTTGAGAGTTAAGTGGATCAAATAAAGCAGTTTCTTCAAAAAGCTCTTTTAAATCAAAAAACTCTTTTTTTATTTGTGATAGTTCAGTTTCATTGCTTTTTTGTATTTCACCCCACATTTTTTCAGCTTCGTTAAAAAGAACGGCATTTTTGTCAAAGACAGCCGTGTCAAGAATTTCAAATGCTTTTGCTATGCTGCTCTTTGTGTTAGTATCAAATAATGTTTTGGCTTCTTTAATCAAAGAATTAATTTTATTTGATTCTTCAAAAAGATTGAGTCCCGTTAATTCTGTAGAGTATTTTTCTGCATTTGTTATTTTTTCGTTAAAAGTGCTTTCTTGTATATAATTCGCATTTTCACTTTCAATTTGCTTTTCAATTTCGCTTATTTTTGATGTGGCTTTATTAAGTAATGTTTCCGCGCTTTTTATTGAGCTTTCATCAAGAGCAAAGTTTACGAATTCATTTATCTCTTGTGATAAATCGTATTCGCCAAGAGCAACAAGTTTGTTCTTGGCATCAATCAAAGCTTCTCTAAAATAAGAAACAGCATTACTTACTTTCATAACTAGTGTGTATGTGCGTGTTTGCTTTGCAAGAAAAGACTGATTTTTTAAGGTTATTTTTCCTTCAATAATTTCTTTTTGTTTGCTTACCTTTTCTTCATCATAAACATTTATTTCTTCAACAATTTCATTTATTGTAATTGGGAAAACTATTGTTGCATCAAGCGTTCCCTGGTAGTTGTTCTTTACTTCAGCAGTGTATGTAAAAACTTTTTTTTGAAAATCCGTTTGCATTGAAGATTGATTTGTTATATTTATGCTTAGCAAATCATTAATATAAAAAAAGCAGTTTATTTTGCTCATTGAAGAAGCGTTGTTTATAACAAAGTTGATTTTACTGCCCTGTTCATAATAAATACTTTCTTGATTATCCACTAGTATAATTGTTGAGCTTACCTGCAATGGTTTTATCACAATAATAAGTGCTCTTGGGTAAGTCAGTTCTGATTCGATTTGAATATTTTTTTGTAAAAGGCTTTTTTCATTTGATGCAAAAATAATTTTTTCGCTTTCTTTTAGAGTAAAATAATTGTTAGTATAAAAATCAATTTTTGTTTGTCCAATTGGGATATATTCAAAAATAATTTGTGTTTTGTTTCCCGGAGATACTGTTCTTATGCAACTATCAAATGAAATTATTTCTGTTGTGGAAAAAAATGTTTCTATGGAAACACTACGTGAAATTTCTTTAAATGGATTATTTAAAATTATCCTTGCAAGCACAATATTATTCATGTCAGGTGAAGCAATTGTGTTCTCCATGTAGATTATTTTTGCGCTTTTTTTTATGTACTCAATTATTTTTTCTTCAGAATAGTCTTCAATACTTTTCAGAGTGTCTCTTATTGAAGATAATACAATTTCTTTTACGACATAAAGTTCATCATAAGTAATTTTTTCGCCAGAAAAATATTTGTCCAACAAATTGTGCTTTTTTTCATATTCTTCAATTTTTTTGTTTAGCTCTGTATCATCATAGTAAAGAACGATTTCCTTCAAAATAGAAATATTTTTTTCAATTGCTTTCTTGTCAATAACAATTTCTTTTATTGTTTCATCTTCTCCAATTTCTTTTTCAAGTTGTGTCTTTATACTTTCACAAGCATCTTCAAAATAAAGAATATTTTCTTTTGTTACAACTTCTTTTTTTAGAGAATTGAAAAGTGAATTTAATTCCGGAGACTTTACTGTTTTGAATAGCGTTTCCAGATAGTCAAAACAGTTGCCTGTTAAGGCAATTTTTTTTGATTCAAGCTCGGAATAATCTCGTATCCCTTCTTCGAGTTCTTTTTCTTTGATTAGCATTTGACTACAATAATATAATGCATCGTTGTCGCTTGATTGCGTTTTTGAAGCAAAGTACTTCGTGTCACTCAAAATCTTTTCCAGAGAAGCATTATTTATTTCAAATTTTTGGTTTACTAGTTCTTTTGCTTTTTCTTTGCAGGCATTTGTCATTCGATTTGCGTTGCTTTCTTTCTCTTCTTCTAAAACCTTTTTTGCTTCAGTGAAAAAATTGTTTAATGCTTTTGTTTTACTTAGTTCTTCTCCGATTGTAAGTTGTCCTTGGTTCTTAATTTGTTTTAGTTTTAGATAATCTGTTTTGTTTTCTTCAAGTAATATCAAAATGTTTTTTTGTGCAACGACTTCTCCTGAAAGAAGTTCGCTTTGTATAAGTGAATATGATTCATTTTGTTTAATTTCTTGAGCAAGTTTTTCACAAGCACTTTTTTTCTCTTCTATTTCTTTCCAAATTAATGGAATTTTTTTTGTTGTTTCAGAGTAGTTTTTACTTGTCCGATTCATAAGATCGGCAAATCTTTTTATTGAAGAATTATTTGTTCCAGCTAGCTCCGAATATAGTAGCATAAATTCTTTTGCGGGTAGCTGTTGCAATGCAGAAATGCTTTCATTTTTATAAAAATTAAATTCTACAATATTTATTAAATTATTAAACGCATTTTTGATAAAAGGGAATGCGCCTTCCTGCCCGATATTTAGCTCTTTGAGTATTGTTCCGTCGAGGTAATTATACCCACTTAACCAGAAAGGTTCCTTTTCAATTAGATAATTTTGTTTTTTTGCTGCGGGAGAGTTGTTGAAGTTTTCAACTTTTTTTAAGTAATATGAAACATAGCTATCACTGTTTGTTTTACCTTCAGCAAGTTCGGAAAGAATTTGCCTTATTTCAACAAGAGAATCAAATATTGCTTCTTCTTTTGCTAAATCAATTTTTTCAGAGGAAAAAACCTTTTCTTGTGCACTAACTATCTCAAAGCTTTTTTTGATTGTTTCATCAACTTCAATGAACGAAAGATCCAAATAGTCTCTTGCTTGGTTAATCGCGCCGGGCAACATTGTTGCATTACCTTCAACGCAGTACTTTGAAGCATTATTTAGCTCTTTTATTCCTTTGTTGTAAAAAAACCAACTCCTGGCAAGATTATTTTTCAGTTCATATAAATTTGTTTCTTGTTGGTAACCAAGATCTGTACTAAACAAGGCATTGACTTTTTCGAAGCAACTCTTTTCTGTTTCACAAGTGGGAATATAGGCATAGCTTTGGGTTGTTAGTGAGTAGCAGAGATTTTTTTCTTGTCGAGTCATTTCAGTGCAACCAAAAAGCAGAACTGATATAAGTAACAATACAAATAATATTTGCGCGCGCATTAAAAGTGCTTTTTTGCTTTACTTAAAAAGAATTGGTTAATTTTCGTTGAATGTCTAATTTATTTTGTTTGATTATTTTATGTGCTTGCTGTGCACTTTTCAGCCGCTTGCTGTGGTTGGGCGATTTGTTCATAGAGACAACTATTTTCTTGGGATAATAATTGGTTTGCAGTTAAGCAATCATTGTTGTTTGTTAGTGGTTCAACAGAATTTATTATTGGTTCCAGGTAATAGTGCCCCACAATTACTCCAAGTATGAAACCAATTACAAGAATTATGAAAAATAATTTTATTTTTGACATTTTGCCATGCGATTTTCCTTTTCTTTTCTTTTCCGGGACCAAATCTTCGTAATCTTCATCAGGATCTTTAAGTGACATGAGTTAAATATGATTTTCTTTCTTAAAAAGCTTTTTGATTGTCTAAAAAAGCAAAAAGGGGCGTTATGTCTAATGCCGTGTTTTTGCTGTTTAATGTCGTTTTTAAAGCATTATATTTTTTTTGCTTTCTTTTTTTTAATTTTTTTGTTTTGGGTTTGTCTTTCTTTTTTTTCATGAAAAAAATTTCTTATACATAATAAATTATTTTTTCTTTTTTACTTGGGCAAATATTTATAAAGAGGTAAGACTTTCTATTAGTAAAGGAAATTATTTTAGGCGAGAATATGTACAAGTACACGATTGCAAGACAGTTGGCTTCAAAGAGAGTCATTACTAACAGAGGAGACGAAATAGGAAAACTTTCCGATATGATTGTTTCCGAACTTGGTGGTGACATAGAGTTCTTGATAGTTGAGGTTGACAGAAATTCAAAAATTTTATCTAAAGCTGGAAAAATCGATAAGGTAATAGAAATACCATATTCGGCAGTAACAGCAGTAAGCGATGTTTTCATTGTTGACGAAAGAGAATTAATTGAACAGTTAGCAGGAAAAGAGTAGCTTAGATAATTATTTTGATTCTGTTTTTCTTATAGTCAAGTTCTCTTACTATTGGTTGAATAGAATTAATTTTTTTTTGTGCTTCCTTTGCCGGAATGCCTTTTTCCTTTGCTTTTTTTACAGCTTTGAGTATTTCATCAATTTTATTGTACTCAAGAAATATTTTTTCTCCAAGTTCACTAAATTTCTTTTCATCCATTTCAAGAACCATTATTTGTTTACCGTAATCACTTTCTCTTTTAATATTCTTTTCTTTTTCAATTAAAGGAATAGTACTAATGTTTTCTTCGATAAAGATTTCATTTAGTGCACTATTAATATTTTTAAAAATTCTTTCTTTGTTTTTATTTGTTTTTGTTGAATAAATTGCTCCCCCGCTAGAATAAACTTCGCTTTCTTCTGAGGAATAAATTTTTTTTAATGCACTTAAAACAATTTTTGCTTTTTCCTTTCCTGCATCTTTAGAATCAATTTTTTTATTTAAATTATTTTCTTCAAATACGAATTCAAGTATTGCTGGGGCAACATTGAGTATTTCTACACAAGCCCCAAAAAAGCTTTTTTTGTTTTCTTCTAATTTACTAATAAAGATTTTTTCATTTTCTTCAAGAGGATTTGTTCCTTTTGAACTTGGAAATTTGTATTTCTCGTTTTGTTCTAGTTTTCTGTCTTTCCATTCCTCGCGTTTCATTGCTTTTATTATATTCATTTCTTTGTCACACAAAATAATATTTCCCTTTGCGAATAATTCTAGTATCAAAACCTTTTCTGGAAAATCAATTAGTATTATTCTATCAAGCCCTTTTTGTTTTATTGAGATTATTCTTTGATTAAACAATTGTTTTTTTAGAAAAGCACTGAACCCCCCCGGGTTTTGTTTTGCCAGAATGCTTTTATCAGAAACAAAAAAATAATTGCTTGTTATAACAAGATTTTTGTCTCCTAGCTTTGTATGAACCTTCATTTTCAAAACATTATCTTGGGTTGTCTGTATTTTGTTCACAAAACCATTGACAAGAAATTGATTTTCTTGGATAAGGTGACTTAATGTTAAATTGCTTAGAGCAATTTTACTTTCCTTTTGTTTTTCCATAATGTAATTTGTTCTTTAAGTAATAAAAAAGAAGAGGTTATCTATTTTTTATTTCAAAAGTGATTATTATTTTAACGAACTATTCTTTTACCCGTTTTAGTTTTTTTCCGCCAGTTTCTGTGTTTATTGAATCTTTTCCATATTTTATCATTATTGAAATTAGTTTTGGCCTAGTAATAAGTTTCTTTGTAAACAATAGTGCTTTGTCTTTTTTTGTAAGAGTTCCGTTGCCGATTTTAAGTGCTTCTTCCATTGTAATGCTTTCAGCCAAATAATTGAAATCCTCATCAGAAAGCTTTTCTAGCAAATGCCTTCCTTTTAGTCTTCTCATTAACTCGTTTCCTCTTATTGCATACCAATCTTTGGTGTACTCAGAAAGAAATTCTTCAGAAAAATTGTTTGCTTTTAGTGCTCTTAGCGCATGTTTTGCTGCTATCTGCCCGCCTTCGAAAGCAATTCCTATTCCTCCGCCGTGAATTGGATCAACCATGTGCCCGGCATCCCCAGCAACAATAAGATTTTCTGCCTGCATTTTTTCTAAAAAACCACCAACAGGTATTGCGCCTGCATTGACTTCAATTATTGAACCGTCTTTTAGTCCTTTTTGTCCAGCAATCCATTTATCTAGATAATATTTTGCTGTTTTTTCTTCGTAAGCTCCAATTCCTATCCCTACATTTGCAGTTCCTTTTCTTTTAGGAAAAATCCATATATAACCACGCGGAGCAACATCTGTTCCAAAGAAAAGATGTAAAAGATTTTCATCGTATCCTTCTATCCCGGTCATTTCGTACTGGTAACCTGAATCAGTTTCGCTTAGTTGAAGTTTTGTATTAAGCCCAAGCATTTTTGCTGTGAGGGAATCAACCCCGTCACACGCAATAACCAGCTTACATTCAAAATATTTTTTTTCATCATTTGCTTCTACTGTAAGATTAACAATGCCATTTTTTCTTTCTGCTGCAATTACTTGGTGTTTAAGTAGTATTTTTGCTCCAAGTTTTACTGCTTGTATTGCCAATTCTTTTTCAAATATTTTTCTTTCAAGAACATAACCCAAAACTTTAGGATTTTTCATTTTTATTGTTGTTCCATTTGGGGCATATAATTGTGCACCCTGTATTGGTTGCACAGCCCAATCTTTTTTTGGTTTTAATTTTAATCTTTTAAACCAACCAAGTCCAAGTCCTTCAGCGCATCTCTTTGGGCAACCGATTTCTTGTTTTCTATCAAGAACAAGGACACTTGTTTTCTTTCCTTTCGCAATGTCTATTGCTGCGCTTAGCCCCGCAGGTCCAGCACCCACAATAATTACATCAAAAATATTTTTGCCTGTATCAAACATATTCATCAACCAATAATATTTACTTATCTTTTCCCTTAGTAATTTTCTTTTTCCTCTTTTGTACTGCCTTTTAACATATCAATTTTTACAATTGGCATAAACATCACTTTTTTTCAATTAAAATCATTGCCCCAACTGGACATATTTTTACACATGCTCCACAGTTGATGCATTTGTTTTCATCAATAATTATTCTAGTATCTTTTAGTGTTATTGCTTGAACGGGGCAGACACCAACGCATGCACCACAATAAACACACTTGTTTGAATTATTTTTTGCAACCAAATTTCTCACCAATATTAATCAAATAATTAATAGTTTTATTTAAAAAACCTGTGATTAAATTTTTTTTCACTCAAGGAACTGCTCATATTTTTCTGAGTTGAATCTGTACAAAAATCGTTTTATTTTTTGTTTCTTGTAGGAGTACTTCCTTATTACTTCAGTTTTTGTGCCCACAAATTCTTCGAAAGAATGTTTTTGTGCGGGGTCTAGTATAATAAAATTATCTTTTTGTGTTGTGGAAACAAAAGCGTGGGTGTGCAAATCTTCAAGTTCTGCGATAATGACCTCGGCTTTGTCATCCCCAAGGGCCTTCATGCAATTACAAAGAAAAACTGCCATGTCTTCATCATCAGCTATTTTAATTTCGAGTATTTCTTTTGCGGTTAACCAGTAATTTATTCCCATGTCTGTTTCCAGATATTTTATTTTTTCTTTAACAAATTCAAATGTCTTTTTCAATGCAACAAAATAATTTTCTTTGAAATCAAAGTGCTCTTCTTTGAATTCACTAACCAGTGTTTGTACACTCAAATCTGTGCCGTCAACAAGATTTTTTATTTCACCTATTGTTCTTTGCTCTCTTTCATTGATTATATCAGAGTATTTTTGGAGCAAGTACTTGCTTATTGCCAATTGAGCTTCTTTATCATCCATTCTAATACCCAAAACAACGAACTATATACATAATCCTATCGGAAAAGATTAAAAACCAGCTTTTTTACTAAAAAAAGCTTTTTTGAGCTTTTTATGCCAAAATTAGCTTGTATTATAGCTTTTTTTCCTTTTTTCTGTTTTTTGAGCCTTTTTTTAGCCTTTTATTGTTTTTTTGTTTATTTTTTCAATATAACTCTTTTTCCTGTTACTTTTTCCGCGAAAGCCATTATACGCATCTTTTCACTTTTGTTTTCCTCTTCCAGCACTTTCTTTTGTTTTTCAAGAGCAGAATTCTTTTCTTCTAAATCCTCTTTTTCCCGCAAAATTTCTTTTAAATTATTCTCTTCTTTTTCAAGGAGCTTTTGTATTGGGCTATTATTTATTTCAGAATCGATTTCAGTCTGTTTTTTTTGTATTTCGTTTAATCGCCAAAAAACTTTTTCAAAGAAATCAAAGGTAATAAGTTCATTCAAAGCACCAACCCGCTTTTCTTTTTCTTTGTCCTTTAAATCAATTTTTTCATCTTCAATAGCACTAATTATTTCTTTCAAAATATCTTTTATTGCAGTAGCACTAGGATCTTTTTTCAGTGCAATCATTGGATTATTTATAAATGACTCTAAAATATCTCTTTGTTCAACACTTATTTTCCAGCGCCCACTATCTACAAGACTTTTGAATCTTGTAAGTGGTTTATCTATTGTTGAAACCATTGAAGATATCTCAATTTTTAGTTGTTGTTTTTGTGAAGCAAGATTTCCCTTTTCTTTTTCAAATCCCATTAGAGAAGACATTTCTTTTCCAACTGATAAAGTATCAATTTTTTGTTTTTGTTCCTTTGCTTTAACCTCTTTATCTTTTATTAAATCGGTGTTAGAAGAAACAGTATTTTCAATAGTGCTAATTTCATTTTCTTTGTGTTTTATAAGCTCAACTTTTTCCTTTGTTTTTTCAAATTCAAACAATTCTTTTTCTTTATCAAGAGAATTGCTTATTTCATGATAATTATTCACAAGTTCTTGCAAAGTTTCTCCAAGGCTCTTCATCTCATCTTTCATGTAAGCGCTTGTATACGCAATGCTCTTCCTAAAATTCATTACTTCGTTTAAAAGAAGCGCCTTTGCTTCGCCAGCATAGGCTCTTGCATCTTCAAGAGTATTGCCTCTGTTATCGGGGTTTAGTTTTTCAAGCAATCGAACCATTCTTGTTTCAAGCTGTGTTTTTGATGTCAAAGCCGCTTTATTGAAACGCTCATTATTTTTTTCCTCTAACTCTTTTTTCTGAATATCTTTTATTAGTGCAAGGCACTTACTATGCAAATATTTTATTTGTGAAATCTTTTTTGCGGTTTCCATGGTAAGTTCTTCAATTTTGCTTGAAAAGTTTTTTTCAATAAGAGTTGGAAAATATTCTAGGGTTGTCTCAATAACCTCAATATTTTTTTTCTCTCCCTTAAAGAGCTTTCCAAAAAATCCTGCGCACATGAAATATTATTGCTGAGAAAGGTTAATTAAAAGAGCCTTTTACTGCTGTAAAACCCTCGGGAAATTGTGTTAGAGCCTTTTTTAATAGATTTTAAAAAGTATTTTTTAACCGGCATGGGGCCATGCTTTCATTTATATTAGTTTCAAACAAATAACTATTTATGGTGGAAGAAAGAAATGAAAAGGCGTTTTTTGATGCCCTGCAAAAAGTTGCTGATGAGATTAAAAAACGCGAAGAAATAGTTGTTGTATATCATTATGATGCGGATGGAATTAGCAGCGGAGCAATAGCAATTAAAGCTCTTGAAAGAGAAGGGAAAAAAGTTTCTTCTCTTTGCCTAAAACAGCTCTACAAAGAAAATATTCAAGAAATACAGTCTTTAGGAAAAACTTTTTTATTTGTTGATTTTGGTTCCGGGCAACTTGACTATCTATTAAGCGAACTTGGGGAAAAAAACATTTTTATTTTGGATCATCACAATCCACTGAAAGTTAATGGTATGGACTTATCTTCAGCGCACCATGTTAATCCACTTCTTTTTGGAATTGATGGCGGCAAAGAAATTTCTGGTGCCGGAACAACCTTCTTTTTTGCTTTAGCACTAAACAAAAAGAATTCTGATTTAGCAGGAATTGCAATGGTTGGTGCGCTTGGCGATATGCAAGATTTTTCAGGCGAACTAGTTGGTTTGAATAGAGAAATACTTGCTATTGGGCAAAAAGAAAAAATAATTTCATTAAAAAAAGATTTGCGTTTATATGGGAGAATTTCTCGCCCGCTAATATCATTTCTATTATTTTCTTCTTCGCCAGTTCTGCCCGAACTAACTGCAAAAGAAGAGAATTGTATTGCATTCCTAAAAGAAAATGATATTCCTTTGAAAGATCCTTTTACTGATGAATGGCTTTCATACGAAGACTTATCTCTTGCACAAAAAAAACAATTGACTTCTGCTTTGATAATTCACTTGACTTCTTTTAATGTTCCTGAGTGGAAAATAAAAGAGTTGATAGGTGAAGTTTATACCCTTGAAAAAGAATTGCCAAAAAGCCCTCTCCGCGATGGAAAAGAATTTGCTACTTTGCTTAATTCTTGCGGGCGTCACAAAGAACCTGAAGTTGCTTTAGCTGTTTGTATCGGTGACAGAAGAATTGATGGAGAGTATGGCAAGGCGCTTGCTTTGATGGCAGAACACAGAACAGCGCTGAGAAGGGGGATAGAATTCATTAATGAACATGGGATAGAAGAAAGAAAAAGTTTTTACTTTTTTGATTCAGGAACAGAAATACAAGATTCTTTAGTGGGAATAATTGCAGGAATGCTTTATGGTTCAGTAATACAGGAAAACAAACCGATTATCGCTCTTGCACGGAATGAAGACGAGACAGTAAAGATTTCGGGGAGAGCAACAAGTGCACTGGTAAGAAAAGGAATTAATTTGGGATTGGCATTTAAAGAAATTGGCTTGGAACTCAGGGGCGTTGAGGGCGGCGGGCACAAAATTGCTGCCGGCTGTAAAATAGAAAAAGAAGTTTTGGACGAGTTTTTGGATTTACTCGAAGTAAAAATATTTTCACAGCTGCAAAACTAAAAGAATTTCTTTTTTTCTTTGATTTTTTTTTGTTTTATTTTTTTTTTATTAACTCATGTTTTGTCTATTGGTTTTATCCGATACAAAAGCTTTTTAATAAATTCACAGCTAATGGTTGTTATATATGACTTGTTATTGGTTGGGTGAATAATTGATTTCTGAAGAAGAGACTGGTTTAGGAATAAAGGATTTTTTAAAATTAAAAATGCCTGCAGTAGAAAAAGAAATTGAAAAGTATATCCCACGAAAAGCAACAAAAGAGTGGATTGAATCAGCTCTTGGAAAAACTATTTTTGAATTGGATTTAGAAGCATATACTGCCGGGTGCAATGCTCCAATATGGAATTTACTTGATAGAGGTGGAAAAAGATTTAGGCCAATACTTACATGTATTTGTTCTGAAGCAGTGGGTGGAAAATGGGATAGTGCTTTGAAATTAGCACCAATGGTTGAAATAATACACAATGGTACACTAATGCAAGATGATGTTGAGGATGATTCACAAGCCCGAAGAGGACAACCATGTATCCATTGTAATTTTGGAGTTGATACTGCAATTAATACTGGGACAATAATGTATTACTGGCCCATGACAAAAATACTTAATGATGATTTTAATTTAGGGGATAAGAAAAAATTACAGATTTATGATTTGTATATAAAAGAAATGATTCGTGTTTGTTCCGGACAAACATGGGATATTGCTTGGCATCATGGTGGATTTACTCCAAATGAAAAACAGTACTTGAATATGTGTTTGAGTAAGACAGGTGTACTAACAAAATTTGCTTGCCAGTTAGGGGCTATTATTGGGGGCGCTACAGAAAAACAATATGATGCTCTTGGAGATTTCGGACAAATAGTTGGGGTCGGTTTCCAAATACAAGATGATATTTTAGAATTGACAGAAGACAAATTTAAGGAAGGAAAAGGAAGTGTTGGTGGAGATATTCACGAAGGAAAAAGAACTCTTATTGTAATTAGAACACTTGAAGTTGCAAGTGAAGAAGACAAAAAAAGATTAATCGAAATACTTGATTCACACACTTTGGATGAAAAAGTTTTGCAAGAAGCGCTTGACATAATAAATAAGTATGATGGAATTGCTTATTCAAAGAAAAAAGCTGAAGAGCTTGTTGAAGGGGCTTGGAAAAAAGTTAATTCTGTTTTAAAAGAAAGTAATGCAAAAATAATTCTTAAAAAGTTTGCTGAGTACTTAGTTGATAGGAAAATATAAAATTTCTTTACCTTTAAATACTTCAATGCACTATTTTTTTTATGCCAAAATTTAGTTCAGCACCATTGGTTCGACCCACAGACTTTGCGGGTTACAGGTCACGTGCAGATGCAGCTCGACGAAGGAGTAGGGGAATACGAGCGCATAGCCCTTCTTTTTCGGGAACACTTGTAAGAGTTCCTATAAAGGGTGCTCAAAGACAAATTGATTTAATGGCAACACGCAAAAGTCGGCCCCTTCCAAAATGGAAAGCCGTTGTTTACAAAAGTATTATACGTTTTCTTAATGTTTCTATAGCACGTGGAGAAGTTCCTGCGATGGAAGATATTGTTTCAACTGTTTATAGTGATTTGAAACGTAAAAGAATCTGGAATGAATTAAAAATTCCTTACACACGCACAGCGCCAAGTGGCAAAGTGCATACTGAGCGACTGCAATTTTCTGTAGGGTTTGTTGATGGTTGTTGTCGTGAACTGATTAGGAAAGGACTAATAGAACAGCATGAAAAATCTAGAATTGTTGCAAAATAACCTTTCTTGTTTCTAGCATATATTTTTATTACTTTGAAACAAATATTATGCATGGTTTCAGCCACTGAAAAAAGAAAAGCGGAGCACATAAAACTTTGTATTGAAAAAGATGTTTCTTTCAAAGAAAAAAGTACTCTACTTGAATGTGTTGAATTAAATTATAAGACTCTGCCCGAAATATCTTTTCATGATGTTGATTTGTCAACAGATTTTCTCGGAAAATTTTTTTCTTTTCCTTTTATTGTTTCGGGTATGACTGGCGGAGCACAGGTAGCAAAAAAAATTAATTCTGATGTTGCACTTGCTTGCCAAAAAGCCGGAATTGGAATGGGCGTTGGAAGCATGCGGGCAATGCTTGAAAAACCATCATTAGCAGATACTTATTTTGTAAGAGATGTTGCTCCAGACATTTTTTTAGCAGGAAACATTGGTGCTGCACAATTAAAAGAATATTCTCCAAAAGAAGTTGAAGAAGCACTTAGTGCGATTGAAGCGAATGCCCTTGCAATTCATTTGAATGCTGCGCAAGAAGCGATGCAACCCGAAGGAGATTTAGATTTTTCTGGGGTAATCGAAAAAATAGCTGAGTATGCGGACACAATTAGTGTTCCGGTTTATGTTAAAGAAGTGGGCCACGGAATAAGTTTTGAAGTTGTTAATTTGTTAAAGCAAACAAAAATAAAAGCGGTTGATGTGCAGGGGGCAGGTGGAACTTCTTGGGCTTACATTGATGCTCTAAGAAAAAAAACTGGTTTTAAAGATACTTTCAGAGAATTTGGTTTACCGACAAGTGTTTCAGTGATTGAAACAAAAAATGCTTTACAAGGAACAAAAAAAATAGTTGCTTCGGGCGGAATAAGAAATGGGCTTGAAGCAGTAAAAGCAATTGTTCTTGGTGCGGATATGGTTGGAGAAGCAATGCCTATTCTTAAGGCCCAGCAAAAGGGCGGTTCAAAAGCAGTTTTTAATTATCTTGAGCACACAAAACAAGAAATGCAAATAACTGCTTTTCTTCTTGGTTGCAAAAATATTTCTGAATTACAAAAACAACCTTATGTTGTTTTTGGCAGATTAAAAGAATGGCTTAACCAGTGATTGTTATGATTAGTAATAAAAGAAGATTTGGGAACAGGGGCACAAAACCAAATAAATCTAATTCAAATATACGTGATAATATTACTGTTTCTTCTAGAATTGCCTTAAAAGGGAAAAGAAGAGTAAGACTAACCCCTCTTGAAGCACAAATTTTGGGTGTGGGTGGAAGAAATGCGCTTGAAACTTACTTAAAACTAAAAGAAACTCAGCCTATTGCTGCAGAACATTATCTAAGACAACTAGGCTTCCACGGCAAATGACGAAGTTTGTTTCGTCTATGAGATAGGTTTTTATACTTTAATTAAGCAAGAAGTAATAAGAGCCTGATGACATGAAGATGCCTTTGATTCCCATCGAAGAGAGGTTAACGACTTTTAATGAAGTCGAAATGAGCCTTTCGCACGAACAAGCAATAGCGGAAGCAAATCGTTGTCTACAATGTGCTTCTCCTACATGTATTGAAGGTTGCCCCGCAAAAGTACTTATACCTGATTTTATTAAAGCGTTTAAAGAAAAGAGAATAGAAGATGCAGCTGAAATAATACGTGAATCAAACTTTTTCCCAAGCATTTGTGGGCGAATATGCCAACACGAAAAACAATGCGAAGCAAGTTGCATACTTGCAAAAACAGGGGATCCCATTTGCATTGGGGGTTTAGAAAGATTTATTGGTGACAATGCGCCTCCACCAAAGAATGAAAAAAAATTCAATGGAAAAAAAGCAGCTATAATTGGTTCGGGTCCAAGTGGCTTGACTGCTGCAGCACACCTTGCACTACAAGGAATAAATGTAACAGTTTTTGAGAGTTCAAATGCTTTTGGCGGAGTGATAAAATATGGTGTTCCTGAATTTCGTTTGCCCAAAGAAACCGTTTCAAAAGAATTAAAGATTTTGCACGATTTAGGAATTGATTTTGAACCAAATTCAAAAATAGCTGAAGAATCTTTAGAAGAAGTATCAAAAAAGTTTGATCTTGTTTTTGTTGGAACCGGGGTAGGAAAAGCAAGGAAACTTGATTTGCCTGGACACGAATTAAAAGGAGTTTTATCTGCGATGAAATTCTTAGTCAATTTAAATCAAAGTGGTATGCCAATGATTAATCCTGAAGAAAAAGTTATTGTTATTGGAGCAGGCTACGTTGGAATAGATGCATCAAGAAGTGCAGTGAGATTAGGTGCGAAAGTTACTTGCATAACTGTATCAAAAAGAGAAGATGCACTCAAAAGTGTCACAGAAAAAGATTATTTGGAAGCAGAAGAAGAAGGCGTAAAATTTATGTTTGGTTTAAAAGTAACTGGATTTGAAGGAAAAGAAAAAGTTGAAAAAGTGTTATACGAAAATGGTGAAAAAGGTTTTGTTGAAGCAGACAGAGTTATTTATGCGATTGGACAAGAACATGATGAAGATGAATTAAAAAAACCGTTGCGTGATAGTGAAAATGGGTGTATACAAGTTAACAAAAAACATCAAACAAAAATAGAAAATGTTTTTGCAGCAGGGGATTGTGTTCATGGGCCAAAAACAGTGGTACATGCAATTGCTGCCGGAAGAGGAGCGGCAAAAGCAATGATACGTTATTTAGATAAAAAAGAAAAAGATAAACAAGAAAAAGAACAAGCAATTGAAATACAAAAAGAGTTAGCAAAACACAAAGTTAAAGAAGAGCACGAAAGTAAAATGGATAACAAGGACATATAAAATAAAAACCGAATGTAAAATGTTTTTTTAGAGTGGTGTTATATTTATGAATAAAAAAAGTTTTGAAGGATATTACAAAAAAAGTGTTTCTGAAAGAAGAGAAATACTTGCAAAAGAATTTTCTTTAACAGAAAATGAAATAGCTTTGCTTGAAAAAGAAAGTTCTCTACCGATTACTGTAGCCGATAGAATGATAGAAAATGTTGTAACAACTTTTTCGCTTCCAATGGGTTTAGCAACAAATTTTGTTATTGATGGAAAAGATTATGTAATCCCATTTGTTTTAGAAGAACCAAGTGTTGTTGCCGCTGCATGTAATGCTGCAAAATTATCAAATGGTTTTGAAACCAGTTGTGACGAATCAGTGATGATAGGGCAAATACAAATAATAAAATTAAAAGATGCGGGTAGTGCAAAGAAAAAAATTGAGTCAGCAAGAAAAGAATTACTTGCATTTGCAGAAACAGTTGACCCAGTTTTGGTAAAATTCGGTGGTGGGCCAAGAGATTTGAAAGTAAATATATTTGATTCACAAAAAGGGCAAATGCTTGAAATACAATTACTTGTTGATGTAAGAGATGCAATGGGTGCGAATGCGATAAATACCATGCTTGAAAAAATTTCTCCAAAAATAGAAGAAATTACTGGCGGAAAAGCAGTTATGAAAATAATTTCTAATCTAGCAGTTTACCGGAGGGCACAAGCAAAAACCGTTTGGACAAAAAAAGCTCTAAAAGAAAGTGCAAAAGGAAATTTTAGTGGAGAAGAAATAATTGAAGGAATTTTGAATGCTTACCAATTTGCAGTTGCATCTCCATTCCGGTGTGCTACACACAATAAAGGAATAATGAATGGAATTGATGCAGTTGTGATAGCAACAGGAAATGATTTTAGGGCAGTGGAGGCGGGGGCACACGCATTTGCTGCTTATGAAGGAAAGTACTCTCCCCTCACAAAATATTATAAAAACAAAGATGGTGACCTTGTGGGAGAAATCGATATTCCTCTTGCACTTGGACTTGTTGGTGGAGCAACAAAAGTTCATCCACTAGCACAACTAAATTTGAAGTTACTTAAAGTAAAAACAGCAAGCGAATTAGCAAGAATAATTGCGAGTGTTGGGCTAGCACAAAACTTTGCTGCTATGCGAGCGATGGTAACAAACGGTATACAAGAAGGGCACATGAAATTACACGCAAAAAATATTGCAGTACAATCAGGAGCAAAAGAAAAAGAAATTGACTTAGTTGCACAAGAAATGATTAAAGCAAAACAAGTAAACCAGGCAAAAGCAGAGGAAATACTAAAAAATTTGAGGACTTAGTTAAAATTATAAAAAGGATTAGGGTTGATTATATCATGGCAGGAATAGTTGGTTGGGGAGCATACATACCAAAGTATAGAATTACTGCAGAAGAAATTGCTCTCGTACAAAATGCTGATGCAAATGCAATAAAATCTGGTTTAGGTTTAACCGAAAAAAGTGTTCCGGGAAAAGATGAGGACACAGTAACAATTGCAACTAATGCAGCAAGAAATGCAATTGCAAGGACTAGTATTAAAAGAAAAGAAATTGGTGCGGTTTACATTGGTTCTGAAAGTCATCCATATGCAGTAAAACCATCTTCATCAATAGTCGCAGAAGCACTTGATATTGGAAATGATTACATGGCTGTTGACACAGAATTTGCTTGCAAAGCTGGTTCGGCAACAATACAAATTAATGCTGGTTTAGTTGACTCAAAAATGATTAAATATGGTTTAAGTATTGGAGCAGATACTTCACAAGCAGAACCTGGAAATGCACTAGAGTACAGTGCAGCTGCAGGCGGAGCAGCATTTATTATTGGCCCAAATAAAGAATCTGTTGCAACAATCGATGCAACTTGTTCATTTACTTCTGATACACCAGATTTTTGGAGAAGAGCATTAGAACCATACCCATCGCATGCAGGAAGATTTACTGGAGAACCAGCTTACTTCAAACATGTTCTAGACGCAACAAAAATGATTCTAGAAAAAACAAATTCAAAAATAACTGACTTTGCTTTTGTTGTATTTCATATGCCCAACGGAAAATTTCCTTTGCGCGTAGCAAAAACATTTGGAGTAACAAAAGAACAATTATTGCCTGGTTTAATAGTAAAAAAAATTGGTAACACTTACTCGGGCTCTTCTTTGCTTGGGCTTGTAAGCGTACTTGATATTGCAAAACCTAGTGACAAAATATTAATGACTAGTTATGGTTCAGGTTCAGGAAGCGACGCATTTATTCTTACTTGCACGGACAAAATAAAAGAAGCACAGAAAAAAGCAAAGACAACAGAAGACTATGTAAAAAGAAAAGAGTACTTAACTTATGCACAATATTTGAAACACATGGAGCAAATACATTAAATTATCGGAATTGATTTTTATGAAAGTTGGAGTAATAGGAATTGGTATCACCAAATTCGGTGAAAGATGGAACGAAAGTCTTCGTGACCTTTTGCTTGATGCACAACTACGCGCACTAAATGATTCAAAGATTGCGCCCGAACAAATAGATGCGCTTTTCACAGGAAACATGTGTGCTGATTCACTATCAGGACAATTACATGTTGGAGCAATAGCAGCAGAAAATCTGAATATTAATAAACCAAGTATCAGAGTAGAAGGAGCATGTGCTTCTGGCGCACTAGCAATTAGACAAGGAATACAAGCAATTGAATCGGGCTCTGCAGAAATAGTAATGGTTAATGGTGTAGAAAAAATGACTGATGTTTCTACCGAACAAGCAACAACCGCACTAATGGGTGCGGGCGATGAAGAACTAGAAGGATTTAATGGTTTGACTTTTCCAGGTTTATACGCATTGCTTGCAAAAGCATATATGACAAAATACCCGAAATTAAATAGAGAACTACTAGCAGAGGTCTCAGTAAAAAATCATTTCCACGGAGCAAGAAATGATTACGCACAATTTAGAAGCGAAATAGATATTGATACAGTAATTAATTCTGCAATGGTTGCAGATCCACTAACACTATTTGATTGTTCTCCAATAACTGATGGAGCAGCAACAATTATTCTTGCTAACGAAAAAGTATCCAAGAAAATGAATACAGATGTTTATGTAACTGGTTCCGGTTTAGCAAATGATTCTCTATCACTTGCAAGAAGAAAAACTCTAACTGCTATTCCTGCAGGAAAAATTGCTGCAGAACAAGCGTACAAACAATCTGGTATCTTATCACAACACGTAGACTTTGCAGAAGTACACGATTGTTTTTCAATAGCAGAAATAATGGCTGTTGAAGCACTTGGTTTTGCAAAAGAAGGAGAAGCATACAAGTTATACCAAAATAAAGATACTTACTTTGATGGAAAACAACCGATTAATACAAGTGGTGGACTAAAAGCATGCGGACACCCAATTGGAGCAACAGGAATAAAACAAGCAATAGAAGCAACAGTTCAATTACGCGGAGAAGCAAAAAATAGACAAGTAAAAAATGCTGAAGTAGGAGTAACACATAATGTTGGGGGAAGCGGAGCAACAGTAGCTGTTCACGTTTTCAGAAAAATAAGGTGATGAAATGTTTAGAGAAAGCCCGATTTTGAGATGGAGAAATTATAATGACCGCTACAGGCTAAAAGGATACAAGTGCACTAAGTGTGGTAAAACCTATTTCGAAAAAAAAGGTTTGTGTGAATGCGGAACAATTGATTACGAAGAAATGGATTTTAGTGGAAAAGGAAAAATAGTTTCTTTCACAGAAATACATTCGGGTCCAGAAGCATTTGCAGAAATGGCTCCTTATTGCATAGCAATAATTGATTTAGAAGAAGGAGCACGCATAACTGGACAGGTAGTTGACTGCAAATATAGTGAACTAAAAATAGGTTTGAATGTAGAAGCAGTTCTAAGAAAATTCTATAAGAGCGGAGAAAAAGGAATAATTCACTATGGAACAAAATTTATTCCAAAGTTTTAAAACAAAATTAATCATTAATTTGCAAAGCAATTTAAATCTAATAATATTTGTTTTTTTTTAAAAATTTTAGGTGATTCAATGGGAAAAGGAAAGGGATTTGGAAAAACAATTCTATTCGGAGAACACTTTGTTGTGTATGGACTAGAAGGAATACCTTGTGCACTAGGGCAAATAACTACTTGTGAAGTAGAAAAAATTACTGGAGAAAAAGGATACGAGCTAATTGATAATAGGCCAGAAAATGGTGATTACAAAGTAAAGAAAAGAGGAGAATATGATAATATCATAAACGCAATACTTAATCATTTGAAAGTTAGTGGAAGACTAAAAATAGTTTTAAGTGGGGATTTAGTTCCAGCTTCAGGAGTTGGGGCAAGTGCCGCATGCGCTGCCGCACTAGCAGAAGCAATAAGTGATGAATACAAATTAAATTTATCAAAAGAAGAAATAAATAAAGCGGCTTATGTTGGAGAAACTGCTGGCTCTGGAACACCAAGTGGGATAGATAATACTGCCGCGGTTTATGGTGGCTTTCTAATTTTCCAAAAAAATCTTTCGGGCGGAGAAAACAAAATAGAGAACATTACAATACAAAAACCGATAGAAATTGTTTTAATAAATTCTGGAAAAGCAGCTCTAACAAAAGAGGTTGTTGCTGATGTAAAAAATTTGAGAGACAAAAACCCAGAAGCGATGCAAATAATTTTTGATGAATATGTAAAAATTGTTAATGAAGGAAAAAAAGCTCTTGCTGATTATAATTTAGAAAAAATTGGGCAACTAATGGATATGAATCAGGAATTGTTGAGAAGAATAACAGTTTCATCAGAATTGCTTGAATCAATAATAGCAATTGCAAAACTAAATGGGGCAATTGGAGCAAAACTAACTGGGACAGGACGTGGAGGAAGTGTTATTGTTTTGACTCCGGGAAAAGAACTACAAGAAAAAGTTGCGGATGCAATGAAAGTAAAAGGATATGGAGTAGTCCTAACTACAATCGGGTGATTAAATGAAGGTAACAGCAAAAGCAAATGCAAATATTGCACTAACAAAATATTGGGGAAAGAAAAGTAATGAACTCAAAACTCCGTGGAATTCCAATACTTCAGTTACACTTGAGGGATTAGAAACAAACACTACCGTAGATTTTGATAAAAAGTATGTCAAAGATATTTTTGTTTTAGATGGAAAAGAATTTTTTGCTGGTAGCGGTGAATATGATGAAGTAAAAGAACAATTGGATTTAATTAGAAAAAAAGCGAAGATAAAAGAGAAAGCAAAAGTTGTTTCAAAAAATGATTTTCCAACAGCAGCAGGATTTGCATCTAGTGCATCCGGTTTAGCAGCACTAACCTTTGCAGCAGCAAAAGCAGCTGGATTAAAATTATCAACAAAAGAACTAAGTATTTTAGCAAGAATGGGTTCGGGTTCAGCATCGCGAAGTCTGATAGATGGATTTGCTATTTGGCACAAAGGGGAAAAAGAAGATGGCTCAGATAGTTTTGCAGAACAAATTACTCCAAAAGAACATTGGCCGGAATTTAGAATACTTGGTTGTGTAATATCAAAAAATGCTAAAAAGATTAAATCAAGAGCAGGAATGGCTCAAAGTGTAAAAACTTCTCCAATATTTAAAGAATGGTACACTACTGCAGAAAAAGATGCACAAAAAATGGTTGAATTAATAAAACAAAAAAAGTTCGTTGAACTAGGAGAACTGGCACAAAGTAATTGTATTTTGATGCACTCCTGCGCAATGACAACAAAACCCCCGATAATTTATTGGGCGCCCGGAACACTAGACGTAATGCACAAAGTGCTTGAAATGCAGGATGAAGGAATACAATGTTATTTCACAATGGATGGTGGCCCACAAGTAAAAATAATTTGTTTGGAAAAAGATGTTTACAAAATAAGAAACCAAATAAAGGGACTTAATTCGGTTCACGAAATAATTGAGTGCAAACCAGGAATGGGTCCAAGAATAGTAAAAGAACATTTGTTTTGAATTCTTGTATAGATGATTTTTTATGGACGAAATAAAAATAAATGCTCCGGGAAAACTTATGTTGTCCGGGGAATGGAGTGTTCTTGAAAATGATGTTCCTTGTATAGTAATGGCAATAAATCAAAAAGTATATGTATCAATAAAAGAAAGTTCTGTAATCACATTCAGTGCAAAGGGAACAGAAATGAAAGCACAAGCAAAATTTTTTGATAATAAAATTATTTTGGATGCTGGCGAAAAAGACAAAGAGTTTTTTTTGTTTGTTGCAAAATCTGTTGAAGCTACGATAAATTATCTTATTGGTAAAAATATTACTATAAAAAAATTTTCAATAGAAACAAATTCTTCTGACACAATTGTTGATCTTGGCAAAGGAAAAAAAGCAAAAATTGGTTTTGGTAGTTCGGCTGCAATAGTTGCGGCAACAGTGGCTGCAGTGCTAGCTTTTCACGAACAAGAAATACAATCAGTTTCGGCAAAAGAAATTATTTTTAAGTTGGGTTGCATTGCGCACTACTTGGCACAAGGAAAAATTGGTTCTTCATTTGATGTGGCGGCATCTACCTACGGAGGAACTATTGTTTATCAAAAACCCGATATGTCATTTGTAATAAGTGAAATCGCTAACGGAGCAAGTATATTTGAATTAATTCAAAAGAAATGGCCGCTTTTTATTGCAGAATCACTTAAAGTTCAATCAGAATTCAATCTAAGTATTGGTTTTGTTGGTTATAGCGCTTCAACAAAAGAGCTTGTTTTAAAATTAAATGAATTCAAAACAAATCAAAAAGAAGAATATAACAAAATAATATCTAAAATAAAAGAAATAACTCAGAGCCTAATCGTGGCTATAAATTCTGAAGACAAAATAGAGATTCTTTCATTGTTAAAACGAAATAGAGTTTTGTTAAAGCAATTAAGTGATGAAAGCAAAAACAATCTTGAAACAAAAGAACTTGCATTGCTTGCGGATTTGGCTGATAAAAATGGTGGTGCTGGAAAATTTTCTGGTGCTGGTGGAGGCGACTGTGGAATAGCAGTTTCTTTTGATTTAGAAACAAAACAAAAAATAGAAGAGGCCTGGGAAAACAATGATATTTTTGTAGTAAATGCAGGTATATCAAAAGAAGGAGTTAAACAAATAAAGTAAGAAAGCCAATCGCCAAAAATTCACTTGTGGCTTTTGTTTTTTAAAGGAATGCCAAAACAAAATGATTAATAATTGCCTTAGAGCTTTATTTTAATATTAAAAAGTGATTTTTATGAAACAAATAATTATTTTGGGTAGGGGAGGTCAGGGAGCTGTTACAAGTGCCCAAGTACTTGCAATAGCTGCTTTCAAAGATGGAAAATATTCTCAAGCATTTCCAAATTTTG
>CAYODU010000012.1:0-24311 GCA_964402905.1 uncultured archaeon
GAAAATGAATAAAAAAATCGAACTTTCCGAACTAAGAATAAAAATAGACCAGATGAATGAAAAGATTATTTCTGGTCTAAAAGAAAGAAGTAGATATCCATTAAACAAAGGAATTTATGAACAAGAATTTTGTGACGGAAAAAGCTGGTTTTTGTATAGATTAAAAAAAGAACAAGATATTGATTCACAATTTGGAAGATATAAGTACTTGGACCAGGCTCCAATATTTTTTGAAAAAGAAGAACTGGAAAAGCCACTTGATAAAAGAGAAGCCCAAATGATACTTGGGCTTAATATTACAAAAATAGATAAGTCAAAAGAAATTCTTGAAGCGTATAGATGGATTATTAAAAAAATATGTGTTAACAAAGAAGATACTGATTCTTACGGCGAAACAGCAAAACTTGATGTAGATAATGTACTCGCAATTAATGAGCGGGTACTCGGACTTGGTGAGCAGATAGCAGAATCAAAAATACAAAAAAATGATTCAATACTCAAAGAGAGCGAAACAGAAAAAATAAGAGAATTGCTTACTAACCTTCCAAGAGAAGAAAAAGTTATTTTGAGTGCAAAAAAAATAGCCGAAAAATATGAAATAGGCGATACAAAAAGCATTGGTGAATTCATACAAAAAATAATTTATATTACAACCGATGCTGAGATAGAATATACCCTGAAAAAAAAGAGGCCCCCCAACGAGCCTTTTTAAAGCTTTCCATTTCAATAATTATTATATAACACAGTTTTTAGACGTAGAGTTGATTTAAATGAAGATTAATGGTTCTCCACGCGTTGGCGGAAAAAGAAGCAAAACAAGAAGCAAATTTAGAAAGAAAGGCGCTAAAGTCAGCGTAAATGACATAATGCAGGACTTTGAGATAGGCGAAAAAGTACAGATAGTAATTGATTCAAGTTACCACTCTGGTCTGCCAGGAAAGGGTTTCCACGGTTTATCAGGAAAAATATCTGGTAAAAGAGGGTCTGCATACGAAGTAGAATTGAATAAAGGTAACAAAGAAGCAATGGTAGTAACTACACCCGTGCATATTAAGAGATTAAAGTAATTGAAAATAAAAAAAGAAATAATTTTTGGTAAAAGGTGTTTTTATGGAAAGCAAAGTTATTGGAAGCAAACCGGTTTCATTATACGAAGTTAGAGAAATACTTAAGGCTAGAAAAGCTGAGAAAGAGCTTAACTATGAACAGGACTTGACTCTAAAATACGTTGAACAATTCGGCAAGCTTACAGAGAAACAAACTGAATCACTAATAAGTGGTTTGAATGAAATTGCATTTTTAAAAGACAACGAAGAAATAATTTACCAAATAGCTAATGTGGTTCCAGTGAAAGTAGAACAATTACAACTAATTATTCCAAAAAATATTACTCCCACAGAAGAAGAACTCAAACAGGTTATCGAACTAACCAAAAAATTTGAGGATAAGCTGGAATAAGCAATTATTCCTTGCTCTGATTGTTAAGAGGGATTTTTATTAAGTTTAGTTCAGAATAATATATATAAAACAATAAAGGAAAAGGATTATTGGTGTTAGAGAATGACAGCAGAGGAAAATGCAGTAGTTTTGGATTATATGCCAACAGGAAAGTCTTCCGCAGTAAAAACAGAGCCACTGGCACAGGTAATTGGAAAAGATTATTTTACTTTACTAGAAGTTGTTCCGAAGAAAGGTATTTCGCTTAATATCGGAGAAACAGTTTACATTGGAAAAGAAGAGAGAACAAAAGTCGAGCTAATAAAAGGAAGAATACGCTTTGGCGAACTTACTTCAAATTCTGTATCAGAAATAGAAGATGTAATAATTGACCTTGTTGAAGAAAAAAAAGATAAGTACTTGAATTTCATGAACACTGCAAGAGCGATTTCACTTAAGAGACACCAATTAGAACTACTTCCAGGAATGGGAAAAAAACATATGCTGGATATGCTTGACCAACGCGAAAAAAAGCCTTTTGAAAGTTTTGATGACATCATTAAAAGGATAAAAGGAGTTCCTGACCCAAAAAAAGCAATTGTAAAAAGAATAATGGAAGAGCTTGAGGATCCTGAGGATAAGCACTATTTATTCGTGCGCCCCCCAGCTGCTCCAAAAAGCGAATTTTTTCAGAAAAGATTTGATTCAAACAAGGATAGACGCGGTTTTCAACAAAGAAGATAAATAATAAAAGAAAGTACCTAAATAAAAGAAAAAAATAAAAGGTTTAACAAAAAAGCAATTGTTTCACTTTAACAAAAAAAACTTATTTTTATGAATTTGTTTGATGAACTACAAGGGTTAATGATGAAATATCATTTTCGCCCAGAAAAAAAATTGTCACAGTTTTTTTGCATTAATGAAGCTCTTCTTTTGTTTCTTGCTAAGACAGCAGAACTAAAAAAAGACGATATTGTTCTTGAAGTCGGACCAGGCACGGGTTTTCTTACTCGACAACTTCTAAAAAAAAGCAAAGTTATTGCTGTAGAAAAAGATGAAACAATGTTTGATTTGCTTTCAAAAGAATTTGAAAAAGAAATTAAAAGCAAAGAGCTTGTTTTAATTAACGGAGATGTATTAGACCAAGATTTTAACAAACTTGGGATAAATAAAATCGTTTCTCTGCCCCCTTATCATATTTCTTCTGAGTTACTAACAAAAATAACAATGTCGAAAATTAAAAAAGCTGTTCTTGTTCTTGACAAAGGTTTTATTGAAAAATTAACTGCTTTTGAGGGAATGAAAGAATATAATTCTATCACAGTCATGATTAATCTTAACGGCAAAGTAGAAATAAAAGAAGTGATTGATGCCGCATCTTTTTTTCCAAGTCCAAATTGTCAAAGTGCAGTAATTGAAATTAATTTTAAGGTAAAAAACAATTCAAGAGAATTTTATTTATTCTTAAAAGAAATTTTCCGCCACAAAAACAAAGATTTTTCAAGAGCACTAAAACAAGCAATGCCGTTTCTTGAAAAAGAATTAAAATGGAAAAAGAGTTTTGCAAAAAAGATTGATTCAATAAAAAACCCAACAAGAAAAGTTTATCTAAATACACCGGAAGAATTGTTCAAAACATTTGAAATACTAAAAGAATAAAATTTATTATTTTTTGTTAAAACGTATTTTAACAAGTTATATTTTATCAATTTTCTATTTTAACACTCTTTTACTTTATGGCTTTTCATTTAACTTTTTTCAAAATAACTTTTTTAAATTTACAGGGATTATTTTTCTTTGCGTATTCTGTAGCAGTAAATAGCTTTTGTTTATTCTCTGCATAAATTGTGTAAATCAATTCGCCTTTTATTACTCTATCACCAATTACTTTGCTAAGCATTAAACCAGCTAATTTATTTGCAGGCGCACCAGCAATTCTTGCTATCCTTGTAAGTGTTTTAAGATTCATTTCTTTAATTATCCCATCTTCACTTGCTTTTACTTCATAGTTAAGTGGAGACAAAATTATTTTTGTACTTGAATCAATTTTTCCACCTTGCGCATAAATAATTTCTTTCATTTTCTGCAATGCTTTTCCTGAGTGCAAGATATCAAGCGCTTTGTAGTAGCCCTGCCCCTGCCTACACAAACCACTTAATTCAAATAGAACGCCAGCTAAGTCACAGCTTTTTTGTGCAAGATTATCAAATCTTTTTCCCTCCAGTATTTCCATTACATACTTTGCTTCAAGTGCTGGACCAAATGCCAAACCAGAGGGTTCTTCGCCATTTGTCAAAATAGCTTCTACTTCCATTCCAACTTCTTTTCCAACTAAAACAAATTTTTTTGCTATTTGCATTGCTACTTCCTTTGTTTTTATTTTCGCGTTTGGGCCAACAGGCAAATCAATCACAACATATTTACTTCCAACACTAGCTTTTTTCGCAAGTACTGATGCAATTACTTGTCCTTGTGGATCAAGTGAAAGCGGATGCTCAAGTTGAATTAGTTTATCATCAGCAGGGGCCAAATCAACTGCGCCACCCCAAGTTATTACTCCGCCTATTTTTTCTGTAATAGATTTTATCTTTTCAAATGATAAATCAACTGGGGCAAGAACCTCCATCACATCAGCAGTTCCTGCTGCGCTTGTAATACTTCTTGAAGAAGTTTTTGGCATATAAAGTCCGGCACAAGCAACTATTGGAACAATAATCATTGTCGCTCTACCATTTACTCCACCAACGCTGTGTTTATCAACTACAGGTCTTTTTGAAAAAGAAATTATTTTACCATTTTTAATAAGAGATTTAACCATGTATATTGTTTCATTCAAATCAAAACCACGCATATACACAGCTGACATAAATGAACTCGCTTCAACATCAGTTAATCTTTCCTCTGAAATATCTTTTACTATTTCATCCATTTCGTCTTGTTTTAATCTTCCATCATCCATTTTCTTTTTGATAAAATCCAAGCTCTTAAGTTGTGTTGTAGCTTTTACAAAAACACTTTCATTCACTTTTACCCCAAGTTTCTTTTCTATTTCTTCAAACAAACCAATTTGGTTTTCTTTTACCATAGAATCAGTAACATCAATTACTCCAACAGCACTCTTTTTCTTCTTCCGATTTGTTATCTCTACTCTGTCACCAGCAAACAAACCCAATTCTTTTGCATTAATTTCGTTTAGAACACAAATTAGTTTTCCTGTTTTAATGCGAAAAAGCTTTACTTTCATTTCTTGTTCGAATTCATTCATACAAAACAATTCCAAAAATAATTGAATAAATTAGTGAAAAGTAGTTAATAAGTGTTTTGTGCGTCCGGTTTTTTACCAGAAAAATTATCTTGTTATTTTAAAGCTCTGGACTTGTTCTAAAAGATTTTTTGCCTTCGTATTTTTTTCAAAGTGCTTTCTTGTAGGAGCAACTAGTTCATCAATACACTTTGCAGTAGTGTTCTTCAAATCCATTGGATGAAGTTTTCCATTTACAAAATCATTTTCCATTTCATTATAATTCTTATATTCAACATCTCCGCCAAACTTTGCGGGCCGCTCAATTTTTACTTTGTCAAATTTTTCAAAAACAATATATTTATTGTATTCAAGTATTGGATTCCCTTCAACAATTTTTTCGGGGCAAAATGCCTTTGATATTTTTCTTTTAATATCATCTGTTGTATCTGTCATAAAGATTGCAGAATCCGGATTGCTTTTAGACATTTTTTTTGCTATTGCTGCTTCTGCTCCAGTCACATTAGTATCAACTTCTTTTAGACCCGCAATCATGTGATTGGAAACCACAACGGGTTTGTAGTAACCAAGTTTTTCCCCAACTTCTCGCGCCAAAACATTTACTTTTCTTTGATCCATACCAAGCTGTGTTGCATCAGCACCAAGATAAAATATATCTGCACATTGCATACAAGGATAAAATATTTGTGATGCTTTTAGCGAGTCAGCCTGACTTCGTCCCATTATTTGAGAGCAACGAGTTATTCTTGCAAGCGAATTATTTGTTGCAACGTTCATAACAATTTTCCAATAATTAACATCACCCATTGCCTCATTCGCCCAAACAAATTCAACATTATCCAAATCCATCCCTGTTGTTTTCCAGACTTCAATAAGATATTTTCCAGCAGTCTGAATGTTTTCCAGATCTCCTCCAAGTTTATTATTTGCCCATGCAAACCAGTCAGCAACCCACATCTTGAATTTAAAACCAGAATCAATCATTTTGTTGATATTAATTGCCCTCAGAATTCCCTGAGCAATATGCATTTGCCCTGAGGGTTCAAAACCGTCGTAGGCAACAGGATGCTTTTTTGTTTCAAGAAGAGTTTGAAGTTCCTGCTCGGTGAGAATTTCTTCTCCTACCTGCTTGACAAGCGCAATTCTTTCTTTAATACTTAAACTCATAAAAATCATTTAATTATTCAACAAACAAATTAACTTGTTATTCACTAAACAATTATTTTTCATAACCTTAAAAAATCTTCTTCATGTTCATCAATTTTTAATTCATCATATAATTTACTTGCAAGCATTTGTGGGGAAAAAACTCCTTTTTCACACACAATTCCTTCAATTAAAGATGACTCTGTTCTATCAAATGCAGGGTTTAATACTTTTACACACGCAATTTTTTTTGGTAGAACCTCATGCGGATTTCTATGTTCTATTGGTTCGTCTTTTCCAAAGAAACTTGCTGGTTCAAATTTGTGTGTAGATAAAAAAGAATAGTGCAGTGTATCATATCGCTTACACAAAGTGCTTATCTGGTTTGTTCCAATTTTATTTACTATATCTCCATCAGCCAAAAATGCATCAGCTCCAGTAAAAAAATAATCACATTTTTTTAGTACTGTTGAAGCTGCATCATCAACAATAAGTGTTACATTGAGCCCCGCTTTTGCTAATTCTTTTGCAGTTTGTCTTCCTTGGAATAGTGGACGTGTTTCGCAACAATAAACCTGTTTAATCTTTTTCTTTGCTTTTATTAAAGTTTTTACTACCGTACTTGAGTGACAAAGAGTTAATATAATTGCATCGGGCTTAATTAGTTCAGCACCATAAGTAGATATTTTATTAATCGCTTTTTCTCTTTCTTTTTCATAATTGGTTGCAGTAATTCTAACAATATTTTTCATTTCGCTTACCGAGAGATTCTTCTTTGCAATATTTTTTTTAACGACTCTAAGAGAGGTTCTCAATTCGGGCTCTGTTGGGCGCGCATAAAATAATTTTGAAACATTTTTCAAAAATTCTTTTCTAAAAGCACTTTCGCTTTTTGCTTTGCTTTTAGTAGTGGCTCTTACTAAAGCCAAAAGACTCTTTTTTCTTACATTTGATGCCCCCTGAATTTTAAGGGACTTCAAATCCTTTACTGTTCCATTAATCGTACTCAAAAAAACACCAAAATCGATTTATCACTGGTTTCAAACCAACATAATTACATTAGAAATAGCTTTTCAGTTATTTAATTGTTTTGTATAGAAAAACAGGCTTGCCGTCAGAATTAGCTTTTATATACCAACAAAAGATACTAAGCGAAAGCTTTTATTTTCAAAAGACTATTTTTGTTTCATGGGCAGGAAAGCTTCTTCAATAATTATTGTTTTGATTGTTCTATTGTTAGCATCAATTCCATTTGCATTAGAATATCTACCCCAATTTTTTCCGGAAAGCATTTTGAGTGAATTTGGCAGTGAAATAGTTTTGGCGCCAATAGTTTGTATAGTAGTTATTTTGTTTATAGTTCTCATTATTTTTGCAACTCGAGGAAAAAAACAAATTTCTATTCCTTTATTCAATCCAAAACAAAAAAGGGATAGTCTTGTCAGCCAGCTAAAAGAAGCTGAGAAACAATTCTTAAAACACAAAATTGATAAAGATACTTTTGATAAAATTTCAAAAGAAAAAAATGCCGAGCTCATTAAAATTGAAGCAGAAATTGACGCTGGAAAAAAGCACACACTTGGTGAAAAAGATATTAAAAAAATGGAGGGGCTTTCTCAGGATAAAAAAGAAGTTTTAACTGGGCTACTTGAGCAAAAGCAGAAAAAAATTCATGAACTACAAATAGCAGAAAGAAGTTACCTAAAAAGAAAAATTGATGAACAGGCTTACAAAAAAATTAGCTCTGAAATAAAAGAAGAAATTATTTCTATTGAGGGACAGATAAAAGCAATTCAGACAGCAGAAGAAATTGCAAAGCTAAAGTTACAACTTAAAGCAGGTGCAAAAGAAATAACTTTGCAGGAAAAAAAATCCAAGAACCGCCCAGAAACAAGTCTTGAAGATGATGTTTTCTCACAACTTGACATGAGAAAATGATATTTTTACTAAAACCTAAATTTTCTCAATTAATTTATCAAAGAACTTTTCTACTTCAATAAGCTTTTTTTTATCAAATTCAAAAATACTTGTGAACGCTTGACTCTCAATTACTTTTCCACCACGCATTGATAATAGACTCTTCATTTTTTTTATTGTTCTGCCAGGTAAACCAATGCCCGTTGCAAACAAAACAAATTTTTTATTATTTGCTTTTGGAAGATTTCTTATAAAAACATTTATTGCGGGAACAGAAGTAAAAGAAACTATTGGTGTCCCAACAATTATTGCATCAAAAGAAGTTATATCAAGAGATTTGTTTTCCAAAACAATTTTTTTTTCGTGCTTGAACTGTTTCTTGGGCTCAATATCGGGCGAAATTTTGATTTCTTCTTTTGTAACAAGAAAATCTTTTTTAGAAAAAAGTTCTTCTAGCTTTAGGATAACTTTGGGCGTTTCACCAAAAGAATAATATGCCAGTAAAACACTTTTCATAAAGAGCTTTTGCCTAAAAGGCATTTTAATACTTTTCTGAGAAAAACAACGAGGGATAGATTTAAAAGCAAATAAAAGAATTTACTTTATTTCTTTTCCAAGATCTTAATCTATAGAAAGCATTTCAATTTCAAAAACAAGTGTTTTTCCTGCCATCTCTGGATTAAAATCAATTATCGCAGTGGTATCATTCTTTTCTTTTACTATTCCATTCAAACCATTTCCTGCTGAAACAGTCATCCCCACAATTAGTTCATCAAAATTCAAAAAATTATTTTTATCCAAAGTAACTATTTTTGATTGCTGGTATTCTCCGTATGCATCTGCTGGCTGGAGAGTAACTGTCTTCTTTTCCCCAACTTTCATTCCAATAACCGCTGCATCAAATCCTTTTATCATTTGTCCAGCGCCCGCAGTAAATTCCAATGGACTTTTTCCAATACTTGAATCAAATATTTTTCCGTCTTCAAATCTACCCGTGTAATTCACTGATACTTTGTCACCCACTTGAACCTTTTTAAAATCTGACAAATTATTGTATGTATTAGTACTTTTATCTTCAGAAATACTTGTTGAATTATTTACATCTAAACCCATTAAACCACCCACATTTTGTTGTGTGCTGTCAGTACAACCAAAAAGCAGGAAAGCTACTGCCAACAATAAAACAACTAAGAAAGCTATTTTTTTCATTTTTATCAAATAATTTTGGCTTAGAAGAATTAAAAAGCCTTTCCGGTAGAAAAGCTTTTCTAGCCCTTTTTCCTTGCCCTAAGTTGCAAGTATTGTTCCTCTGTTTCAATTTGTTTTATATCAATAAAACCATTTTTTTCAAGTAATTGGGAAAGAGTATCTAAATCATAACCAAAAAAGTGATGGTCCTCATTGTAATTCTCAAAACCATATATTTTGTTTAGTGCCCACTCTTTTTTCTGTCCTTTTTCTTCAACAAATAATCGACAAAAATATGCAATATTTGGAACAATTATCTCAACAAAACCGCCTTTTTTTGTTACACGAAACATCTCTTTTACTGCAAGCTCTGCTTTTTTCCGCGGCAAGTGTTCTAAGAAGAACCTTGAGAAAACCTCTTCAAATTCTTCATTCTTAAAAGGTAATTTTTCAGCATTACCAACAACATCAGCACCAATATTTTTTCTAATATCAAAGTGAAGGTAACCTTCTCTTGGTTTATTCCCTGAACCGATTTCAAGTTTCATTTTCGCACCCAAATAAATCACTTTTCCGATTTGTATGAAATAATTGTGGGAAAGAAGTTTTTATATGTAATTGCATAGACTAATTTAAAGACAAACACATACTGGAGATAAATAAATTATGGATATATTGTTTTTGCTTTTTGAATGGATAGTTGTTTTTGTATTCAATGTAATACCCGCCTTTGCTCCACCCACATGGATAACACTTTCATACTTCAACATAACTTTTTCTCAGAATATTTTCCTACTTATTTTTATTGGAGTTACAGCTTCAACTGTCGGAAGATTTGTTCTGGCAAAGTTAAGTGGTTATGTGACAGAAAAAAAAGCAAGTGTCAAAAAGAAAAAAGAAATGGATTATCTAAAAAGAAAGCTTTTGGCAAAACCATTTAAAAAATTTGTTTTCACTCTACTCTTTTCCCTAAGTCCGCTCCCATCAAATGCATTGTTTATTGCTGTGGGGGCAACAAAAACAAGGCTACGCGAAGTATTAGCAGGCTTTTTTATCGGACGAACAATAAGCTACCTATTTTTGGTTTTCACTACAGAAAAAATATTTTCTTCTCTTCAATTAAATCTGAGCGGAGACGCAACGGTAATAACAATAGTCATTGAAATAATCGGAGCAATTTCAATAATAACTTTCTTTTTAATTGATTGGAAAAAGTTAATTGAGGGAAAAGGTAAAAAAATAAATAGGAAAAAAATAGATAAAAATAAAACAAAAAAAGTAAATACAAAGAAATAAAACGAAGGCTTAAGGATTAAATAATACTTGCATTTATATAATTCATCAAGAGTGAATAACGAATGGTTGATTTTACTTGTAAACAAATTAATGCAAATGATTTAATCAAATGCACTTTTGGTTTGAATAAAACCGAACTAAGAATTTTTTTGTTTTTGCTCAAAAGCAAACTTTGTATAAATTCTTCCGAAATAGCAAAACATCTTTCACTTGACCGAACAACAATACAAAAGGGAATGAAAAAAATGCTTGAAAAAGGAATTGTTGAAAGAAGACAAGATAATCTTGACAGTGGAGGATATGTTTTACTTTACTGTGTGAAAAAAAAGCCGGAGCTGGAGAAAAAAATGAAGGAAATTCTTGCGTCCTGGAAACAAAACGTTGACAATGAACTAGAAAGTGTTTTTGGGCACGCAAAAATGATTGAGTAAAAGTTAATGTAACTTTACAGATTTTTTAAAAATCATTTTTTTATTTTTATGGAAAAAGAGAGTTATGCAATTGTTGGAGCCAGTAATAATCCACAAAAATACGGTTACAAAATAATGCTTTCACTAAAGGAACTAGGTTATAAAGTTTTTCCTGTTAACCCAAGAGAAGATACTATTTTGGGCAAAAGGGTTTTCAGAAACATTGGCGAAATAAATGAAAAAGTGGATTGGGTTGTTTTTGTTATTCCCCCTGAGGCATCAGAAAAAGTGCTTTTAGAATTAAAAGAAAAGGGTTTGAAAAAAGCATGGTTTCAACCCGGAAGCGAGAGCCAAAAAGCAATTGATTTTTGCAAAGAAAACGGTATTTTGTGCATTTATGGTAAATGTATCATGGTTGAAAAAGGAAATATAAAATAAAAAAAATAAGCGACAAAAAAAAGAGACAGTTAGCTTTTTATTTACTAAACAACTTAATTTTCACAAGGTGTATTAATGATTGATGTAGTAACAGCGTTCCTAATGGTTGCCGTGATTATAATTATCGGTTACTTTGGAATGATTTTATTCAAGAAAACAAAAATATCAGAATTAATCATTCTAATGGTTATTGGTTTGCTTATTGGACCAATATTCAATCTTCTTGGCCCTGCAGAACTAGCGATTTTCCAAAGCTTTTTGCCTTTCTTTGCTGCATTTGCACTAATAATAATTCTTTTTGAAGGTGGAATGCAACTAAACTTTTTCAAAGCGATTCGTTCAGTTGGAGATGCTTTCGGTTTTACTATATTGGTTTTTTTAATTAACTTGATTCTTGTTGTGGGCGCACTATGGTTAATCGCCGAATTCAATATTATACAATTTGATTTGCTTACAGGACTTCTTGTAGCAGCAATAATCGGCGGAACAAGTTCGGCAATAATAATTCCCCTTGTAAAAAATGCTTCTGCAAGAGAAGAAACAAAAACTCTTCTAAATCTTGAATCTGCACTAACAGATGCATTGTGTGTAATTACAGCAGTGGCTGTTGCAGAAGTAATGTTAATTGGTTCTGTGAGCGTGACACAAATCGGTGCAGGAATACTTGCCAATTTCACTATCGCAGCAGTAGTAGGTTTTGTTGCTGGACTTTTGTGGTTGAGATTATTATCATACTTACAAGGAAAATCATACGAGTACTTGATGACTATTGCAGCCCTACTCTTAATTTACTCAATTGTTGAATTATTCAAAGGCAATGGAGCAATTGCGGCACTTGTATTTGGTTTAGTTCTTGGAAACAGCGTAGATATAACAACAATGCTAAAATTAAGAGTAAGACAGATAGATAATTCAATAAAATCATTTCAAAACGAAATTTCTTTTCTTGTAAGAACTTTTTTCTTTGTTTATCTAGGGATACTATTCAAAGTAGAGTACTTAACAAAAGAAGTTATCCTAATCTCAGTTGCAATAATAGTAATAATAATAATTTCTCGTTACTTCGGAGCAAAAATACTTGGAATATTAAAACCAATATTTAAGCCGGATACAAAACTAATAACAACAATGAGCGCAAGGGGACTGGCAGCAGCTGTCCTTGTTTCTCTTCCGATGAGCATGGGCCTAAATATTGCATTGCCAATATTAGATCAGATAACCGCAATAGCTTTCATAGTTATTTTCCTTTCAAATATTCTTACAACAATAGGAATATTTATTTCTGAAAAAGGAAAACCAAAAAATATGGACGAAGAGAAAAAAGATATTTTAAAGGAAATCAAAGTAGAGTCTTCGCCAGAAAAAACAACTAAAAAGTGAGTAGAATGATTATAAATAAAGATGAACAGAAATTTTCTTTGTGGTGGAACAAAACCATTACTGATGGAGAGCTTGCGGATATAAGATACAAAATAAAAGGCTTTTTTGTTTGGATGCCTTACGGCTTTTCACTGATGAAAAACATTAAGACTTACTGGGACAGTTTATTTGAAGAAGAAAACATAAAAGAAATGTATTTTCCGCTTCTAGTACCAACCGAATACGCAGAAAATAACTCGAGCTGGTGGAATTCTTTCAAAGAACAAGCACTCTACTCAATGGGTTATTTTGAAAATGATAAAAAAACTTTTTTAAGACCAACCGGAGAACCAGCAATGTACCCCATGTTCAGTCTTTGGATAAGAAGCCACAGAGACCTTCCTTTGAGAATATATGAAACTGTCAATTCTTATCGAAACGAAACAAAATCAACAAAAGCATTTGTGAGAGATGTTGAAATTGGGCCATGGTATGAAATACACACTTGCAGTGCCACAAAAGAAGAATCGGAAAAAGAAATTGAACTCGCAATAAAAATGAATGATATGATATTTGATATGCTTGCTGTTGCAAGAATAAAAGTAAGAAAACCCCAGAGCGATTGTTTTCCCGGAAGTGTAGGCGCAGTAGAATTTTATACAATGCTAAATGATAAGCTAGTAGAAAATGGGAGCTGTAACAATTTGGGGCAAGCATATGCAAAAGCATTTAATATAACTTACACTGATGAGAAAGAAGAAAAGAAATATGTGTGGCAGACCTGCACCGGAAATGGAGAGCGATTTATTGCAGCAGTAATAGGGAATCATGCTGATGAAAAAGGACTTGTTTTGCCTCCAGAAGTGGCTCCAAAAAAAGTGGCAATTGTTTTATTCAAAGTTAAAGAAAAAGAAGTGAAAATAAAAACGGGTTTGAGTAAAAAAGAATTTTATATTATTGAGACAAGTAGTCTTGGAGAAGAAAGATTTAAAGCGGAGAAAACAGGCATCCCATTGAGAATAGAAATCGGTCCGAAAGAGTTAAAGGAAAAAAGCGTTTTGCTTTGCTATCGCACAGGACAAAAAAAGAAGGTAAAGATAGTTGCAATTGAAAAAGAGATTAAAACTGCTTTGGATGAAATACAAAAAGAACTTCGTAAAAAAAGCGAAGAAGAATTAAAGGGAAGGATAAAAGAAGCTAAAACAATTGAAGAAGCAAAAAAAACTGCTATTGCAATTGTTGGCTGGTGCGGAAAAGAAGAGTGTAGCGATTTGATAAAACACAACACAAAAAAGGATATTATTGGAATGACACTTGAGAAAAAGAAAATGAAGTGCATTAACTGTAAAGAAGAAGGCGAAGCAACATATATTTCTGAATCATACTAAAAATCTAAGAACAATTTAAAACTTAAAAAAAGAATGTGAGGCAATGAGCCCCACAATAAAATTATTTTAGTTTGCCAATTCTTTTTCTTGGATTTCTTTTTTCAGTATCTCTGCTTTGTCGATTTGTTCCCAGGGCAAATCATTTTTACCAAAATGTCCATATGCAGAGGTATTGTGATAAATTGGTTGCTTTAGTTTTAGTTCTCTTATTATATCTGCAGGTTTTAGTGGAAAATGTTTTCTCACAATTTCTTCCAACAGTTCTAAATTAACTTTTTCTGTTCCAAAACATTCAAGAAAAATGTTTAGTGGTTCTGCAAAACCAATACAATAAGCTAGTTCTACTTCGCATCTATCAGCAAGTCCGGCAGCAACAATATTTTTTGCAATATATCTTGCAGCATATGCAGCGGAACGATCAACCTTTGAAGGATCTTTTCCACTAAAAGCTCCTCCCCCGTGTCTACCCATTCCACCATATGTATCAACTATTATTTTTCTTCCAGTAAGTCCAGAATCTCCTGCAGGACCACCAACAACAAACTTTCCAGTCGCGTTGATAAATACTCTTGTGTTTTCATCAAGAAGTTTTCCAACAACGGGCTTGATTACTTTTTCATTTACTTCTTTTCTCAATTGTTCAATATCACATTCTTTGTGGTGAGTCGCAATTACAACAGTTGATACTCTAATTGGTTTACCATCAACATATTCCACAGTTACCTGACTCTTCCCATCCGGAAGCAATTCTTTTATTTCACCTTTTTTTCTTGCTTCTGTTAAACGCATACTCAATTTGTGAGCCAAGCTAATTGGAAGCGGCATTAATTCAGGTGTTTCATTTGTTGCATAACCAAACATTATTCCTTGGTCTCCTGCACCCTGTTCTTTGAAATCGCCTTCTCCCGCTGTTACCCCTTGGCTAATATCTGGGCTTTGTTCATGAATCAAACATTTTATTTCTGACTTATCAGAAAAACCAATTCCATCCACAGTATATCCTATTTCAGCAATTTTTTTTCTTGCAACTGCATCAAAATCAACTTTTGCTTTTGTTGTTACTTCGCCAGCAATACAAACAAAATCCGTTGTTACTAGTGTCTCTACAGCCACTCTTGAATCTTTATCTTGAGCTAAACACGCATCAAGAATTGCATCGCTTATTCCGTCACAAACCTTATCAGGGTGACCTTCCGTTATACTTTCTGAAGAAAATAAATACTTCATTAAAACACCTCAACCGTTACTAATCAGTTGCTGATCAGTAAAAGAAAAATGAGCTTATTTATTTATAAATATAATGGTACTAATCAGTAACTATGTCTCAGGAACACAGGATAAGTCCTTATTTTTCAAATGAACAAGTAAAAGCTATTGACAGATTAATAAACAAAATCGGTTGTACAAGAGCCGATGTTGTAAAACAACTGGTTCTAATCAAGCTTGCAGAGATGGGTTACTTTGACAAGCACCGAAAATAGTTTCCTATAATGAAAAATAAAAGCCATAGGAAAAAAACAAAAACTGATATTTTTTGCCATAACGGATCCCTAAAAAACAAAAGAAAAATCACTATTATTATAAAAGAACAAAAACCAATAAAGCTCAAAAAAAGAATAAATAAATTAATTTGTTTTATTTCAAATGCACTGATTAAATAATAAAAACTAAAGAAAAGTGCTGTTAATGCGGATGAAAAAAAGAACATTCCTGCAAAAAATAAGTGCATATTTGAAAAAGTGAGCGGAAATAGTCCTACTCCCATAAGAAAAAATGCGCTTGCAATCCCCAAAAGAGAAGCTATTTGTGAAATATTATTTTTTCCTTTAGAAAAAAAGAAAAATGGAATCATTAAAATAGGCGCGATAATAATACACGAATTAAAAATTATTGAAGTCGTGCCAACCCCAAGCTCGCTTATAAATTGCATTCCAAAAGAATAATTATTATAAAGAATAATTGAAATCAAAAAACCTACAAGAAAAATTATTTCACCAACAAGCGCAATAATCGGATTTTTTAAACGTAAAAAATCTTTTGCACTTAATTTTACCTTTGTAGAATGGAAAATTTTTTTTTTAGTAATTGTTTTTGATTTTGATTTAATTCTTTTTACCTTTTTCTTTACCATGAAAAAATATGGGGTTTAATGATTTTAAAGCTAATTAATCACTGTTTTTAGAGGAAAAATGCTTTCTTTTTGTGATTTTGACTGTATTATTTAAATACTTGAAATAATTAATTATTAGAAAAACCTATAACGGAGGAATATATTATGGGAGCACTATTTGGAAAAAAAAGCCCAGCTGGCGCAAAGAGAAAGCCTTTTGGGGGATATTGTATAAGTTTTAAGGGTAGAACAGAAACTCTTGAACAAGTATTCGGTTCTGGAGACATTACTCCAAGCGAAATGACAAAAAAGATTTGGGCAGTTGTTAAGAAAAATAATTTGTCATCAAAGAAATAAAAAAAATAGTTTAAATAAAATAAAAAAATAGATTTCAAAACAGATAAGAATTGAGATCAAAAAATAAAAAAACTATTTTTATTTGAAGAATAGCGTCTCGAAAGAGATGCTACTCTTACATTTTTCCCAATTTAGGAAAGTATTTAATGACGTTGTACAAAAATGAATTAATGCAAACAAACAAATTGTTTTCAAAAAAATTCTTTGTAATTGCGCTAATACTTTTTTCTGCTTTGCTTTTGGCAGGATGCACACAAACAAATAGTGACACAAACGGCCCAACTTTTTCCGGAGAAATAAATACATTTTCTTTTGTAAATAATAATTTATGCACCGAAAACGGTAAACCAGTAATACGAATGTTTTCAACAACTTGGTGTTCACACTGTGGATGGATAAAAGATACTTTTGATTCAACAGTAAAAGAATATGTTGATTCAGGGAAAATTGTTGCTTATCATTGGGAACTTGATACTGGCAATAATACTTTAACAGATGTTGCTGAAACAAATGTTCCCGAAAGTGAACAAAGTATTTTCACACAGTTCAGCCCCAACGGAAGTGTACCCGTATTTGTTTTTGGCTGTCAATATTACAGAATCGGAAATGGATACGAAAAAACAAGTGACCTTGTTTCTGAAGAAGGAGAATTTCGTGCAGTAATAGAAAAACTTATCACAGAACAAAAATGATAAAAATAGTCCCTGTACAAATACACACCCTTAAAAGTATTTTACACCAGATATTGTTAAGTATAGAGTAAATATAGGGGAGTTTTTATGCGACAAATATTTTTAGTACTATTAGTCATCCTTTTGGCAACAGCGTTTGTTTTTGCTGAAGGAAACGGAAATAACAATATAAACGAAAATGAAAATGATTTTCAGGCAACAATTAATGTTGAAACATCTGTTGATGCAATTCCAACATTAATTAGCAACCAAGTAAATAGTAATCTTACTATTAGAGAAAGAGATTTTGAACAACTAAGAGAAAGAATACATCAAATAAATAGTGAAAACGCTGAATTTGTTCAAAATATGAACGAGATAAGAAAAGAATATCAAAAGCAATTTGTTGAAGCAGTTTCTGATTCAAACAATGAATTAAAAGAACAACTAAAAGAAGTAAGAAAAGAAATTGCAAATTCAATCGGACAGATTATTTCTGATGGAAACGAAATAGATTTCAATTCTTTTCATAATCTAGGACAACAAATAAGAATAATGAATAACGAAATTCTTGTCGGAAACGATTCTAATCAAGAAAGAATACAAGAAAGAGCGACTATTCACACACAAATAAAAAACAGATTAATCAGCATCAGCAATAAAAATAATGTTGTAGAAATCGAAGACGGAAATATTATTGTTCAAACAAATGAAGAAATTGAGATAAATGATGATGGAGTGACTGTTGGAGGAAATCTGCTTGGCGTTCTTCCATCAAAAATAAAAGAGAAAACAAAACTTGCCATGAAATTACACCTGGAAAATAATGATCAGAATAAGTTACAGTACCGTGCCCAAATAGAAAACACAAGAAATTTATTTGGTCTGATTCCAATGACTGTACAAGAACAAGCAAGAATTAATGCAGAAACTGGACTTGTTGAGGGTTATGATGCGCCATGGTGGGCATTCCTTGCAACCGGAGAAAATGCGTTAAAAGTTGATGAACAAATAGAATAAGCTTTATTAAAACAATTTTTTGTGCAGGGAAACCTGCACAAACCTTTTTTATTTTTTTAATATTAAAGACAATATATATTAAAAGAAGCGTCAGACATAATTTGATAAGATTTGAAGATTTTTTTACCGGGGAACTGATAAAATGAGTACAAAAATAAAAATTAATCATATAATCAAACTTGAAAAAGTATCAAAAATATACAATCTTGGGGTAGAAGTAAGAGCACTCGATGAAGTTGATTTAGCAATATGCAAAGGAGAATACATTTCAGTAATGGGTCCAAGCGGTTCTGGAAAAACAACTATACTTGATGTTTTAAGTACAATGATGCGCCCCACAAAAGGAAAGGTTTTCATTGATGGAAAAGACACAACAAAAATGAGTAACTCTGAACTAGCTTCTTTTCGCGGAAAAAAAATCGGTTTTATTTTCCAGACATTTAATTTACTTCCAAAACTTAGCGCGCTTGAAAATGTTATGGTTCCAATGTGGATAAACGGTTTTGATAAAAGCAAAAGAGAGGAAAGAGGAAAAGCTCTTCTTGAAGAAGTTGGACTTGGCGACAGACTAAAAAATCGCCCTAATCAATTATCAGGCGGACAAAAACAAAGAGTTGCCATTGCAAGAGCACTCGCATTAAACCCAGATATTATTGTTGCTGATGAACCAACAGGAAACCTAGATTCTAAATCCGGAAAAATGGTTATGGAAACAATAACTAATCTACACAAAAATGATGGGAAAACAATAATACTTGTAACACACGACGAGAGTATTGGAAAAAAAGCTAATCGCCACATTACCTTAAGAGACGGAAAAATAGTGAGCGGAAACGAAAAGGTTTGTCAACTTTAAAAATTAAAATTAATTAGTTAATTATTTTTACAATTAGTAAATTAATTTCAAAATTAATAAATTAATTTTTTGGCAGCAATTTTGGGTGAAGAAGATTGATTGATGACACAGTTTTACAAGCAGTGAAAAATCTAAGGCGAGAAGGCCTACGCACTTTTCTTACTCTAATAGGGGTGGTAATTGGAATAGCAGCAATAGTTGCTCTTGTGAGCATTGGACTGGGTTTTAGTGTTGCTGTTGAGAACCAATTGCAGTCCCTTGGGAGTAATGTAATTTTTGTTATTCCCCAAGGATATGGTGCTTCGCGAGTACAACTAACAAACAATGATCTAAGTCAAATAGAAAATCTTTCTGGAGTAGAAAAAGCCGTTCCAATTTATTCTACTAATGCAACAATCGTTTTTAACGGCGAAAAAGTAAATGTTTCGATAAGTGCTACGAATCCAAAAGATGCAAGCTTATTTGAATCAACAAATTATTTTAATATTGATGAAGGAAGGCAATTACAAAAAAATGAATCAACGGGAGTACTAATCGGTTCAAGAGTTGCAAAAGAATACTTCAGCAAAGAAATAAATTTAAAGAAACAGCTTCAGATAAATGACGAAACATACAAAGTCGTTGGGATACTAAAAGCACAGAGCTCAACTTTTGGAGGCGGGCCGGATTTAAGCGGAAGTATTTTCATGACTACAGGCGGTCTTGAAAGAATATCAAGCGCCAGAATTCCATCAATAGTATTTGTTGAAACTACAGGACAAGATGTCACAGAAGATACTTCAAATGAAATAAAAGATTACTTTGATAAAAAATACGGCGAAGATAGTGTAATGTCACTTAGCACAAAATCTTTGCTTGAACAAGTCAATTCAATACTGAGTTTGATAACTGTTTTCATTGGAGGGATTGCCGGAATCAGTTTGATAGTTGGGGGAATAGGAATTATGAATGCAATGTTCTCTTCTGTTCTTGAAAGAACAAGAGAAATTGGTTTGTATAAGGCTCTTGGCGCATCAAATCGATTGGTTTTGTCACTAATATTAATTGAATCAGGATTAATCGGATTAATCGGTGGAGTAATAGGAATGGTTCTTGGTTTTGGTATGGCGGTTGTAATAGGCGTTGTTGGACAGGCAGCCGGTTTTCCACTAGAAGCAGTAATTAATTTAGAAATAATTATATTCGCTCTGGGTTTTGCAATCCTTGCTGGAATGATTTCCGGTTACTACCCCGCAAAGAGAGCAGCTAATCTTGATCCAGTAGAAGCACTTAGATATGAGTAAGACAATTATTATTGTTTCTACAAAAAGCTTTTTTATTTATCAACTAATTCTGCTTTGATTATTTTTATATCACCAGTATTCTCATTATACATTTTATTTTCAACTTTTACAACAATTTTTTTTGAAAAAAGAGGCATGTCCAAAACAAGGGTTTCGTATTCTCCACCTTCCCCAGCAGAATTAAAACCAAATTTTTTCGACAAGACAATTAATTCTTCAACATCTTTTTCTGTTAGTATTCTTCCAAGCCAAGACTCATCAAGACCCCTGCAAGCAATTTTTGTAACCATAATAACAAATTTTTCTTTTACTATTTGTCGCATATATTTTTCTTGTTTCATTTGCCACAGAGGTGCAAATGCCCTTATTCCTTTTTTCTCACAAATTTTTTCTATTCTTTCTCTCTGATAGTTAGAAAATAATGCGCCCGAGCAAATTCCTTCAATGCCAAACTTTTTTTTCGCAGAAACAATCGCTTTACTTAAATCAAGAAGCTCTTTTTCCTTTTCACCCTTTGTTTTTATTATGACAATCTGTTTTCCAAGTGCTTTTGCTTGCAAATCAGCAAGAGACACTGTAGGGGTATGAAACATAAAAGAGTCTTTGTTACTTGAATCAATTGTTATTAAGCAATCAATTGGATAACCCTGTTTTGCCATAATGAAAAGCGCATACAAAGAATCTTTTCCTGTGGAAATCAATGCCCCAAGAGAAATATTTTTGTGGACTATTTCTTCTGATGCAAAAGATTTCAAGTAAAGTGCTTTTGATTTAAAACCATTTTTCTTTGCAAGAAAATCAATCGCTTTATCAAAATTGCTTCCATATTGAGCTGCTTTCTTTTTACGAAAAGCAAATTCTTTTTCCATTCCAAATTTTAGCGCAAGTTCTCTTAAAATTTTTTTGTTTATACCTTTGTAAAAAATGTATTTTGATGGAAGTGAAAGCGCTAACATAATTAATTTTTTATCAAGAAAAGGAACTCTTAGTTCAACTTTGTTTTTCATGCAAACAATATCTTCAAAATAAAGGTCGTTCTCATACATTTTTATAAAATAACTATAAATATCTTTTCTAATGTCAGTACTTTCAGTAAAACGGTTATACCCCGCAAACAGTTCATCTGCCCCCAGACCAGAAAAACAAACTTTTTCTTTTACATTTTTTGTTGCAAAGTAAATTGTTGATGCCACTCCAACTCTAACAGGGTCAGTTGATTCAATTAGTTTAATTATTTTGGGCAATTCTTTTTCAAACTCTTTAACAGAAACAAGATTTATTTTTAGCTCAGAATTGTATACATTAGCAATTTTCTTCGCAAATGCAAGGTCTTTCGGTTCAGAAAAATCTTTTATTCCAGCAAAGTAAGGAACAAAACTTCTTTTCATGAATTTGTAGAAGACCATCGCAAGAAAACTAGAGTCCACACCGCCGGACAAAAGCAAAGCAAATTTATTCTCAGGCATTCTTTTTGATATTGCAGATAAAATTACTTTTTCAATTTTAATCTCTGGTTTTAATTTTTTTGTAAGCGTTTCTTTTTTAATCGGATTATTAATAAAAGATATTTTGTTTGATTTAAAATCATACAGCAGAATTTTTCTTGGATTTAAGTGAATGCTCTTAAATGGGAGAGCCTTTTTTTCGGATGCAAATGCAATGACATTATTTTTTTCATCAAAAAAATAAACAATCGGTTTTACTCCAGCAATATCACGTGCAATCAAAAGTTTCTTTTCTTTTTTTGAGTAATAAGCAAAAGCAAAATCTCCGTCAAATTCATTCACTATCTGTTTTGTTTCTTTTATTCCTTTTAGTTCAAATAATTTAAGGAGCATTTCAGCATCATTTCTTGCATTTAGTGAATATTTTTTGTTTAATTCTTTCCAATTATAAATTTCACAATTCGCCACAAGAACTCCACCATTAGAAACAAGCGGCTGTTCTACATAATCTATTATTGAGTGTAAATTATGCCCAAAAAAAATATTATCTGCTTTGATTATTTTAGAAGAATCCTTTCCACGATTCTTCATTATTTTTAATCCACTCTTAACAAGGGCCATAGAATTTGGAAAACCACTCAAACCAATTATTCCACACATAGAAATAATTTAGTGCGTAAGAATTAAAAAGAAATAAATGAAAAAGTAAATGCAGAAGATTACATTAATTTATTTACATTTAATTATTTCACTTCAACTTTAGTATTACATTAACCATTTTCTCAGTTGCAATAATTGCTGCTTCCAGCTGATCAGTAGAAACGCCGATTGTCTCAATTCTTCTATTTGCGCGTTTCCATATAATCTTCGCTTCTACAAGCGCATCTGTTCTCCCGCCGACAGGGATTCTTACCTCATAATCAAGGAGCATAGGGAAACTTATTTTATTTTTTTTGAAAATCTTTTTTAGCGCGTTAATAAATGCATTGTAACCACCATCCCCATAAGAAAAAGCCGAAAATATTTTTCCATTAAGAGAAACTTTTATTTTTGCCTTCGGTTTAGAATTCTTTTTTGTTGTAATAGCATAATTTATTACCCTAAATTTATTTTCAAAAACATTTTTTTGTATTTCATCGACAATAAATAATAAATCTTCTTTTGAGACAAATGTTTTTTTGTCACCAAGCGAAATAACTTTTTTCAGCACCTGCTTTAATTGTTCATTTTCAAGCACTATCCCAAATTGCTTTAAAGTAATTTCAATTGAAGCTTTACCAGATAATTTCCCGAGTGTATAACGCGTTGTTCTTCCGAAACGCTTTGCTGATAAACGACTTTTATAGAGATTTCCTTTTTTGTCCCCATCAGCATGAATTCCAGCAGTCTGTGTAAAAACAACTTCCCCAATTATCGGATTATTCTTTGCTACTCTTCTCTTTGAAAATAATTCAACAAGTTTTGAAACAGATGAAAGCTTTTTTTCATTTACACTTGTTTTAAAAGAAGTAAAGTCATTAATTGCCGGGACTATCTGTTCCAGCGAAGCATTGCCCGCCCTTTCCCCGAGTCCATTAACAGTTATATGGATTCCGCTACAACCAGAGAGAACTGCCTGCAAAGAATTTGCTGTTGCAAAACCATAATCATTGTGGGCGTGAAAATCAAAATGCTTTTTCGGAAAATTTTCTATCATGAAAGAAACATATTTTTGCGTTTCAATTGGAGAAAAAACTCCAAGTGTATCAGCAAGCATTACACGCATAACACCACTTTCAAAAAGAACCTTTGTAATAGCAACAACATAATCAGAATTTTCTTTTATACCATTTGAAAAATCTTCAAGATAAGCATTTACAATAAACCCTTTTGATTTTGCATATTCAATAGTGTTTTGTATTTCAATAAAATGTTGTTCTGGTTGTTTGCCCAACTGTTCAATACAGTGTTTTTCACTTCCTTTACACAAAAGATTAATTGTTTTTCCACCAACAGAAGAAATCCAATCAACACTCAAATTATAATCTATAAAGCCAAGTACTTCTACTTTATCAAGAAAAGAATTTTGTTTTGCCCAATCAAATATCTGTTTGCACGAAGATTTTTCTCCAACAGAAACTCTTGCAGAAGCAATTTCTATTCGATTTACCTTTGTTTCAGTTAAAAGTTTTTTTGCAATTGAGAATTTTTCATTTAAGGAAAAAGATACTTCTTCGGTCTGCTCACCATCTCTGAGAGTTGTATCCATTACTTCAATAAGATTACTTAGCTTAAAAGAATCAGAAAAAGAATTATCTTTGAATGGCTAAATCACTTTTATTCATCACAATCAGAAGTAATGCGAAACTAACAATTTAAAAAACGAAGCCCTTAGCAAAGAAAAACATTAAATGTTAAATATCATTTATTGTTTAGCGCCCTCTTTTTCTTAGTTCAGAAAGCTTCCCTTTTTCTATTTCAATGGGATAAAAGTGAATCAAACCGCACTCAAGACAAATATAATCGAGTATCTGACTATCCGCTTTGAGCTTAATATTTTCACTGAAACAATTAGGGCAAACTTTAACAAATTGCTTGCTTTCCATGAACTATTTTGATATAGCAAAGCCATTAAAAAAATATTTATAGTAGAAGAATCATCCCATAGTAATGCAAATACAAAGAAAAGCCTTTATTCAGAAGAAGGCACTTATTCTGCTTTTGATTTTGATATTTTTGCTTTGTCTTG
>CAYODU010000013.1:0-24044 GCA_964402905.1 uncultured archaeon
GTTGCTGAAGAAAATCCAAAGTTTTTGAAAACTGGAGATGCAGCAATAGTAAAAATAACTCCAACAAAGCCTGTTTGCATTGAAAAATTCTCTGAATTCCCACAATTGGGAAGATTTGCAATCAGAGATATGGGACAAACAGTTGCAGCAGGAGTTGTTCTAGAAATAGAAAAGAGAGAGTAAACAAATTTGAATTGTTTAAAGGGTGAAAGAGTTTTTTCTTTCATCCCATTTTTATATTTTTGAAAGTAGGTTGATGAGATGCAAACAGCACGAATAGCACTAACAAGTACTGATTATAAGGTGCTGGAGGACTTATGTGACAAAATAATTGATGTTGCAGAAAGAACTGGTGCAAAGCACTCTGGGAAAATTCCCTTGCCTACAAAAAAACTAGTTGTTCCCACAAGAAAAGGGGCTTCGGGTGGTGGAACAGAAAGCTATGAGAGATGGCAGATGCGAATCCACAAAAGACTAATTGATGTTCAAGCAGATGAGAGAACACTTAAGAGAATTATGAGAGTAGAAATACCTGAAGATGTTCACTTGGAAATTGAATTAAAATCATAAAACAAACAAAAACTTTTTTTAAAATCCAAAAAAACAATTTCTTATACATAACCATACTTTTTTATTATCTTTAACACAAGAATAATTCATGGAAAAAATTTTTGCAAAAGATATTGACCAAAATACAAAAAAACAATTTGAGAATTGTTTAAGCGAAAGCTATGTTCTTCAGGGAGCACTCATGCCGGATGCGCATCTAGGATATGTTGCCCCAATTGGTTCGGTATTAATCACAAAAGGTTTTATTGTACCCTCTTGGGTTGGCTATGATATGGGCTGTGGTGTCACAGCAACAAAAATTATGGGAAAAAGTCTTTTACCTAAAGTAAGAAAGTATTCTGAGGCAATTTTTGATGAAATAAAAAAAGAAATCCCCATGGGACTTGGAAAACTAAATGCAGAACACAAAGTAAGCAAAGAAACAAAAAAAGATTTTGGAAATATTCTTGCTAAACTTGAAAAACAATTGAGTGATAAAGAACTTTTCAAATGGATAAAAAGAAAATCAATTAGTAATCTTGGCACCCTGGGACACGGAAATCATTTCATTGAAATTGATTACAGCAAAAATGAAGTTTGGTTAGTTGTACATTCTGGTTCAAGAAATATAGGCCACCACACTGCAGAGTACTTTATGATTAAGGCAAAAGAAGAAGCTCTTTTGCAGAATAAAAAAATAAAAGAAAAAGATTATGTGGGCACTACAAAAACAGGATTTACTGGACCCATAGATAATTCAGAAGCAAAAGAAAATTTTGAAGCTACTTACCCGCTAAAAATTTCTTCAAAAATCGGAAAGGAATATCTAGCCGCACTTGATTTTTGTTTAGAATTTGCACTCCTTAACAGAATTGAAATAACAAAAAAAGTTGTTCTTGGAATTGAAAAAGTTCTTGGAGAAAAAATAAATTTTTCTGTGTGGGCAAACAAAAACCATAATAATGCAGAGAGAATAGGCAAAACCGATAAATTTGTTCACAGAAAAGGCGCTACTCCTTCAAAGAAAGGGGAGAAAGGAGTTATCCCAGGAAATATGCGTGACGGAAGTTACCTTGTTATTGGAAAGGGAAATAAAAAATTTTTGAATTCGAGTAGTCACGGCGCCGGGAGAAGAATGAGTAAAACTCAAGCAAAAAAAGAAATTAAAATGGAAGAATTTAAGAGAACCATGAAAGGGATAAAAGCAATTGTTGAAAACGGAACCATTGATGAATCCCCTTTTGCTTACAAAAATATTTTTGATGTAATGAAAGCACAAAAGGAAAGCGTGAGAATCTACAAGCACTTAAAACCAATCATTAACTGGAAAGGAACAGAAAATTATCCAGCAAAAGAGTAGCAAGAAAAGCTTATAAATAACTAAAACAATTTATATTCAATAAAAAAAATCTAAAGGGGAGTTTTGGGTTATGGATTTAGGAGTAGCTTTTAAGAAGCCATTCAGCAATATTACCAATCTTATTATTGGAATTATTCTTTCATTGATACCAATAATAAACGTTCTAACAATTCCAGGTTATTTGCTAAGAGTTGCTAAGAAAACGATGAGTAAGGATAAATCTTTGCCAAATTTTAGTAATTTTGGTGAACTGGTTGTTGATAGTATAAAGGCAATCATAGTAATGTTTATCCACGGAATAATACTCGGAGTAATAGCATTTATTTTAGCATTAATTCCTTTTGTTGGACCAATAATAGCAATAATATGGACTATTGTCTATGCTTTTGTAATGATTTCTGGAATGATGACACTTGCTGATACTAAGAGTATCGGTGCGGCATTAAATGTTCCAGCATTGTTCAAGAAAGCAAAGAGAGCTAGTTTCATTATCGCAGTAATTGTTGGTGCAATAATTGTTGGAATTATACAAGCTATAATAACAGCAATATTTGGCAGCGTTGCCTTTGCTCAGTTGTTACCTATGTTTATGGGACAAACTATTGACATAGTAACTGTAATGAATGCAATGATGTCACTTTTGGCAACAGCATTTGTAGCAGTAATTGTAATGGTAATCGTAGGATACATACTGAATATATTCTATGTAACAATCGTTGCAGAATCTTATAAATAAAGTGAAGCGAAAGCTTCACTTTTTTTCTTTTTTTTAAAAAAAATTTTATAAAAAACGTTTCAGAAAGTTATATAAATACATAAATCAATTATCTTTCAATGGGTAATGAAGATTCAATAACAGAAATAATTTCTTTTGGCTTTGCAGGTTGGAGAAAAGACAAGTTAATGTTAAAGTATTTGCTTGTGAGCATTATTTTATTTACTTTATTTTCCTTCGGAATGCTTTACTTTTCCCTTAATTTCTCACTAGGATTAGCAAATAATACAATTACAACCAGCGAAGAAGTAACAAGCATGCTTATTGCTTTCTATGCAGGAATTGCCCCATTAATAATAGTAATGGGACTAATTGCAATATTTCTTTCTTACTTAATAATTGGAAGAGCACTAAATTTGTGTGGAAGAAAAAGCATCAAACTAAATTTGGTACGATTCATAAAAATGATTCTTATTAATATTGCACAATCAATAATTGCTTTCCTTTCACTTTTTAATATTAAATTTCTTTTAATCGGAGTTGTGGGCTTCATTCTGACAGTGGTGGGATTCATAGCAATGCCAATAGGTTTGCTTGCTGGCGTAATTTTAACAATGATTGGAGTTATTCTTTCAATTATTTATTTTGTGATAGTAATTTACAATACAATTAGACTCTCTCTAGGTGAAATCATATTTGTTGAAAAAGAAGAGTCAATGATTAGGGCTCTTAAAGAGTCATGGATTGTTACAAAAGGAAATGTTTGGACTATTATTTTGGTTGAAATAGTTGTTGTTGTTATTGCATCAATAATTAGTATTGTTGCAGAGATTCCTGTAATGCTTTACACAATATTCCAAACAGTTGGATCAGTAGTAGCTGGAAGTACTGCCAGTGAAATAATGTTTTTGAATGATCCGCTTTTCTACATATTGTATATACCTTCATTCGTTGTGACAGGTTATCTTGTAGTAGTGGGGAGTTCTGTTTTCGCAATGTTATATGTTGTTCTTTCAAAAGGAAAAAAGAAAGCAAAATAGAACAATAATAAATTAAAGCAACTCTTTCTTTAAAAAAGGCCCAAAATGAAGTATAATGGTTTTCTTGATATAAAATAGTCTTTTTTTATTGGAAAAAAGCAAAAATTAAGGAAACAATCTTTATCTTTTGGAAATAATCTGTTCAAGGGTTTTTTCTTGAAAAAAATACACAAAAAACAGAAGAAAAATTTTTATGGGAACGAAAGTGGTTATAACTTGTTCCCGTGAATAAGCGAAAAGCTTTTATAATCGTTTGGGAAGAAATATATAAGGTGAATTTCTGATGAAATATGGAACGGTTTTGGGTGTTGGATTAGTATTATTCATAGTAATGCTTTTTGCGAGCACAGCTTTTGCATGCTCAATTAATGTTGACAATGCAAGAACAGAACTTAGAAGCGAAACAGATGGCTATGCCACAAGCATTTCAGCAGAAGATAATTCACAAATTGATATTAAAAATTCTTTTACAATAAGTGATGTAACTGGGAGCGATTGCCCCACAAATATAACAGTGAAAAATCAGGTCTTTAGAGAAATTAGTGGAAATTGGGTCTTATATAGAACAACTGCAACAAAAACACAAGAATTAGCAGAAGATGACTATGTTTTTGTATGGTCAAATGATTTTTCTGTTGATAATCAATACGAAAGATATAAAGTAGAAGGAATAGTTTTACAAGGAAGCACTGAAATTGAGAGGACAGAATCATACATTGATATTCAAAACAACTCTTGTTCAGGAATAGTACTTACCACATATGATATTACACTTGGCGAGGACACAACAGCAACAAGAACATTCAGAATAGAAAACAATACAAACACTGCTTTTGATATTAGTAATTTATCAATTTTGTTTACAAACGCATTAATTAGTTCAGGAAGCGCTGATTACGATACTACAATTAACAGATATTCAAATGGTAATGTTTATGTTTCGCTTGATGCAGGATATGTTTCAAGTAACACCACAACAACAGGAACTTTTTCTGTTGCAGGTTACCTTGGAAGCCAATACTGCTCTGAAACAAATATTGGAAGAAAAACATTTAGCGTAACAGTTCAAGAGACAGGAAACAATTCTGGCTCAAACTACACTACTTCATCTGATTGTGATGACTTATCAATCCAATCAAAAGACATTACTCTAAACGAAGGCACAGAAGCCAAAAGCGTTTTCTATTTAGAAAATAATAGCACAAAAAGATTTGAATTGACTGATGTTAGTATTACAAACAATGGACTTGATTTGGCAGCATACTACTATGAACAATATGCTTTCCCATCAGAGATAGCTGATATTGTTATTAGCGCAAAAGCACCAAATGTTATACAAGACAAATCCTACTCTAATACAATACAAATAAAAGGAAGATTTAGCGACGGAAAAACTTGTTCTTTTTCAAGCATAAATGAAGAAAATTTTAATGTTAATATAAAAGATACTACTTCATCAATATTCTTTGCAGGATGCGAAGCATTTACAATTAATGCCCCAGCATCAGTAAGCATAGAAAACTTTGGAAGCATTCCAATTACAATTGTTAACGGAACAAACAAAACTGCAAATATTTATATCGAAGGAGACTTATCGGTTTCTCCAACAATGATTTCTTTGCCAGCAAACAGTTCTATTTCAAGAGATTTAACTGTTTCAATTAATAAAAACAGCGGAGAAATTGATTTAAGACCAGCAATAGATTCGTGTAACACACAAACAAAAAGAATAATTGTTACTAACACTGCACAAGGAAACTTGTCACTTATTGCAATAAGCCCAAGTATAATTCAAACGGACGGGGGCATGGTTCTTTCAGTAGAATTCAATAATCCTACAACAAAAATATTTACCGGAACAATAAGTACTAATCTTAGAAACTATGTTGCAGACGACAAAATTATTACTATCCCAAGCGGAAAAAGTTACACAGAAATAAATTTAACAAATGCAAATAACACCAATGGAAATGATACATTATCATTTTCTTCTGAAGGAGAAACAAAAACAGTTGCTTTGTACTCTGGTGAAGGAAGTCTATCAGGGCTATTTTTGTTCTTTGGAGCAAATGCTTTTGGAATAGGACTATTAATAATTATAATAATTATAGTTGTGGCAATTATTGTTGTCGCGGGGGCTTATCCAGGAAATGATAGGCCAAAAGAACCTTGGGAAAATACAAAGTACTAAGAGTAAAAATAAACGGGAAAAGAGCGAAAAGGAAGAGAAATCCTTTAAAAAGCTTTCCGTGAAGAAATTAAATATTAAATTGAGTAGACTGTGTTTAAAATCTGGTGATTTGGACATAAATACCCAAGCCAATTTTTATTGGTTGACGGTTTTTGCCAAAAGGCGTGCTCATTTAATCAAAATATGTTTTGAGTGAAATGAATGTCAGAGTATAATGCGCCTAGGCGCGGTTCAATGGCTTACTATCCAAGAGTAAGAAGCAAAAAAGAGACGCCGAGCATGAAAGCTAGCGGAAAAGAAGCAAAAGCACTTAATTTTTTATGTTATAAAGCCGGAATGACTCAAATAATGGGCAAGAACAAGCACAAAGGAAGCCCTTCTTTTGGACACGAAGTTGTTCTACCGGCAACTATTATTGAGTGCCCTCCACTAAAAGTATTTGGAGTAAGAGCTTATACAAAAGCAGAAATTGGTGTTGTTCCACTAAGTGACGCACTAGCAGAAAACGTTGATAATGAAATAATGAGAAAAATAAATAATTTCAAAAAGAAAAGTCAAAAAAACAAAGATAAAAAGGAAAACACAGAAAAAAAGAGCACAAAAGAAAAGAAAATTTATGAAATAGCTGATTTTGAAAAAGAGATTAATGATATTGAATATTTTACTCTTCTTATTCACACACAACCAAAGAAAATTTCTCTAAAGAAAACTCCCGATATAAGCGAAGTTTTTATCGGAGGAAAAAAAGAAGAGCAATTAAATTATGCTAAACAAATTCTTGGAAAAGAAATTAATTTTGACGAAGTATTTAGTGAAGGAGACTTCCTTGATATTAAAGCAGTTACTACTGGAAAAGGAATTCAAGGAGTAGTAAAGAGATTTAATGTTAGAATGCTAAGACCAAAAGCAAAGACAAGAAGAGTAGTTGGTTCAATAAGTCCATGGCATCCAACAACAGTAATGTTCACTGTGGCTAGACCTGGACAAATGGGTTACCAAAATAGAACTGAATACAATAAAAAATTAGTAAAAATTTCTGATAAGACAGAAGAAGTTAATTCTAAATCTGGTTTTAGTGGTTATGGTCATGTACAAGGAAAATTCGCTGTTATTGTTGGTTCTATTCCTGGGCCAAGCAAAAGATGTATTGCACTAAGAAAAGGTATTAGACCAGTACAAAAAAGAGGAATACATTTAGAAGCAGTAGAAAAAATTTTGGTTAAATGATAAATGAAATGGGAAAATTATTTTTTTGGGTTGATGAAATGAAAGCAAAAGTTATTGGAATTGATGGTTCTGCAAAAGAAAGTATTGAACTACCCGAAGTATTCACTTCAAGTTACCAACCAAGACTAATAAAAAGAGCCGTGCTTGCATTACAAACATCAAAAAAACAAGCAAAGGGATCTGATCCTCGCGCAGGAAAAAAGAACACTGCAATATATGTTGGTACAAGAGATCAACCAACAATGGAAAGAACAATTAATGTTGAACACGCAAGACTTCCAAGAATGAAAAATAGAAATTCTTTGCTCCAAGGAAGAGTAGCAAGAGTTCCCCACTCAGTTGGCGGAATGAGCGCTCACCCACCAAAAGCATGGACAACAATCGTTGAAAAAATAAATAAGAAAGAAAGAAAAGTTGCACTAAGAAGTGCTATCGCTGCAACAACAATGAAAGAACTAGTGAAAAAAAGATTTATTTTTGAAAAAGAACTTCCAATAATAATTGTTAATGATTTTGAAGAAACAAATAAAACAAAAGAAATTGTTTCAATCCTTGGAAAAATTGGGGTTGGAGAAGACATAAAAAATGCAAAAGAAAAGACAAAGAAAAGAGCAGGAAGAGGAAAGACAAGAGGAAGAACAAAAAAAATAAAGAAAAGCGTTTTAATTATTACAGGAAAAAATTCTCCAGTATTAAAAGCGGCAAGAAATTTGCCCGGAGTTGATGCTGTTACAGTTAATTCTCTTAATGTTGATTTACTCGCACCAGGTGCTGAAGCAGGAAGACTTGTTGTATGGACAACAGGTGCAATAGAAGCACTTGGAGAAAAATTTAGTGGAAATATAAAAGAAGCAAAAATAAAGAAGAAGAAAAGTGTTAAAGCAAAAAGACAGAAGACAGTAAAAACGAAGAAAGCAGAAAAAACTAGTGAAAAAAAGGAAAGCAAAATTAAAAAATAATGGAAAATGATTTTTATGGTAAAGCTTAAAGAAGAAGAAAAAAGACAGCAGGCAGCTGAAGAACACAAAGAACAAATACAAGAAAAGAAAGAAACAAAAAAAACTGTTAAACCAATTAAAACAAATGCGACACTTGAGGACCTTGGAATTGTTTTTTATCCGCTTGTAACAGAAAAAGCGGTTAACATGATTGAAACAGAAAACAAAATAACTTTTATTGTTGTTGATAGTTCAAACAAAGCACAAATAAAAAAAGTTGTTGAAAGCGCTTACGGAGTAAAAGTAAAAAAAGTAAATATTATTAGAGATATGAAAGGAAGAAAAAAAGCAATTGTAAAGCTTGCAAAAGAATACAAAGCACAGGACCTTGCAACAAAATTAGGAGTATTGTAAATAATAAATTAAATTTTTATGGGTTGAGAAAATGGGAAAACGATTATATTCACAAAGACGCGGACGTGGAACAAATACTTTCAAAGCGAAACTATTTGGAATACCATCAAAGTATTTGACTCAAAAAGAACTTGTTGACGGAGAAGTGATCGATCTGATTAAGGACACCGGAAGAAATGCCATACTTGCAAAAGTTTGTTTTAATGATAATACAACTGAGACAGTTGTTGCTGCCGAAGGTATTTCTATTGGACAAAGAGTACAACAGGGCCCTGGAGCAGAAATAAAAGTTGGAAATGTTATCACACTAGAAGAAGCACCTGAGGGATGCCCAATATTTAATATTGAAAAAATTTCTGGAGACGGAGGAACACTTGTAAAAAGTGCCGGAGCATATGCTTTGCTTACAGCTAAGGATAGTAGAAAAGCTACAATAAAAATGCCTTCAGGAAAATTAGTGAGTTTACCTTTAACTGTTAGAGCAACAATAGGAAATGTTTCTTGTGGTGGAAGAGGAGAAAAGCCTTTCATAAAAGCAGGAAACAAGTACTATGCTATGAAATCAAAGAAAATATTTTGGCCTGTTGTTAGAGGTGTTGCAATGAACGCAGTAGACCATCCATTTGGAGGAGCACAGCACCACCCTGGAAAATCAAAGAGTACTTCAAGAAATGCACCACAGGGAAGAAAAGTTGGAGCAATTGCATCAAAGAGAACCGGAAGGAGAAAAAAGATTTAGGGGCGATGATATGGTTAAAAAAGAATTTACTTTCAGGGGCAAAACTCTTGACGAATTAAAGGCAATGAAAATAGAGGAATTTGCGGAGCTATGCACTTCTCGCACAAGAAGAGCACTGAAAAAAGGTTTTGATAAAAAGTTTTTGAAAAAAGTAATTGCTGCAAAAAATAATCCAAAAGCAAAGCCAGTGAAAACACATTACAGAGACATTGTTGTTGTACCCGAAATGATTGGAGTAAGACTTGCAGTTCACAGAGGAAATAATTTTGAAACACTTGATGTGACAGAAAAAATGCTTGGACATTATTTAGGAGAATTTATTTTAACAAGAAAAAGATTAGCACACGGAAAAGCAGGAATCGGAGCAACAAAGAGCTCTACTGCAGTAACCGCAAGAGGATAAATTGAGTGATATAAATGGCAAAAAGAAATTATCAAGCTGAAGTGGGAAAAGAAAGCAAGTCTGCAAAAGCAATGGTTAGCAATGCCAATATTTCACTTAAGTATTCCACTGAAGTGTGTAACCAAATAAAAGGAAAGCTTGTGAATAAGGTAATCGCATGGCTTGAAAGAATAGAAAAACACGAAGAATATTTGCCATTAAAAGTTTATCATAAAAAAGGTGGACACAGAAAAGGAGATAGTAAAGAAGGAGTAAAATCTGGAAGATATCCTGAAATGACAGTTAGAGCATTTATTGACCTTTTGAATCTGGCAAAAAACAATGCAGACTTTAAAGGTTTGGATCAAGAAAAATTAATTATACTGCATTCTTTTGCATCAATGGGAATATCAAGATATAGTTATCAGAGCAAAGGAAAAATAGGTGGAAAAGCTAGAAGAAAAAATGCAACACATATTGAAGTAATTGTATCGGAAGTGAAAGCATGATAGAAAGAACATTTATACAAAAGAATTACAACAGAATGGAACTTGAAAATTACCTTTCAAAGAAACTTGATAGAGCAGGATTCAGCAAACTTGAAATCATTAAGACACCGCTTGTAACAAGAATTGTTTTGCACGTTGCAAAACCAGGACTAGCAATAGGAAAAAGTGGTTCAACAATAAAACAATTAACAGAAGTTATTGCACAAGATTACAAAATTGATAATCCGCAAATAGAAATACAGGAAATAAAAACCCCTAATCTAAATGCAAAAATACTCTCAGAAAAAATTGCTTCAATGCTTGAAAGAGGATTTTCTTTGAGAAGTGTTTCATATAGAGTAGTAAAAGATATAATGGATGCAGGAGCAGGCGGAGTAGAATTAGTTTTCAAAGGAGCAATTGCAGGAAAAGGACAAAGAAAAAGAAAACAAAGAATTGCAATGGGTTACATGAAGAAAATTGGTTACCAGTCAAGATATGTTGATTTTGCAAAAACTGCAGCTTATCCAAAAGCTGGTGCAATTGGAATAAAATTGAGTATTATTCACCCAGATGTTATTTTTCCAGATAAAATTGATGTAATGGAAGTAGTAAAAAAACATAAAGGAATTGCAAAAGAAGCTGAAGAACAAAAAAATGCTGAAATCGAAAAGGCAGAAGAAAAAGCAAAGCAAGAAGAAGCAAAAGAAAAGGATACTACTGAAAAAAAAGAGGGAAAGGAAAAAGTTCACGAAGACAAAACAAAAGAGCACCCAAAGAAAAGTGAAAGTGTGAAAGAAAGTAAAACAGAAGAAAAGAAAGAACATAAACACAAAGAAGCTAAAACAGAAGAAGTAAAGATTAAAGAAAAAACAGAGAAAGTTGAAGTTAAAGAGGAAAAGGTAAAAGAAATTAAGGAAGAGAAAATAAAAGAAGAAAAAACAGAGGAAAAAAAGTAGTTGGTTTTTATGACATTAAAATTCAAAGAACTCGAAGCAATGGGTAAAGCAGAACTCACTGAAAAAATAGTTGAGTTAAAGCAAGAACTTGCAAAAGAAAGATCAACAATTGCTTCAGGCACAAGAAGCGAGAATCCCGGAAAAATAAAGAAATTACGAAGAGATATTGCAAGATTATTTACAGTTATTGAAATGAAAAGGAGCGAATAAATAGATGCAAGAAATTGATAAAATCAGCGGGTTGCCAAAAGATTTGTTTGATATCAGCGATATTGCCAAAGAGCAGCAAAAAATAAAAATCGAGGTTATGCGAAGAAGATTTTCGAAATGGTTGACGATTATTTCAGGAATTGATGATAAAAGTGTGTTAAAGGAAATTGGGAAGGAGATGAAACAAAAATTTGCTTGTGGAGGAACAGTAAAGGACAACGAAATAGAATTACAAGGAAACCACAAAAAGAAAGCAAAGGAATTTTTAATCAAAAAAGGTTACAAAGAAAATTTGATTGATGCATAGGAGAAGAAATGATGATTGAGGGAAAAGGATATTTGATAACAAAAGAAAATATTTTGGGACACGAATTAATAGGTCTCAAAGTGAGTGTTATCGAAAGTACTGACCCCAAACGAAATGGAGTGAAAGGAATTATTATTGATGAAACACAGAACACATTTATTTTGGATGATGGAAAAGTTATCCCAAAGAAAGAATGTGTTTTTGAGTTTGATATAAAGGAAAAAATTATTGTTGAGGGAAAAAAATTGTTAAAAAGACCCGAAGACAGATTAAAGGATTGGAGAAGATGAAAATGGTTGAAAAAAAATCACAGAAAAAAAGTGTGAAAGTTTCTGAAGGCAAAGCGGCAATTACTGCCCCTGTAAAAGAGAAGACTTATTCAATCAGAGGAAACATCTTTGAAGGAAAAGTTATTTCAGCAAAGGCAAACAAAACTGTAACAGTTGAAAGAGTGATAACACATTATATTTCAAAGTATGAAAGATACAAAAAAATAAAATCAAAAATAAAAGCACATAATCCACTGAGCATGAATGCAAAAGAAGGGGATCTTGTGAGAGTAGGGGAAACAAGAAAGATTTCAAAAACAAAAAATTTTATTGTAATGGAAATAATAAAATCAGGTGAAAAACAATGAAAGCCATGAGCATACCAAACAATAATGCACTTACACTTAGAAGTGTTATTCCTTGCACAGATAACTCTGGAGCAAAGGAAGTTTACATTATTTCGGTTTTTGGTTACAAAGGAAGAAAGAAAGCTAATCCAAGCGGTGGAATAGGTTCAATGGTTAATGTTGTAATAAGAAAAGGAAAGCCTGAAATGAGAGGAAAAATTGAGCGAGCAGTTATTGTTAGAACAAAAAAAGAATATAGACGCCCAAATGGAATGAGAGTAAGATTTGAAGATAATGCAGTTGTATTAGTTGACCAAGATGGTTTACCAAAAGCATCTGAAATAAAGGGTTGCGTTGCAAAAGAAGTTGGAGAAAGATTTCCAAAAATAGCTGGAATGGCATCATCAGTAGTTTGATGCAAAAAAATGGGTAAAAAAAGTGTGTGATGTTTATGTCAAAAAAACCAAGAAAATCAAGAAAAGAAGCAAGAGAAATGCCTATGCACAGGAAAGCAAAAACTATTGCAGGGCACTTAAATGAAAAATTAAGAAAAGAAATCGGAAAGAGAGCTTTGCCTTTAAGAAAGGGTGACGTGGTAAAGATTATTAGGGGAGCCTTCAAAGGAAAAGAAGGAAAAATAAATCGTGTTGATAGAAAGAACAAAAAAATATTTATTGAAAAAATAATGAAGAAAAAAAGTGATGGAACAGAATTTGAAGTTGCAATAGATGCTTCAAAAATAATTGTTACTGAAATTGATAAGAGTGACAGAAAAAGATTGAAGCAAATAAAAAAGAAGAGTGATAAGAAATGAGTAAGAAAGGTGGACAGTTGAAAACAAAGGCGCTTACAGCACCAAAAGCAGTTAGAATCAAGAGAAAAGAAAATGTTTGGACAGTAAGAACACAACCCGGAGCACATAAAAGAGTGGATTCGGTTGCACTTGGAGTTCTTTTGAGAGACATTGCAAAGTTAGCTGAATCAATAAGCGAAGTTAAGAGAATATTGAATAATGGCGAAGTAAAAGTAAATGGAGTAATAAGAAAGGATTACAGATTTAGTGTTGGTTTATTTGATGTTGTTGAAATAGAAAAACAAAAACTTTGTTTCAGAGTTCTCTTTGATACAAAAAGAAGAATAATAATAAAGGAAATGAAAAAGCCGTCAAAAGAAAAACTATGTAAGGTTTCTTACAAGAGAATGACAAAGAAAGGAGTAATGCTTACAACAAATGACGGAAAGATATTTATGAATGACAAGGCAAATGTTGGAGACACATTAAAGATTTCTTTCCCTGAAAATAAAATAGTGGAAATTATTGGAATGAAAAAAGATGCACTCATATACATAACAAAGGGTGTTCATTGTTCTGAAAAAGGAAAAATAGTTGAAATAGTTTCCGGCTCAGCAAGAAGGAAAAAGCTTGTAAAAATAAATCAAAATGGAACTGAATTTGAAACAATAAAAGCAAATGTGTTTGTAATTGGCGAAAAGGGAGAAGCGCTAGAAGAATTGAAATAAAATAAGGTGTTTTTATGGAACAAGTATTACTCGAAAAAGTTGTTGTCAATATGGGTATCGGCGCAGATCCTGAAAAATTAAAGAGAGCAGAGCAAATAATGAAGCTTATCACAGGAAAAAATCCTGTTAAGACAACAAGCAACAAAAGAATACCTGATTGGGGAGTAAGACCTGGTTTGGTACTTGGACTTAAGGTAACTCTTAGAAAAAAAGAAGCAATGGATTTTTTGCAAACAACTCTAAAAGCAAAAGAGAATAAATTAAATTCAAAGAGTTTTGATAACGAAGGAAATTTTGGTTTTGGAATAAAGGAGCATATTGATCTGCCCGGAGTAAAATACGACCCAAAACTTGGGATAATTGGTTTTGATATTTTGGTTTCATTAAAGAAAAGAGGATATAGATTGAAATACAGAAAAATTAGGGGAAAACCTGTTGGAAGAAAACAAAGAGTGACAAAAGAAGAAGCAATGGAATTTGTAAAAGTAATCGGAGTTGAATTAATATGACTGAGTCCAAGAAAAAGAAGGAAAGAAAAATTAAGACAAAAACATGCAAGATGTGTGGAACATGGAAGGGACTTGTAAGAAAATACAAATTAAATATTTGCAGGAGATGCTTCAAAGATAACGCTAAACGTTTAGGCTTTGAAAAATACGATTAGGAAGTATGATTAGGTGTTGTTATGAGTTTGGTTGACCCAGTGATAGATGCATTGACAATAATTCGAAATGCAGAGAATTCATCAAAGAAAGAATGCAAATTAAGTCATGCTTCAAATCTTTTAGGAGAAATACTAAAAGTTGCAAAAGAAAATAGTTACATTGAATCTTTTGAGAAACATGAAGAAAACAAAAAAGTTTCTTACAATGTAAAACTAAGCGGAAAAATGAACACCTGTAAAGGAGTAAGACCAAGATACGCAGTAAGAAAAAATGAGTATGAAAAATATGAGAAAAGATACTTACCTGCAAGAGATGTTGGTTTACTAGTAATATCAACTTCACAAGGAGTAATGACTCACGCCCAAGCAAAAGCAAAGGGACTTGGCGGAAGAATAGTTGCATACATGTATTAAAGTGATTTTTATGGTTGAAAAGAAAATTGTCCAAAAGATAAGCATTCCGCAAAAAGTTGGGGTAGAAGTGAAAGAAGATAATCACTTGACTTTAACTTCTGATAAGGGGAAACTTTCAAGACACTTCAAAACCCACAGATTGAAATTTAAGCAAGAAGGAAACAACATCATAATTGAAGGGAGTCCGATAAATAAACAGACAAGAGCACTAATGATGACATCAATAGCACACATAAAAAATATGGTTAAGGGCCTGCTTTACGGATACAAGTACGAAATGAAAGTAGTTTACTCTCACTTTCCAATGACACTCCAGACCGAAAACGGTTTTATTTTTATTAAAAATTTTCTTGGAGAAAAATTTCCAAGGAAAGCAAAAATTGTTGGTGAAACAAAAATTGAAGTTAAGGGCCAAGATGTTATTTTGAGTGGAATTAATCTTGAAGAAGTAAGCCAAACTGCTGCAAACATAGAACTTGCAACAAAAGTAAAAAAGAAGGATATCAGACGCTTCATGGACGGAGTATACACCGCAGAAAAAGGAACTATGGAAGAAGAACAAAAAGAACACATCATTGAAATAGTTTCGAGTAAGGAGTGATATTTATGACTGAAACAAAAAAGAAAGCTGTAAAAAAAGAAGAAAAAAAAGAGCATACTGCTAAAACACATAAAGAGAAAGCAGAGCACACACACAAAGAAAAGGCAAAGACAGTTGAACACAAAGAGCACAAAAAAGAACACACTCCAGCAGTAGAAACAAAAGTAGATGATACACACAAAACAGCAAAAACAGAGCATAAGGAAGAAGTACAAAAAAAAGAAGAAGCACATAAAACAGAAGGAAAAGAAAAAAAGACAATAGAAAAAAAAGTTGTTGTTAAAAAATTTATTGCAAAAATAAAAAAGAATAAAATAAAGAAAAGCAAAGAAGCCCTTGAAACACAGAAAAGATTAAAGGAAAAAAAGGGACACCCTACATTTAGGGGAAGATTTGGAAAAAAGAATATCCGAAGAAAATCAATTGATAAGTGGAACAAATGGAGAAAATCACACGGAATTGATTTGAATAAAGGAATGCAACACGGTTTCAGACCAAAAATAGGTTACAGAGGCAAGAAAGAATTAAGAGGCATTCATCCATCAGGATATATTGAGGTTAGAGTTGAGAACACAAAGGATTTAGAAAAAATAGATAATAAGATACATGCAGCAAGAATTGGTGCTACTGTCGGAAAAAGAAAGAGAAATGAAATAATTGCAAAAGCAAATGAAAAAAATATTTGGGTTTTAAATTAGTGGTGAGCAAAGATGGAACTGAAAAAAGCAAAGGAACTAGCAGGAAGAATTCTTAAAGTCGGTGTAAACAAAATTTATATTGATCCAAAGAACACTGCAAAAGTTGCTGAAGCAATGACAAAAGATGATGTTAGAGGACTTATTGCGGATAGAATAATAAAAAAGAGACGCGTAAACTCACAGAGCTCAGGCCGAACAAAAGCTATAAAAGAAAAACAAAGAAAAGGAAGAAAAAGAGGAAAAGGAAAAAAGAAGGGAACAAAAAAAGCCAGGGGAGAAAAGAAAGCAACTTGGATAAAAAAAGTAAGAGCACAAAGAAGAACACTAAAAGAATTGAGGAAAAGCAATCCGGAAGCAGTTAAAGCAAAGGGTTATGGAAACACTTATAGAAGAATAAAAGGAAATTATTTCAGAGGAAAAAAATATTTGAAAGAATATATTGAGGGAGGCGAGCAATAATGTCCAAAGATAGAACATTCGAAACAAAATTCAGGCGAAGACAAGAAGGCAAAACTGATTATGCAAAGAGGCTTGCTTTAGTTAAATCAAGAAAGACAAGAATAGTTGTGAGGAAAACAAATACACAAATAATTGCTCACGCAGTAAACTTTAATCTTAAAGGAGATGACACAATTGCAAGTGTAAATTCAAAAGAACTAAAAAAATATGGTTTTTATGGTACAAACAATACCCCTTCAGCATATTTAGTTGGATTCTTACTTGGAAAAAAAATTGCAGGAAAAGTTAGTGAAGCTGTTTTGGATGTTGGAAGACAGAGCCCAAGTCATGGAAGCGTTATATTTGCTTGTTTAAAAGGAATTGCTGATTCGGGAGTAAAAATACCTTTTTCAGCTGAAGCCGTACCAAGTGAAGACAGATTAAACGGAAAAGTGCTTGATGAGTACTCAAAGACAGTTGAAGGAAAAGAATTTTTCTCAAAGTATATTAAAGATGGAATACAAGTCGGAGAAATATCAAAGGCTTTTGAAAAAGCAAAAAATGAAATTGAAAAGGTGAAGGCATGAACCGAGGAAAACCACAAAAAAGAAAAAGAAGAGCAGATGAAACTGCAGAAGAAAAGCTTGAAAGAGAACTAGCTGAAAAAGAAAGATTGGTTTCTGATTGGGTGCCAAAAACAGAACTTGGAAAAATGGTTAAGACAGGAAAAATAGTTTCACTTGAAGAAATATTTGAAAAAGGATATGTTATAAAAGAACCAGAAATAATTGATGCTTTAACAACACTAAGCGAACACATTGTTGACATTGCAAAAACAACTCGTGTTGTTCGAGCAGGAAGAAAATTCAGCTACAGAGCAACTGTTTTAATTGGAAATAAAAACGGTTTCATTGGAGTTGGAACAGGAAAAGACACTGATCGATTTCCTGCAGTGAACAAAGCAAAGCGCGATGCAAAACTTAATATAAAAAAGATTTATCGTGGTTCAGGAAGTTGGGAAGAACAACCAACTGATGATAAGCACTCAGTACCATTCAAAGTAACTGGTGCATGCGGAAGTGTTAAAGTAACACTAACTCCCGCTCCAAAAGGAACAGGGCTAGCGGTTGGAGCAAATATTAAACAAGTAATGATTCTTGCAGGCATACAAAATGTTTGGAGTAAAGCAAAGGGACGCTCTTCAATAAAACTGAACTTTGTGAGAGCTGCAGTTGATGCGCTTGAAAAAACAGCTCAAATGAAATCAACAAAGGATATTGAAAGAAAATTAAGTAAATAATGAAAAGGAAAAAGATTTGTAGAGGTTATAATTATGTACGCAGTAATAAGAATAAGAGGAATTGTTAATGTCTCTCCAAGAGTAAAAAAAACTTTTGAATTGCTTAATCTAAAGAGAGCAAACAATATGAGCCTGTGGCAGGAAAGCCCACAAATGATAAAAATGATTAAAGCGGTTGAAAGCTATGCTACATTTGGAAAAATAAATGATGAAATGCTAAAAGAAGTTATAGAAAAAAAAGGTCAAGCGTTTGAAGGAAAACTTGATACAAAAAAAGTTTTAGAAGAAATTAAGAAAGGAAAAACTTTGAATGAAGTTGGTTTAGTTAATTGTTTTAGATTAATGCCCCCAAGGAAAGGATTTGAGAGAAACGGAATAAAAAAATCTTTTAGCATAGGCGGTGCTCTTGGAAACAGAGGCGGAAAAATAAATGATTTGATAAAAAGAATGTTGTGATGTTTATGGAAAGAAAGAGAAGAAAAAAGAATAAACTGCGCGGACAAAGAACAATGGGCGCAGGAAATACCAAGAATAGAAGAGGCGGTGGCTCAAGAGGCGGAAGAGGAAGAGCAGGCTCAGGAAAAGGAAAATTTGCTTCACTTGGAAGACTTGATGCAAGAAAATACAGACTTAAACCCGCAAAAAAATTAAAGAGTATTTCACTAGGAATGCTAAATGACAAAATTGATTTGCTTCTTGCAAAAGGAAAAGTTTCAAAAGAAGGCAATAATTATATTGTTGATAAAAAAAGCGGTTATGGAACAGTTTTGAGCCAAGGAAATACTGATAAACAAATAATTCTAAAAATAAACGCTTCAAAATCTGCAATAAAGAAAATAATCTCTGCTGGCGGAAAATTTGAATTCAAAAAGAAAAATTTTTCTGTGGACGAAATTATAGCTGATGAGGACCTTGAATTTGAAAGCATTGAAACAGATGAAGAAGCAGAAAAGCAAGAATAGTGAATAAGAAACAATTAAAATAGTAAAAGAACAATGTTTTTAGTAGAAAATAATTTGGAAAAATATTAAATGAGTTAATAAAAATAAGGTGTTTATTTGGGAGTAATTGATTTTCTTATTAAAATTTCTCAACTATTACCTGAAATAAAAGCCCCTGAAAAAGAAGTTCCTTTTAAACAAAAACTTATCTGGACAGCAATAGCCCTTGTAATTTTCTTTGTAATGGGGGGCATTTTCTTAATAGGAATGGATTCTACTTCAGGAAGTGTACAACAAATAGTTTTTGCACAAACAATCCTTGCAAGTAATATTGGAACACTTATAACAGCGGGAATCGGACCAATCGTAATGGCATCTATTTTCCTACAATTATTTGTTGGAGCAAAACTAATCAATATTGATCTGGGAAGCCCTGAGGGGAGATCAAAATTTCAGGCACTACAAAAAGTTTTGTCAGTTGCCCTTTGTTTTATTGAAGGTTACATTTATGTGGGCTCAGGATTACTAACCCCTATTGGAGGAGCTTCTTTACTTAATCCACTTCTTTGGGTAGTTACACTACAAATAGCAATTGGTTCACTAATACTGCTTTACTTGGATGAAATATTATCAAAGTACGGAATTGGTTCAGGAGTGAGCTTGTTTATTGCTGCTGGAGTAAGCGGAGCAATGTTCTGGCAATTATTCATGCCGCCAATAATGTCAGTAGCAAATCCAATACTTGCTAATGGTGGAATAATATGGAGAACATTCATTAACGGAGATCCTTTGCTATTATTGCCTTTAGTCGGAGTATTCGCAATATTTTTCATTGTAGTTTTTGCAGAGGGAATGCATGTAAATATTCCAATTACAATGGGACACCGCGGAACGGGCGGAAGATACCCTGTAAAATTTTTGTATGTGAGCAATATGCCAGTTATACTGGCAATGGCACTATTCATGAATATTAGATTATGGGCATTATTTTTTGAAAAAATACCAATACTAAGTGATATTGCAAATGCCTTATCCTGGGCGGTTAATATGCCTAACCTTGGAGGGCAAAGCCTTGTATATGGTTTGTTTATTCAAGGGATAAATTCCGTCACACTACCCGCAATTTTCCAAGCAATAGTATTCTTAATTTTACTTGTAATAGCATGCATAGTATTTGGTTGGTTCTGGGTACAAATGGGAAACCAGAGTACCGAAGCAGTTGCAGCACAACTTGAAAGATCAGGAATGCAAATCCCTGGTTTTAGAAAAGATAGAAGGATAATTGAAAAGGTGTTGAGTCGATACATTCCACCGATAACAATACTAGGTTCAATTTTTGTTGCTTTACTGGCAGGACTTGGAGACATGGTTTTAAGCGGACTTGCATCAGGAACAGGAATATTACTAACGGTTGGAATCATTTACAGATTCTACGAAGAAATAGCTAAAAGTCAAGCAGATTTGTTAGCACCGCTGTTAGGAAAATTATAAAAAGCATTTGTATGAGAATATAATTAGAAAAGAATTATTTTAAAGCAATGTAAAATCATTGCGAGAAAAAGCACTTAGTGCTTTTTGAGAGCGCATTCAGAAAAAGAATGTGAATTGCCTTCTTTGTGGCAATTCTTCTCCAGCCTCGGGAAAGTCGAGGGGAAGCTTTATATAACATTCCCAAGAAAAAATTATTATTGGTGAGCAAAAAAGGTGCTAGAGACGAGTATATTTAATCCCGCAGTAGTGGTATTGGCTGTTAGTATAATACTTGCAGTAATATCAAGAGTATTGCAAAGAAAATTCGTTGATAGACAAAAAATGAATGCTTATAAAGCAGAAATAAAAGAAAAGCAAAAGAAAATGAAAGAGATGATGAAAGGGGGAAATAATGCTGAATTAGCGAAGTTACAAAAAGAAATGTTGGCAGTAAATTCCAAAATGATGCAAATGAGCATGAAAGTTACTTGGATTTCTTTACCAATTTTTTTAGTTTCATTCGCAGCAATGGGTTTTTTTTACGGCGGAATTAGTTTTGAAGCTTTGTTTCCATTACCAAGTTTCACTGCATTCAGCATAATAAATCCTGCCAGCTGGTTACCAACAGGAATGACAATAATGACCGGTTATTACAAAGCATATTTTTTCTCGTATCTTATAGCAACAATTATTTTGGTTATAGCAGAAAAAGTTTATGATAAAGTTTTGAAAAAAAAGTGATTTTATGGTTACACCAGGCGACAGAACAAAAAAAAGTGAGTCCAAGAGAACTCCTTCAAAAACAACAAAAGAATATTTTAAAGGAAAGCCATCAAAAAAAAGATGTGCAATTACAGGAAATGTTTTAAGCGGAGTTCCTCATGCAGAAAAATCTGTTTACAATAAACACAGTAAAACAGAAAAAAGACCAAGCGTTCCATTCGGAGGAGTGCTAGGTGGAAAAGCAAGAGAACAAGTTTTTATTGAGACAGGAAAAGTTGTTGCAGGAATAAAAAATATTGATGCTGTTGATCAAAAATACAGAAAATATGTGAAACAAGCACTAAAGAGAGCTGAGTGAAAAAGAATAATTATTACAGGTTGATGAGAATGGAAATAGGACAAGTTTGTATAAAAACAAAGGGCAGAGAAGCCGGAAGAAAAGTTATTGTTCTTTCAGAAGCGAAAAAAGGAAAGGTTCTTGTCGACGGAACAAAAGTAAAGAGAAAAGAGTGTAATGTTAGACATTTATTTTTATTAAAACAAAAAGTTTCTTTGAAAAAAGATGCTAGCCATGCTGAAGTAGTTAAAGCAATGGAAGCAAAGGAAAACTAAATGAGTTGATATGAGATGGCTGAAATAAATTACATTGTAAGAATTGTTGGAAAAGATCTTGATGGAACAAAAAATGTTCGTGATGGAATACAAGGAATAAAAGGAATCGGACACAGAATAGGTGAAATTATTGCAAATAAATTTATTATGGAGAACAATATTTCTCCAGGAAAAAAGCTTGGAGAATTAACTCCGGAAGAAGTTTCAAAGCTTGAAGAAATAGTTGCTAACCCAGAAAAATTTGGTTTACCTGAATGGGCACTTAATAGACAAAAAGATTTTGAAAGCGGAGAAAATAAACATTTGACAATGAATGACCTTGACTTTTCTCTTAGAAATGATTTCCAAAGACTTGCCGAAATAAAATCTTATAGAGGATTAAGACACATGTGGGGATTGCCAGTAAGAGGACAAAGAACAAGAAGTACTCACAGAGGGAAAGGCGGAACAGTTGGAGTAACAAAAAAGGATGTTAAAAAATAGTAAGTGATATTTATGGGAGATCCAAAAAAGAGAAGAAGAAAATATTCTAAGCCTAGAAAATCTTTCCAAAAGGAAAGAATAGAAAAAGAAAGAGAGCAAAAAAAGGTTTACGGGCTTAAAAATAAGAGAGAATATTATCGGGCAGAGTCTCTTGTCAGAGCAAAGCGTGCAACAGCAAGAAAATTACTTGCACTAAGTCTTGAGAATAGATTGAAGAGAGAAAAAGAATTACTTGATTCACTTTTGAAAATGGGTGTTCTTAATGGAAAACCAACTCTTGAAGATGTATTACTTTTGACTCCGGATGCATTGCTTGAAAGAAGATTACAAACAATTGTTTGGAGAAAAGGACTTGCAACTACAACAAAACAAGCAAGACAATTTATTGTACACGGACACATAGAAATTAATGGCGGGAAAGTTGATAGACCAAGTTATCTGGTTACTGCAGAAGAAGAAGGAAAAATAAAATACCACAAACAAGAAATGATACTTGAAGAAAAAAAGAATTCTAGACCAAAAGCAACTGACGGAAAAGTAAATGAAATACAAAAAGAGTTCGAAGAAGCAAAACCAAAAACTGGTGAAGAAAAAAATATAAAAGAAAGTGATGGAAAAGTAGCAAGTGAAAAAAAGAGTTTAAAAGAAAGTGATGAGAAAGGTGCAGGTAGCACAAAAGTACTTGAAGAAATAGAAGAAGGAAATGTTGAAACAATTAATGCAACAGAGGAAAGTGATTAAAATGGCTGAAACAAAAGGAATAGTTCATATTTATGCTACACACAATAATACTATAATGCTCTTAACCGATCTTACAGGAGCTGAAACAGTTGCAAAAACAAGTGGTGGAATGGAAACAAAGGCACAGCACAAAGAAGGTTCTCCATACGTTGCAATGAAACTAGCAGAAAATATTGCTAATGCTGCAAAAGAAAGAGGAATAAGAGAAGTTTTTGTTAGAGTTCGCGGACACGGAGGAATCAAAAGTGGTTCTGCAGGTCCCGGAGCAGAAGCAGCAATAAGAAGTCTTACAAGAAACGGTTTAAGATTAATTTCAATAGAAAATGTAACTCCTTTCCCGCACGATGGTTGCAGAAAGAAAAAGAAATTCAGAGGAAAAATAAAGAATTAATTTGTTGGTGGTTTTATGGATGTAAAAAAAGTTTATCAAGATGGCGCTGTAACAAAGTACCTTGTTAAAGGAACAACAAGTTCTTTCATGAATTCTATTAGACGAACAATAATTATTCATGTACCCTGCTTAGCGGTGGACGAAGTAAATTTCTATGAAAATGATTCAGTTATCTTTGATGAAATGCTTGCGGGTAGACTAGGTTTGCTACCGATAAAAACAGATCCAAAAGCATATAAGAGAAATGACACAGTAAAATTGGTTCTAGAAAAAACAGGACCTGGAATAGTAACAAGCAAAGAAATTAAGTGTACTGATCCAAAAATAGAAATTTTGGATAAAAAAATTTATATTGCAAAACTTGGAAAAGAACAAAAAATGAAATTAGAAATGACAGCAAGAATGAGTTCTGGAAAAGAACATGCACGGTTCCAACCTGCAATAGTTTCGTTTAATGAATTACCAATAATAAAAAATGAAAAAACAATTTCAAATGCAAAAGAATTACTAGAAGAAGCTCCAACTGGAAGTATTGAAGTTAAAGCGGGAAAAGTATTTTTGCTTGATCCCTACAATATAAAAATACAGAATCAACCAGTTGATACACTTGAAAAATACGGAGTAAAAGTTGAATACGAACCAAATGAATTCGTTTTGACAATAGAAACTACTGGACAATTAGAAGAAAAAGAAATAATTGAATCAGCACTAAATGAACTTAGCGAAAAATTTAGTGAACTTGATAAAGAAATAAAAAAGTTATAAGAGAATTATTTTAATTGATTGAAATCAGAAAAAATGTTGGAATGCAAAGCATTCAGACATTAATGTTCGACAGTAGCTTGAAGGCTACTGAAAACACCCAAGTTAACGGAAACAAACCGTTGCAGGGGTTCCCGAGCGGTCAAAGGG
>CAYODU010000014.1:0-19807 GCA_964402905.1 uncultured archaeon
ATTTCCACTGAGGATTTGATGTGTTTGTCGAATCATACGGGAACACTTGATTGTCTCTAATTTCCAATCTCTCTGTTCCAGTTCTGATTGTTGCTGTCAAAGAACTATCAGACAAATTTTGTCCTGCTGCTGAAACATACACACTTTGAGTAAAGTATGATGAACCAAACTGATCTTTCAAATCATATGGTGCAGCTGCCTGAATAGTTTTCAACGCAGTTGTTCCATCCCAAAGAGTCCACTTTGGCTGGAATAATGCTGTTCCTGTTCCAACTTGAACAAGGTTCACTAACTCAATTGTCAGTGTCTTTCCAACATACGCTCCAACACCTGGAACACTTACTGTCTTTCCAACAGCTAATTCTGCAGGAGTAGTATCTGCGTACAGAACTAATTTTGTTGATGACGCTTCATCAACAATATACTCTTTTCCTAAAAATGGTATTTTTACACTATAATCTGCGTTAGCATCCAATTGTGTAAGTGACGTAGTGTAATATGGAATTCCTGTTCCAAAATTAACCGAGTACTTAAATTTGTTTGCCTGAAGTTGTGCAACAAGTTCACCTGGTGCAACACCATCCGCAACACTCTGAAGCTGAATATCAGCAAATGCTTCAACATTTTCATCAATGTTTATCTGCGATTCAACCGCTGCATTCCTAATTGTTCTTCCAGCAATATTTGCAAACGCTGTCGAATCACTGTAATCTGCCTTAATTGGATTAAATTCATTAGCTAATCCAGTTCCAAGATAAACAGTGTTTTCATCAGTGTTTCCTGATCCTGTTGTTACCATTGTTCCACCAACAGTAACATCAACCGAAGCTGCTCCGCTTGATCCACCTGATGATGTAACAGCTAACTGTGCTACTCTTGCAGCAATGTTACCTGCCCAAACAACATCTGATACTTGAGCATTAGCTCCAACTACAACATCAACCACTGGAACACCAGCGTCAGATACAACCGCAGATTTCTGTAGAGTATCAAGGTTTGTGTATGTAGCTGCCGATACAACCGGCGCTAAAGCTGAACCTATTAAAGCAACTCCTAAACCAATAGCAATTGCTTTCTTTATACTTAATCCTTTCATTTGTTTTCACCTCATTTAACAAAAAATATTTCTCACCAAACCCGAGAAAAAAACCCAGGCTCTTTATATGGCAAGACTTTCATAATTGTCCCCAATGCCCTTTAAATACATTACTATAAACCCTCCCAAAAGCCCATTTTAACACATAAAACAAGGCAAAAATTAAAGGGATTGTAGAGAATCATTTCGTCAATTGTTGATGTGCTTTTTTTGTTCTAAAATAAATGCGTAAATTGCCAAAATGAGCACCCTTACCATAAAAAACAGCTTTTTTAAATAAAACAAAAAAAGACATAAAAAGGCTTTTTATATTTTAGTACAAATGACAATTGACTTAATTTCTTTGAGAAAAAAATATGCGAAAAAGAAAGAGAATAAATGACTAAAAAAATAAGTAATTCAAACACTGCTAAAAACACACACAAATGCAACTTTTTCGCATATTGACGAATTTTTACTGTTTTTGGATTAATTATCACATGATTAGCAGTTATTTATTTGTAAGCTTCATTATAGAACTTTCCTAATTCTTCTTGGTTTAAGTGTTTTGTGAAAAAAGATGTATATTTTTGGAATATATCAGCCAATTCCATTAAACCTTCTTGGAATTCAAAGCTTGAAAAATCAATTTTACTTGGTTTAAGCACTTCAATTGTTGTTGGACCATAGTAAAACAAAAATCTTATAAGAGAAGAAAAATCTCTTACACTAAGATTAATTTCTAGGAAAGAAGAACACATTTCTTCGTCTTCTTCAATTACATCAGCTTCTTGTATATCATACAAAGTAAAAGTAGTCTCTTTTTTCAGTGCGTCGCGGATTTTCTTCATAAGTTTTTTAAGAAGATTTTCTTCCACAGCCTTAAATTCAATTATTGCTCTTATTCTAAGTCTAAAAGCATCTTTTTCAGCAATTTTTTTTCTTTTCTGAACCTCTTCAACAATATCTTGCCTTAAACGATACTTTGTAGGATAACCTTCTTTGATTATCAAATTAAGTTTAAGCATGTGCTTTAATTCTTGTGTTAACTTGTCATAAGGAATGTTAAGTTGCTTATTTAGTTCTTCTTCTGTTTTAGGTTCATTTAAAAGCAAAATAGAAATTTTCTTTTGTTCATCTGAAAAACCAACCATTAAACTCACCAAAAAATTAAACTCTACTCAAATATTAGCTTAGCTTTGTCTTAAAAAAGTTTTACTTTGGAGAAAAAGAGTAATTTCACACTTTTTCTCGAAAAAAACATAAAAAATAAAGATAAAGTATTTTAAATTAAATAACACATATTCTTTCATGTCTATTGAAATGATTTTTCTTGGCTTTGCTGATGCAATAAATTTTTTGCAACCCGCACAAGTAACAGAACTATTACCAGTAAATGTTCCTTTGTTTGTGATAGTTGGAATTATTTTAATTGTTGCAACAATATTCATTTTGTTTTTTTTAAAAAAATTTATTATGAATACTGTTCTTGGAGCAATAATTTGGTTTATTGCAATATATATTTTTCAGGTACAGCTCCCATACATACCAAGCCTTGTGGTGTCACTGGTAATCGGCCCCGCAGGAATAGGAACAATGCTTTTACTCCACGCATTTGGAATAATCTAAGAGTTTATTAAAATTTAAATAATTGAAAAAACAAAATTAAAAAAATTATTTCAAAAGCAAAGTATTTATTTGCTTTTTTGTTTATTACATATTGATTGGTTTTTATGGAAATAAATGAAAGTGAAAAACTAAGCGACTTCAAAAAAGATTTTTTTGAACACGCGCAAAAAAGTTCATTACACAAAAATATTATTGAAACCAAAGGACACATTGTTTTTGGAAGAGGAAGTGATAGACCAAAAGTTGTTTTCATCGGCGAAGCCCCAGGGCAAAGCGAAAACCAATTAGGAAAACCTTTTGTTGGAAGAAGCGGAAAATTACTTGACAAGTGGATAAATGAAATTAAACTTAGCGAAAATGATTTTGCTGTAATAAATGTTGTTCCAATAATTCCTCTTAACAAAGAAAATGGAATAAGAGCTCCCACAGAAGAAGAAATAAATTATTTTCTACCTTTAACAGAAAAATATTTACAATTACTTAATCCACAAATAATTGTTTTACTTGGCAGAAGCGCAGCCAGTATCTTTGACAAAAATCTTAAGCTTGGCGAAACAAAACACTGGAAAAATTCAAAACTGTTTTTTATTTACCACCCCTCATATTATCTAAGAAATGGTGGAAAGGGATTTGAAAGAGAAATAGAGAAATTAAAAATTTTTTTAGAAGAAAAAGGAAAACAAACAAATCTAGAAAATTTTTAAACAAAAACAAAATAAAAAGAATCAAAACAAAAAGTTCTTTTCACATTATCTACATTAGATTTATTTTAAAACAAATAATTTATTCTATCTAACATAAGGAAGCCTATCAATTGGTTTTTCTTCTTCAACAGCATCAAGCTGTTGTGTAAGCTCTTTGAACGCTTTTTCAATTTCTTTTGAATCTTTTTCAATTGACTTCATATTTATACTAAAACCAAATTTTTTAGAAAGCAATTCAATTAATCTTTTTGCACTTCCCTGATCACCATAAACAAGTTGAGAATTTGTTTCTCCCATTAAACAGGCTCCACTAATTGCATGTAGTTTTCCAAGCCCAACAATTAAACCCGCAGCACCAGAAATAAGCCCCTCTTTTTTATCTTCTTTTGCACCCATTTCCTTCCATTCTTTTATCACTAAATCATCAGTGCCAGCAACAATAACTCCGGGTTTAGTATTCAGTCTTTTATCACCAATGTTTATACCTGCAAGAGTAATTATTTCTGTTACCCCAATAGATTTGAAAAAATTTACAAGTGCCTCAGAGAATTCGTAATGTTCATGAGAAGAACCAACCTTAAAATCAAGTGTTGGCTGAACAGGGCCCGCTAAGAAAACAAAGTCCTTGCCTTTACGATTAACATAAAATATTTCATTTTTAATTAAGTAAATTTTAGAATTTTTTGTGTGAACACTTGGAGGAAAAGAATCCGATAAAACTTCCGCAACTTTTAAAGGTTTTAACTCCTTTATTAAATAATCAACAGCAATTTTTCCAACAAGTCCTATACCCGGTAAACCCACTAACAAAGTAGCGTTCTTTAGATTAATTTTTTTTGTTAAAAGAATTTTTGTCGGCATGAATAATCACTATAAGAAAAGGCATTTAAATAATACCTTTTCAAAAAAACAATCAAAACATTTTTTTATAAAATTCTTTTTCAAGGAAAACTCTCTTTTAAAATAAATTATTTTTCACATTTTATTTTTCTTCATCCATTTTGAATGAAAAAGAAACCCCTAACTTTTTGGAATTTTTTTCTGCATTTTCATTTATTTTTTCAAGGGTTTTTTCAGCTTCCTTAAATGTCTGCGCACTACAAGTAACTTTATAACTTCCAGCACCCTGGTAAATAACATTACATCCTTTTACTGCTTCTACTTCAGAAAAAATTTTCTTGATATTTTCAAGCCCGCTTTCTTTCAATGAAGTAGCTTTAATTGTTGCACTCAAGGATTTCACAGAAACAACAATATTTTTTTCCACTAACTCGTTTACAGGTGCAACCCAGTTCTTTGGAATCAAGTTTGAAAAATCACGTCCCAAAGAAATTTTTTCAAATGCTTCGTATAATGAACCAAATTCTTCTATTAATGGTTCTGCAACTTCTTTCCACACATCATTAAATTTTTTCTTTTCTTGTTTTGCCAATAGCTCTATTAGTTTTTCTTCCCTGTTAACCTGTTTAAACTCTGTCAATTTTTGTTTTTCTCTTTGCGAACTCACGCCCGCAAAAGACAAATCAATTTGCCTTTTTTGAATATCCACATTCATTACTTTTGCAACTCTCACCTGATTCATTTTCACAATATTCCTAATATTTTTTACCCAAGAACTTGAGACATTGCTTATGTGAACAAATCCACGCATGTTATTGTATTCAAGTAACTCAACAAAGACTCCGTAGTTAAGAATCTGATTTATTTTTACAACTACAAGCTCATCTTTTTCAGGATAATCCATTCGTGCTCACTAAAGATTGTTTGAATAACAACGCTTAAAAAAGAAAGCTTTTAACACTGGTAAAAAAAGTTTGAGCTATTTTTCTTGCGCAAGTTTTCGTGATACAAAAAGTTTTGCAACTTTCTGTGGAAGCTCTACATTCTGTCCGCTTGAAAAAGGACCGTATTCCTTCATATCAGTGCCGACAAAAGTCGGAACATCTTTTAACATCTGCACAGAAACAATGTTCGATCTAGAAGTTTTTTCTCCAAAAAAAGTGCTATACATCTCTGCATGCGCATCCAAAACTTTTAACAATTTCTTAAACATTTCTTTTTCCTGAACCGCCATTTTTTCAGAATCAGTTTCTTTTGTATGAGAAGTAATAAGCGCTTTATTCAAAATCTTTTTTTCACGCATCAAAAAAATTTCTTCAATTATTCTTTTTAGATTTGCAAATTCCCTTATCTCCCCTGAAGAAAAATTTTTTAGTGATGTTACATATTTCTTTTTTTCTTCTTCAACAAAAACTTCTATTGAATCAATAAAATCCTCTTCTACTTCAACAAGCCGTGAAGTATTCTTCTCGAGGCGATGTATTCGTCTTAACTCGTCATAATCAATTTTCATTTAACCAAACCCTAGGAATTCAACTTGATTGTGTTTTTATTATTATCTTAAACAAATACAAGAATTTTAAACCAAATAATTGCCCTATTAAATTTATCTTAGCTCTGCTCCCTTGCCAACAAGATAAATTGCACAGTAAAGTGGTACTAACACTTCTTCTTCATTGTATGGACCAAATTCTTTTCCCTTCAAATAGAACTTTGGAGCATTTTTTACAAAAACCTTTACTTTTTCTTCACCAAATACAACTGCATCTGTGAAAGGATCAAACTTATCAATTTCGACCAATGGAATTTCCTTTGCAATAAAACCTGTTTCACCGTGCAAAGTATTGGGAACACGGATAATTTTATGCAAATCAATACTTGTTTGTCTGTCAATCGGGATATTATATGTTTGGACAACAAAATCAAGAACACTTTTCCAAAACTCTTTATTTTTCCTTGGTGCAATCGGAATTAAATAGCCTTTCTCAATTCCACTAATAATCTCTTTTTTCGCTTTAAGCAAATCTGATACTTTTTTCTTTGGAGTATTTGTTATTAAAGAAATTTCTTTTGCATCTTTTTCAAAAAACTCTTTTATTCCTTTGTTAATACGTTTTATCCAAGCACCTTTTCCGCTTGCACAAATAAGCTTTTTTTCTATCTCGTAACCTAAATTGTCATAGTAAATTCCCTGCCCAGTAAGATAATCCACAATTTCTATTCTTGATTTCCTATTAAGGTTTTGCAAAGTAGGATCTCTCAGGTGAACATGATAACCTGCTTTTCCGGAAAAGTTCACAGAAATATTTTTTCTTGAAAAAAGAAAATCATTTTCAAGTAAATCAATTAAACGAAAAACCTGTTTTTTTGCTTCAATCAAACTTTTTTCAAGAAACCATTGCTTTGTTCCACCATCACTCTTTATTTCATGAACAAGACTCTCTTCCCCAAACTTTTTTACACATAACCACGCATTATTTTCTCTTCGACACGAAGTTTTTATTTCATCAGCATCAAACTCATAAATTAAATCTGATTTTATGAATTTCTTTTCAATCATTGGAGTGTTTGCTGGAAAAGAATAGTAAGAGTTTGAATAAGAAAAAAACAACGGAGTTTTTTCTCTTAAAAAAGAATTCATCTCATCCGCATTCTTAAAAGAAATATTCCTATTAGCAATTTTTCTTTTGAAAACACCAAAACCAAATTCACGGTTTTCAACACTTGGTACAGAATCAACAAAATTTTTTGAGTAGTACTCTGCGAAATGCTTTTTCATGAACAATGATTCCTTTGATTCATCAAACATTTTTTTCGCCCCCACTTTTACTCTCTTTAGTATTTGAATTATTTTTCTTTGTGTTATCCACTCTGTTTCTAATTCTAAGTTTTGAAGTGTAATATTGAACTGGGTGCTTAAATTTTTTTTCTTCTGCAAAAACTGTTATCCCATACTCATCCATCTTTTTGTAACCCGGAGCCGATAACTCTTTTTCAAACATACGATTTATGTGGTACTCCGCAATATGCTTTTTATAGTCCGGACTCTTCGAAAAAAAAGTAAGCATCTCAATTTTTTGCATTCCAATCTGTCTCAAAAAGCCACCTATTGCCAATCGTTCATAATAAGACAGTTTTTTTCCTGATAATTGTCTTTCATAAAGCTCTTTCATGCTGGGTGGAAAAATATTTGGATCAATTTTCCCAGAAATTTTTGCATCAAATCTTTTTTGTTGAACAAATCCCAATTGAGAATCAAGTTCCTTAGCTGTTTTCACAAATTCTTTTGGGATAGACTCTTTTTTTATTGGAAGCGAATCAAAAACCTTCTTATATGTTTTTTCTGAAAGAAATCTAGCAAAATCATTCAGCGATAAAAAAACTTTTCCTTGCTCTAGTCTCTTATTAACTAATTTTGTTTCATCGTCAGTAAAATAAATGTCAAGGTAATCCAATACATTTATTACAAAGAAGTTTTCCTCTGACAGATCATATTTGAGCGCAAAATCATCAGCCAAATCAAAACAAGTGTCCCGCGGTTTTTCTGATTCAATAAGACTTTGAAAAGTTTTTTTTCTTATAAACGCACAAAACTTTTCTATTATGTTTGGAGTATTCATTAAAGAAATAAACATTTTTGCTACAGGATACGCCATCAACTCAAAAGCAACATCTTCCTCATATGGACTTAGTTTTGATTCTGGAATTTCATTTGAATTTGCCTTAAGAATAAGATTCATTGCTTTTTCTGAAGCCTTTTTTGGTATGTTCTCAAGTGAAACATTCATTTCTTTCAGTGTTTTCCTTGATTTTTCACTGAATGGAAATGCCTGTGCAAAAAACAGTTGCTTCATAGACAAAACTATATTAGAAAAACATTAAAAATCAGCAATACTGTAAAAGCAAAAAACAGGGGAAAATAAAGCTTTTTTTAGATGAAAAAAACTGTTTTTTTATAGAATCATATGTGCCAGATAAAAAGTTATTTTGCTCTGCCCAATTCCAAAAGAAATTTTCATCGGCGAATCATTTTTTAATTCAATAATAATTTTTTTTGATGGATCGGCTTCCTTTATTATATTTTGGAAAAAATTCAGAGAGAACTTTGCTGTAACATCATCCTTTGAAACTATTTTTGATACTTTTGTTGCTTCAGAATCCATTGTTCCCTGAGAACCCCTTGCTTCAACAAAAAACTTTTGTTTTTCAATTTTCAAAACAACACTACTTCCAAAAAGCGAAGCATCACGAAGCATTTCTTTCAGAGAAACAGATCCAATTTCTATTGTATTATCATAATTTATTTGGGGGGTCTTTGCTTCTTCTTCACTCACATCAATTAGGGGAAGGCGAAAACTTCTTTTTAATTCTGATTCAAATCGAATCTTTATTTCTGCATCGGACAAATCAAGATAGAGTTTGTCTTCAGGCATTGCTCTCTGTAAAATCTTATTGAATTCAACCAAATCAACTCCAACAAAATTTGGTTCAATTTCATACTTATCAAAAAGGGATTTGTCAATAAAATAATCCACTAAAACAACTTGGCTAGGATCAATTGCTTTAAAGAAAATTCCTTTATCGGAAAAGCGAAAGTTTCCTTCGGGGATGAAAGAAGATATCGCTTCCAAGCCTTTTCGCAAAAATTCAATGTTTTTTAGTTCAATCATTTAAGACACACTAAATAAGAAGAAAAGCAAGTATTTAATTGTTATCTAAAAAAATGATTTTGTAGTTTATGCATCCTCTTTTAACAAATAAACCATTGCTCCGACTATTATTATGATTACAAGAATGTATATTTCATTTAAAAAGTTCAAAACGGAGAGTCCCTTTATAGTAATACCCAAAAGCAGATTATTTGCCGCAGTTAAGGGAAGAAGATTACTTGCTATTTGCATATATGAATTCATTAAATCAATTGGAACAATAATTCCACTCAAAAAAAGCATCGGTACAATTAACAACAAAGACAAGAGAATCGAAGTCGACTGTGTTTTTACAAGTGAAGAAATAATTAATCCAAGTGAAATAAAAGCTACTGAAATTATCAAAGTGGCCACGTAGATTTCAACAATGTGCGGGAACAGATTTAAACCAAATCCAAAAATAGCTACCAAATAAATTATCGTTGCTTCAACAAGAGCAATTACTAATTGTCCAATTATTTTCCCAGTTAATAAAACTGACTTTGGAGTAGGACTTAGTCGTGTTCGCAATGTAACTTTTTCATTTCGCTCAAGTATTACAGTGATTGATGTTAACAGAAGACAAGTTAAAATCAAAACTATTGAAATTGCATTTGCAACTATTCCTCCAATAAGCAAAGGGTCAAGGGGCATTAAAGCAAGGGGTTGACTTTGCGGAGAAAATAATCTTTTTTCATAAATTAAAAGGGGCTGGGCAAGAACTGCCGTATCCATTTTGCTAAAACCAATTAAATCATCTGAAAATGAGGACATTAGTGACGAAGATGAATTTAATTTTGATTCAATCTCAAGTTTTGATTTCTTAGAATCCACTATTAATTGTTTTACTTCATCAACTGATTCCCTAAAAACGGCAAGCTTAGAATTCATTGAATCGATTGTTGTTGTTGAACCTGACAAAGCACTTGATATGCTTTGTGATTCCTGATCAAGTCGTAAAAAGATAGCATCTGCCTCAGCAATCTTTGAGTTCAATGAAGAATTTTCATTTGAAATCTCGTTCAAACCGTTACTGATAGCATTGACTTTTGTTTTTATGTTTTGGATTGATTGTTTTTGTGAAAGCAAAGCGTTCCTTGTGGCATCATCAACTGTTCCAGCAAGAATGGAATCAATCTCATCAGACATTGAATTCAACTCATTTGAGATAAATGTAATATCGGAGCGATAAACCGAAAATTCTTCATCAAATGTTTTTAGCTGAGTCTTTATTTTATTAAATGAATCTCTGAAATCATCAAGACTTTTTCTGAACTCCTCATTTTTTTGTTGATAAGAATTAATGTTTGATTTTGTTGAATCAAGTGTGCCCCCAATTTCTCCCAAATCAACTTTGTTTAATTTTGATTCCAAAGAATTAATTGATTTTTCGGCATCAGAAAGCATTAGTTTGAACTCATCTATTTGTTTAACTTCCCCATCAATATTTGAACCAAGAGAAGACAATACTCCCCATATAGTTGAAAGTTTTTCTTTTGTCTGCTCAATTGCAAAATTTTGCATTACTATTTTTGCGAAGTCTTTAAAGACGCCTGAAGCCGCCAAATTTGAGTTATCATAATATAGGTCTGCAATTATTTGCGAATTTTCAGATTTAGAAGATAATACCAAACCAACAACAACTTCTTTACGAGTTACCGCCGAAATCAATGTACTGGTATCAGAGTAATTAAACAAATTAACATTTTTATTTTGACTCGCAAGCTCTTCCACAACGTTTAAATCATAAGGCAAGTTATTGACAAGCCCAACATTAATCGAACCCATTGCCTGAAGACTTGTTCCGTTCAAAGCCAAACCAAGCAACAATATTGCAAGTAGCGGATACAAAATAATAAGAACAAGAGCAATTCTCTGCGATTTTACGACCGCAATTTCTTTTCCAATAATGTCAAACAACTTCATTTTTATCACTTCTAGAAAACATTTTCTCGCCAGTAATATTTAGGAATACATCTTCAAGACTTGGCTCTTTTGTCGTCGAAGAAACAATATTATATCCTTTTTTAATAAGCCACTCTGTTATTGCCATTACTTTTTCAAGACTATGTGCCTGTTCAAATGGAATAAATAATAAATTGCCTTTAGAAATAACTGTCTGCTCACCCATAACAGATTTTATTTTTTCAACATCCACATTTGAAATACCCCCAGTAATGTCAAAAATCATTACTTTTACTCCGCCATATTTTTTAATTAATTCAATAGGTTTTCCAATTGTTAATAGCTTTCCTTTTTTTAACAAAGCTATTCTTGAACAAAGATTCTCGGCTTCATCCATATAATGTGTTGTTAAAATAATTGTTTTCCCTGCGCTTTTAAGTTCATTTATTTTTTTCCAGAACATGCGCCGCATAATAGGATCAAGCCCAACCGTTGGCTCATCCAAAAAAATTATTTCAGGGTCATGAATAACTGATAAGGCTATATTTAGCAAACGCTGATAACCACCACTTAAAAAATCTGATTTTATTTTACGAAATTCTGATAACTCAAGCCATTTAAGCAAAAATTCTATTCTATCTTTAATTACTTTTTTACCTTTCAATCCAGAAATACCTGCAAAAAAAGAAAGATTTTTTTCAACTGAAAAACTTTTGTAAAAAGAAGTTTCTTGTGGAACCAAAGCAACTTTTTTCTTAATATTAACTTTTTTTCCGTCAAAAAAAACTATTTTTCCGGATGACTCTTTTTCTAAACCAAGAATAATTTTTGTTATAGTACTCTTGCCTGCACCGTTGCTTCCCAGCAAACCAAAAATCTCTCCGCTTTCAATATCAAAAGATACTCCATCCAAAACTTTTTTTGCACCAAAGACTTTTGAAACATTTTGAACAGATACAATTGGCATAAAATCACTACAAAACAAATACACTGTAATTTTAGAGGAAAAAAGTAGTATAAAAACAATTGCTTAAAGAAAAAATAACACTAAACTGAAATCAAGAAGAAATTACTTTGTTTTTTTATGCACTTTCTATTCTTGGGGCAAGGTAATACATTATACTTGCTTCACCAATAGGATAAGCAATTTTTATTGGGGCATTACTTTTGATAAATAAAGAAACATTATCCGCACCGCTGGCAGCTTTCAACATGTCCTGCAAGTAATCAAGCGGAAACATGCTTTTGCATTCTGTCTTCACCCTCATTTCAGGCAAAACATCCTTATCTTTTTTCGTTTCTTCATTAAGATTTCCTTTCGAAGAATTTGCTTTTATGAAAAACTTTTCTTCGTCACAACCAAGAGTAATGTGCGAACTTATAAGAGCAGCATCTTTGAAAGCATTTTGTAAAAAAGAAGCACTTATTGTAAGTTCCGCATCAAAATCAATTTTTGGGCTAGGCACTTCGCTTGAAGAAATATCTATTAATGGCACCTGAAAAGAGCGCTCTGCTTTTCCTTTGAAAGTAACTAAAAGAAAAGATTTTTTTTCATCTAATGATAATTCAAGAGCATCTCCAGCCTGCGCTCTTGCAAGAACTTGATTTAAGTAATCCAAATCCAAACCAAGTCTGTTATCATCGGAATCGAATTTAGAAAAAGCCTTTTTGGGTAAAGAAAAGTCAACCATTGATATTTGGCTTGGATCAGTAGCTTTTAGCTCTAAACCGGAAGAAGTAACAAGTATCTCTGCCTCGTCTATAAGCACAGAAATCGCCTCAATACTCTTCTTAAAAATCGAAGCCTCTTTTAAAATCAAATGCATCTTACCACAATAAGACTCAAACCTGATTAAGTTTAAAAAACAATCCAAGGCGCGCACAAATTATTTAAAAGCAATTCTTTGTTTTTATCTTCTAAGCCTGTTTTTTGTAATCAATTATTTTTCCTGAAGAATCAAGTACTAGAAGCAGTTTTGCTCCGCCAACATTTATCAAAGCAAGAAAATTATCTTCTTTTGCATTAAAATCAATTATCTCAATTTCTGTTTTGAGTTGTTTCTCAATTATTGGCTTAAACTTTTTTACAAGCATTTGCTTTAGAGAAAACTCTTCTTTTTTTATTACAAGCTTTTCTTTTTTTCCTGGAAGAGAAACACTCTCTTTTGGCATACCCTGTTTTGCAACAATATTTTCTTCTTTTTCTTGAAGCACAGGTTTTACTTTACCAGATTTAATTTTTTTCACATGCCCAAGAATTCTCTTCGCAGCTCTCTCTTCACGAGTACCCCTACCAAAAACTAGTAAAATTATTATCGCAATTACAATTAACACAACTGAAAGCAAAATTATTATTGAAGCTACTGAAATCAATAGGGAATCATTAAAGATTGTCGCCGAAAGCAAATTGCTTATATCCATGAAAAATAATTGTTTTACTAGAATAAAAACCTTATGAAAAATAGAACAAAGAAAAAAACACTAATTTATCAAAAATAGAACAAATGAAAAAACCGTATTTTCATTCTTTTATAGTTTAATTATTCTTTCAGCATATCCCTTGAAAGTCTCTTGGAAGTTTTCCTGTTGCCAACAAAGAAACCAAGTCATCAACAATCCATAATTTTAAGCAACCAACTTTTGGTATTTCAAAAAAAGAAACTCCTTGAATATCCTTTATTGGAATCGCAAAAAAAGTTATGCACGGTTTTTCTGATTTGGTGTTATAATAGTCTATTGCGCCACAATCCTGATCGTAAGTAAAATTTGTTTTTTCGTTATCCCCCTTTGTTAAAACAAATGTTCCGTCAAGTGCAGTAATTTTTACTATTGTTCTATGAATAATTGGTATTCTCATTGGATAAGACGGATAAACTATTACCGCGCTACTTTCATCAGGAAAAATTTCTTGTCCATTACTAAAAACAATTGATTTGAGTTGACCATTTTCATATTGTGGATTAGCATATTCCGAAACAGGTACGTTCAAAATATTTTTATTCAAGGTAATTTCTTTTCCCAAAGGCATATTTTGATTCAACCCTGTTAAACCCATTACATCTCCACGATAAAAAGTTGTTTCCATGCTTGCCGAATAAACTATTACTAACGGCGAAGAAGAACCAAATAAAAATCCCAACAACAAATAAATTATTCCGGCAAACAAAGCAGCAAATAAAACATTTACTATAAATTCAACTTTTTTTGAAGCAGAAATCTTTTTCACTTGAGGCATTACAAATAAATCAACATAAGTGAATGGGTCAAACCACTTCAATTTTTCCATTACTTTTGACGGCTGTTTTTCTTTTTCACTCTTCTGCTTGAACTTTGCCATGAATAAAACTTCCTTCAAAACAATTATAAATTAATTAATTTAACACCAAAAAAATTATTGATGCGCACTAAAAGGATTAATTCTTTTTTTTCCATAAAGGAAAACCAAAATAATTATTGCAAGTACATAAACAAAACCAAGTGCATAATACAATTCACCCAATTGCATTATACCAATTGCTTCAACTACCGCACCATAAAAAACAGAAAATATTGCCAGCAGAGTTAAAAAAAGAACATCTTTTAGAACAATTGAAAATTCGTGTTTCAAAAAAACTCCTTTTGATACCATTACTGAAAGAATAGCTCCGGCAAGTGCACCAAAAACATAACCTAATAATTCTGGGGGACCGTGTCCTATTAACATCCCCTGAAGCAAGCCAATCCACTTAATGTGTTGCCCTGCCAAAATCATTTCACCAAAAAATAATCCGAGTATTGATGCATTCCATGCAATAATAAAAATTGCTCCTGCACCATAAAGCAAAGATAATAGTATTGTAAAAATTAGCACCCCCGCATTGTTTTCAAAAATATAAGCCGTGCAAGAAAAAACATTGCTTATTTGTGCGTTCTGGCAAGCATCAAATGCTGGGCTAAGAGCTTTTCCAGATAATGAAAAAGGAACTCCATTTTGGCAGTTTCCCTGCCCGCTAATATAACAAAAAGAATTTATTTGTTCTTCAAAAAGTAGTGGTTTTACATCTGCAGGAGCAGCAACATATGCTACTGAAAAAGCAAGTATTATTCCAATAAAAACCCACACATAAAGCATTATGAGATTAAAATGTCTCGCAAAAAAAGTTGTGAAAGATTTTCTTTGAAGAACCTCATCATACTCTTCTTTTGCAAAAATGTTGTGGAGCATTGGTACAAGAGCAATTGTAATAAATGCTATTGAGAGAATGCTTGCGTGCTTTGGAAAAATAGCCTGCGCAAAAATAATGCTTCCAATTGAAACCAAAAAAGTGATTATTAGTATAAGAAAAGGCTGTTTTCTTATGTTCTTTTCACCTATAATTGACTCTAAAACCATGGAACCACTTAGCTTTATATACCTTTCATAAACTAAATTCTTTTGGAGTATAAAAACCTACTGCTATTTTATTGAAAAATAAATTGAGAGTTGATAATATGAATAAAAATAATTCAATTGTTGTTCCTGGCGAGGTAATAACAACAGAAGAAGAGTTTGTCGCAGGCAAAAATACTTTTGCTGAAAACGGATTAGTAAAAGCAACCTCTTTTGGAAAAGCTGATTTTGATAATGATTTAAAAGAAGTGAGTATTAAAGGTCCTTCAATACAAAAACTTGCTGTTGGGGACATAATAATTGGTAGAGTTGATTTGGTAAAAGAATCCGCTGTTGTAATAAATATTATTCAAGCAGAAAAAAACAAAAAAATGAGTCTCACAAAAGCGCAATTACCAATAAGAAATGTTTCAAATGCATACACTTCAAATCTTAGAAGTTTATTCAAAATAGGGGATTTAGTAAAAGCACGCGTGACTGCAGCAAACGAACTTATTGTTGATCTTGCAACTAATGAAAAGGGGCTTGGAGTACTAATGGCTTATTGTTCTAAATGCAGAGAAAAAATGTCTTTTTCAAATGGAAAAATGATGTGTCTTGCATGTGGCAATGTTGAGGAAAGAAAGTGGTTTGAACAAGAAGAACCTGAAAGAACACAACACGGGGATAGAGACAGAAGCTTTGACAGAGGCGACAGAAACGACAGAGGCAATAGATGGAGTGGTCCACGAGGTGGAAGAGAAGAGCGTAGCGGTGGTTTCGGAGACAGGGGCAATCGAAGAAGCCCAGGTTCAAACAGAAGAAGTTTTAGCAATAAAGGAAATTTTAGGGGTGGTAGGAGATGAAAATAGAAGTAGTAAATAACGAAAAAGATAATCTTGAATTTTATATTGAGGGAGAGAGACACACTATCCCAAATCTTTTAAAAGAAAAACTTGGAAAAAACAGCGAAGTTGAATTTGTTGCATACAGGTTGGATCATCCACTTGATAACAAAGCAAGATTTGTTTTGAAAACAAAGGGAAATGCAAAAAAAATATTGGAAGATGCAATAAAAGAAATACAAGCAGATATTGTTGATTTCAAGAAATCATTTGAAAAAGCAAAGTAAAAAAAATCAAGTATAAAATAAAAAATAATTAAAAAAAGAAATTGGTTTTTTTTATTTTTTCTTCTTTGCTTTCTTTTTAACTTTTTTTCCGGAATTATTTTTCTGTTTATTTTTACTTTTTTTCTTTGAAGATTTTTTTACTGCAGAATCAACATATTCTTTGAGTAGTTTCTCATATTGTTTTGTTGTCTCCCCTTTTTCCTTATCCTGCACTCTTGGCATAAGTATCTTTGATTTAGAAAATGATTCTGCAAGGTTTGAAAACTCTGCTGGGAAAAATACTTTTGAGCCCTTGTTCTTTGCCATACTTTCAATTGCCTTGATATAGTAATATGAGAGAGCTTTATCATCCAATTTTGCAGCAGCTTCCCTAACTGCATCAATCTCTGCTTTGTGAGCAAGAGCCTTTTCCATTCTAGCAAGCTTTTGTTGAACAGCTGCTTTTTCCTCGTGCATTGCATTCAAAACAATTTCTGGTATTTGAACATCCTTTATTTCAACGGATTCTACAGCTACACCCCAATCCTTAGAAATCTTTTCAAGATCCTCTTTTACTTGTGCATTAATTAATTCAATATTTGTTATTACTTCGCTTAGTGGCATCGAACCAAGTACATCACGTAACGCAGATACAACATAGAGTTTTGATGCCTCAACATAGTTCTCAACTTCAATAACAGAATTGACTACACTTTGATTATCTTTTTTTACCTTCAAGTAAATAACTGCATCAACAGAAAGTTCTATACTATCCTTTGTAACAATATCTTGTTTTGGCACATCGATTGTTTTTGTCCGCAAATCAACTTGAGTACAAGATTCTATTATTGGCCACAACCATGCCCAGCCCGGCCCTCCAACACGATTTACTTTTCCAAAACGATAAACAACAATTCTTTGGTAATCAACCAACTGAACAATGAAGTCATATTTCCATGCAATGTAAATAAATATGAAAAGTACTATCAACCAAAAAATATTTGAAACTAAAAAATCAGTGAATGTAAGCGCTGTTCCAGCAACTACAAGTATTATTACTATCAATACAAGAAAAATGAAATATTTGAAAGTTGTTCCCGGCATAAAATCACTAAATCATTTAATAACTGTATATGGAAAAATGCGCAAAACTTATTTTGACACAATTCACCTAACAATCCATTTACCTAATCCCATTTAATTAAATCCATTTATCTATAATAATATCTTTGGCATTATTTATATATAAGAATAATGCTTCATGTTATTTATAATAATTGTGTGCAGTGAACGAAAAAAGTGGTTTTATGAAGAAAAAGATTTTTGTTGTGTGTGTTGACAGAGACAATGATCTGGGCAGAAAAACAAAGATTCGCGGGCCAGTTCTGGGAAAAGAAAGGAATCTTGAAGCTGCACAAAAACTTATTTTAACCGATCCCACAGAAAGCGATGCAAATACTATTTTTGCCGCAGTGAAAAAAATGGAGGAAGCAAAAAAACTTTATAAAAATGTTGAAATCGTTACTATTACAGGCGCTGGTAAAACAGGGCTTAGCGCTGACAAAGAAATAAACAGACAGCTTGACACAATACAAAAAAATTATTTAATTGATGGATGGATACTAGTTACTGATGGGGCTGAAGACACACAAGTTTTGCCACTATTACAGTCCAGAGCAAAAATAATTTCTACAGAACAAATAGTAATAAAACAAGCACAAGCTGTTGAATCAACTTTTTACACTATCAAAGAAGCTTTACATGATCCTGGAATGGCAAGGCTTTTCCTCGGAGTCCCAGGGATACTCTTGCTTGCATTTTTTGCTCTAGGAGCATATTCTGTACAAGCAATTGCACTTATTTTGGGAGCATACCTACTACTAAAGGGATTTGGAATTGAAGAAAAAATATTTGATCTGTTAAGAATAGTGAGTTCTAGTCTTACAGAACAAAGAATAAGCGTTGTCTTGTATGTCGCCGCAATCATATCCCCTTTTTTTGGTATATGGTTAGCTTACATACAAATAATGTCATCCGAGTTCATTGATATTAGCGTTGATTTAATCTCTGCCCTAAGAGCAGTTTATCCTTTCCTTGCACTCGCAGGAATACTACTAATAACAGGAAAAGCAATTGATTCTATTTACTCTAAAAAAGCTTATGGAATTGGAAAATACATTATTCAAGGAGTATCAGTTATAGCTGTTTGGGCAATACTTGACGCAGGAACATTGGTTTTTTTAAGACAAGCAGAGCTAGTATGGTTCCCTGCAAATATAATGGCTTCACTCATTGTACTAATAATTACACTAAGAATAGGAAGTGCATTTGATATTAGAAACAGAGTAACAAAAGCACTTCTTGGATTAGGTGTTTCAGATGAAGAAGGAAATTATATTGGAAGAATAACAGAAATTGATAAGAAAAAACAAACAATAAGCATCAAAGACGAAAAAGAAAAAATAATTTACAAAAACAAATCTGAGTTTTCTTTAAAACACGGCAGAGTAATTGTTAATTCTTAAGCATGAGCTTTTGTTATAATTTTTTTCAATATACTTTTATTTTCATCAACCAGAATTATTTGTTTTAATTGTTTCAAAAGTTTTTTCTTTGCAGAACAATCAACAAGAGCAACATTTAGAACATCAATAAGATTGTTCACAGGAATTATTTTTGTTTTACTCAATTCACTTTTTGGTATAACAATATCCTGTAAATTACTTTTGGGAACAATCACTTCTTTGAAACCGGCTTTTATTGCAGCAGTTACTTTTGAGGAAACCCCCCCAACAGGAAGAACTTCTCCTCTTACAGATAAACTACCTGTCATGGCAATGTCCTGACGTATTGGAATATTTTCTATTGAAGAAATTACTGCTGTTGCGATTGAAACGCTTGCAGAATCCCCTTCAACACCATCATATGTTTGAAGGAATTGTATATGAATATCTTTTGCAAAACTTTGTTTAGAAATTTTTTTGAATATTACTGAAACATTTTCAACAGCTTCTCTTGCTATTTCACCGAGTTTTCCAGTAGCAATTACTTTTGAAGTATTTTTACTACTTGGAGGAGAAACAGCTGCTTCAATAGGGATAATGCTTCCCGCACTTCCATCTCCAAAAACAGCTAAACCATTTACTCTTCCAACTGACTTTCCTTTATTCAAATAAACTTCATAATCTTTTTTCATTTCAATTGCTTTGTCAACAATTTGTGCTTCAAGTGTACGCGCGCTCATCTTTGCTTCAAATACATCTTGTTCTGTTACAATGGAATGCCCTTTTTCTTTGGCTACATCGCCTGCAGCTCTAACAAGTCCACCCAAATCACGTAACTTGAGAGTAAGTTTTCCTTTTCTCTCAGCTCTTCTCTTGGCTTCAAAAACAATTTCTTCTACAGCTTCTCTAGAAAAATGAGGTATTTTCGCATCCTTCAAAACTTCTTGTGCAACAAATTGAGCAATCTTTCTTCTACCATCAATGCTATCATCCATTTCAGTAT
>CAYODU010000015.1:0-15021 GCA_964402905.1 uncultured archaeon
ATTTAATTCACTTGTTACACCAAAACCAATTGAACAACGTTCATCAAGAGAATTTACTTTATATAGCTCTACTTTTCCGGCTCTTTTTCCATTACAGAAAATAGTGAAGTAAAAATGCTTTTTTTTCTTAGATAATTTATCTGCATTAATTATTTCTTTTTTTGTTTCTTCAATACTTTTTGGTATAAGTCTTTCTGGATAATACTTTTGAAATTCTTTGTCTTGCATCATTTCAAATAAAAAATCAGCATCTTTTATTGTTGCTTGTTTTAGAACAATTTTCATATAAGATTGTTCAATGCGTGTACATTTAACTCTTTTGTTTTAGTGAAAGAATAGTCAAAAAAGTAATCATTGCTAAGAGCTTTGTTTTTCTCATTTTCTGTTTGATAAATTACATTTGTTTCTTCCATAACACTGATTTCTTTTAGTGTTAGTAACAAGTCTTCTTTGTTAAAAATAGTCTTTGTTACTTTAACATCTTCAATTTTGTAAAAATCATTTAGTTTTACAGCGTAAGAAGTATAATCCTTTTTTTCTTCGAGGCGATGCTTTTGTATTATTCCCCAGTTTTTTCTTACAAAATCTGCAAGCTTTTCTGTTTCAAAAAATTCTATCTCGCCTTTTTTGTTTACTATCATTGTCCAATTGGATTTATTCAAAAGCTTTCTTTTTCTAACTCTTATTTTTATTGTGTTTTCTCCGAGAGCACCAAAAGAAAACTTTTGGTCTATTGTTATTCCATTGAAAAAATAGTCTACTCCAAATTCGTTATCTTCAATCGGTTGCATTAATGATGGCTTAATTTTCTTTAATTTTGAACGGAGATTATTTTGTTCTAAACAAACAGGGGCTATTTTTCGGCCTAAATTTTTTCTAAAAGATTTTTTCTTTGGAATTTTTGTGTAGTGGTCTATTATTTGAGGAAAATAAACGTAGACAAAGTCCCCTATTGTTATCACCCTGAAAGACAAACGCTTTTCTAGTTAATAAAGTTTTTTGTTTTTCTAAGAATGAATGATTTATTGTTCAAACCTTATTTTTCCAACTATTTTTCTTGCTTTCTCAAATTTTTCATCAAAATCGTCAAAGAAATTATTAGCATATTTAACTAAATATTTTTGTTTGCATTCTCCGCAAAGATTTTTTCCGCCGATACACTCGCGGTACATTTCTCCAAGCACTTCATCACTTTTAATGAAATGATTTTTACAGTATTCAAAAGCAATGCATTTCTCAGGTTCTCCGCCTTTTTCTCTTTGTTCTTCTGCAGTAACTCTTCCACCCGTAAGTGCTTTCTTAAGCTTTTTTTCTAGTTCTTTTCTATCTTTTTCAGGTATTTCTATTTTTCCAATATCTTCGTTCTTGCTCATTTTGAATGAACCATCCAGAGAAGAAGTGTATTTATTGTATGAGGCACCAGGAGCAAAAAAACCGTATTCGCTTCTCAGTCTCTTTGCAACATCCCTTGACATTCTTATGTGTGGAGCTTGATCAATTCCAACAGGAATGACTCCGGGCATTGCTTCTTTTAATTGTGGGTGAAGAATATCCCCCATTTGCGTGAAAGCACTCATTACTTTTGCTGGGTGCACAGAACCATAGATTGCACGGAACTCATTCTCGGTTATTTTTTGTGCGCAAATAGCTGCTAGGTTACTAACTTCTTTGTTCTCGCTTTGGAAATAAAAAATTGTTTTCTTTGGGTCGAGTCCGAGTGCGATGTAAGCCGGGATATGAAAATTCATTGCTCTCTTTTTTCCTTCTTCAATAGGAACTCCTCTTGTTGCTTGGGATTCAACATCTGCGATTAGAACATAAGTTATCGCGCCCATTTCCTGAAAATATTTTACTTGTTGTATAATTGCTTCGGTTCCCAAATGAATTTTTTCTGCAGAAGGCATTATCCCTGTTAAACAATAAAACTTTTTTTTCTTTTTTATTGCTTCCGCTATAACACTTAAATCTTGTCCACCAAAAATAATCCCTCTCTTCATTTGAGTGCTCGGAGAAGGCATTTCTTCTATGTCAAAGGGTTGCATGCCAAATTCTTTTATCAGACGCGAATAGTCTTCGACAAGAGACTTTCCCCAAGGATCAACAATAACTTTGTCGCTTTTCTTATTCTTTTTCATTACATCACTTTCTTTCATATTATTCAACTCCTTTAACCTTTTTAATTTCATCTTTTTGAATTTGTAATTGTTTTATTGTTGAATTGAGAAGTATTTCCATTGTATCAATAACACAGAAGTTTGTATTGTGTAGCATAACTGATAATTCAGTGCACCCAGAAACAACATAATCTGTTTTATTGGTGTATCTTTTGCATATATCAATTAATTTTTTAGTTTGGTTTCTTTGTTTTACTCCTTTATTGTAGTAATAAATTATTTTAGATATTTCCAGAATTTCTTTATTAGTTGGCTTTATTATTTTTAATTTTTTGAAATTGTATAATTCATTTATTGTTTTTGGTGTTCCTAAAATCAAGAACTTTTTGTTCTTTAATGTTAATTCTTTCTCAACTTCTTTTTGTAGATTAATTATTGGGGCGCTTATATTTTTTTGCAGTATTTTAATATACAAGTGAATGGTGTTACAAACCATTACAATGAAATCAACATCCATTTGGTCTATTTCTCTTAGCCCCTCCAGATAATATTGTATTTCTTTTCTTTGTACTTTGTTTTCCACCAATTCGGGGGCAGGTATACTATTGATTATAATCTGCGGGAAATCAGTATTATTTTCAATATTCAATTCGCTTTGTATCCTTTTAATCAATTCTAGGTAAAAATTTCCTGTCGCTTCGGGTCCTATTCCACCAAGTATGCCTATTCTAACAAACTTTTTATTTTCTCCAAACTAAATCCCTTCTTTTTATTTTCATTTTAATTCACCCCAAAACATTTACTTACAAAATTTACTGTATTTTTATAAATTTGAATTATGTGCTGAAGCCTACTTATATAAGAAAAAGAATTATTGGCTCCAGACAAATTTGCTTTTCATACAATAATATGTCATTTTTTTATTAATAAGAAATGCTTTGTTTTGGATGTTATATTTTGGCTATATATTTCTTATTTTTGCATTTACTAATCATTAATATAGGTTTATCAACAATATTACATTATGCCGCCAAAAAGTTCTAATAGGTTTAATTCGTCTCTTACTTCAAGGCAAATGGTTGATTTGACGCGTCATTTAATTGAAAGGCACAAAGCAACTAAGTATCATACTACGATAGGGCATAAGTCCATAGGAAAAGATTGGATGCATCCAAAAGTTCGTTCACAGATAAATCGCGTGGTTGAAAGAGGCATTTTTGAAACAAGATTTGATTCAAGAAAAAACTTAATTGCTTTTTTTGATTCAATTGGAGCTAAAGATGACCCAAGCCAAATCAGGAAAAAGGTTTTTGAGTATGTTTCAAGAGTTGCAAAACAAAAAAATATGACTAATACTCATGAATTATTAGTAGAGTTACGAAAAACAATTGAATTAGTTGAAAAACGGTTTGGTTATTTAACAAGGAGATCAAGAGCCATTTTTGGACTTTCAAAAAAACTAGAAAGCCAAGGAAAAAATAATTACTTTGAAATGAATACTGCTGACGCTTTTGCTCATGTATATTTCCAAAGAAGTATTATGCTTTTGGATTTTGAAAGAGTAAAAGAAGCAATCGATTCTTTGCTAAAAAAATAACTAAAAAGTAGTTTTTTAATCCTTTATAAGGTGATTTCATTATGGAAAACGATTTGGTTAAAGCAAAAAAAGATAATTTGCGTAAATTAAGAGACAAAAAGATTAATCCTTATCCTTATATTTTTGATATTACTGGTTATGCAAAAGAAATTTCAGAAAAATTTTCTAAATTAAAAAACGAAGAAAAAGGAAAAGCTTTTTCTGTTGCGGGAAGAGTAATGATTAAAAGAAGTTTTGGCGCAATCGCTTTTGTTAATATTCGAGACACTACTGGGGACATACAGTTTTTTTTAAGAAAAGGCGATACTCCGAAAGAAGCTTTTGATTTACTAGAACTAATTGATTCTGGGGACATTATTGGGGCAAAGGGCCCAGTATACAAAACGCAAAAAGGACAATTAAGTATTTTAGTAAAAGAAATTATTGTTCTATCAAAAAGTATTTTGCCTTTGCCGGAAAAATTTCATGGTTTGCAGGACATAGAGATAAGGCAAAGAAAAAGATACTTGGATTTAATAATGAATCCAGAAGTAAAAGAAGTTTTTAGAAAAAGAAGCGAAATAATAAGTGTGGTAAGAGAATTTCTAAACAAAGAAGGTTTTTTAGAAGTAGAAATACCTGTTTTACAACCAAGTTTTGGTGGAGCTGCTGCTCACCCATATATTACAACAAGCAATGCTTGGAAATCAAATTTTTATTTAAGTGTTTCACCCGAATTATATTTGAAGAGACTTCTTGTTGGGGGATACGAAAAAGTTTATACTATTTGCAAGAATTTTAGGAACGAAGACGTAGATAAAACACACAATCCTGAATTCACTATGCTAGAATTTTATGCAGCTTACAAAGATTTGGATTATGTTATGAAATTAACTGAAAAAATGTTTGAGTTTACTGCAAAAAAAGTTTTGGGTACAACAAAAATAGAGTACCAAGGAAAAAAAATTGACCTTAAAGCACCTTGGCCCAGATACAAGTTAATTGATTTACTGAAAAAAGAATCTAAACTTGATGTTGAAAAAATGAGTGTAAAAGAATTGCTAAAAATAGCAGAGAAAGAAGGTATTGAAATTGATGATGACATGAAGAAAAAAGGATTAGTAATACAAGAACTCTTCGAACACTTTTGCGAAGACAAATTAATACAACCCTGTTTTATTACTGAGCGCCCAATAGAAGTTACTCCTTTGTGCAAACCCTCAAGAGAAAAACCAACAGAACTAATTGAAGGAGCAGAACCCTATATGGTTGGATGGGAAGCAGGTAACGGTTACTCCGAACTAAATGATCCAATACTACAAAGACAATTCTTTGAAGAACAAAAAGAACAAGGCAAAGCAAAAGGAGAACAACACCCAAAAGACGAAGAATTTTTAGAAGCAATCTCTTACGGAATGCCACCCGCAGGCGGAATGGGAATCGGAATAGACAGAATGATAATGCTATTAACTAACTCTCCAACGATAAGAGACGTAATATTATTTCCACAAATGAGACCCGAGAATAAATAAGTATTAAGACTTTAATAATCTGATTAAATTTTAGATCAAGTGTTTTGGATTGCTTAATATTTCTTCAGGGTTTCCAAAGAAACTTACTAGTTTTTTTAAGTAAATATCTGATAAGTCTTTATTTTTGGTTATTACTACTTTAATCTTTGTTGGTTTTGTAAGTACTTGGTCCAGTAATCCTTTGTTTATTGCATCAGAAATATCTTTTACTTCTGAATATAATTTGTCAACTATTTTTGTTGTTTTATCTTCAAAAAATACTTGAATTACATAATGTCCAACAACGGCAATATCTTGTTCTATATTGTATTTTATGCCTACTTTTATCCCTGCGCCACCAGTTTTTAGATAATATGCTTGTAACCATCGATCCACTGGGGTGTCTTTTACAGATACAACGTATGAGTCTTTTGATCCTAACATGTATTTGAATTTTTCAAAATCCACGTCTCCAAATGAGAGTGACCACCATAAGTGTCTTAGTATCCCCCCACCAAAGCGATGTTTACACCCAATATATAATACATCTGAAGACATTAGCTCAAGCATTCCACCAAAAAATTCATATAGTGTATTCATTTCAAGAGTTTGTACTTCAGCATTAGGATTGAATCCTCGTTGGGTAATATTGTTTTCAAATCTTTCAACAACTTTTTTTAGTTCCCTGATCCACCCATCATTAATAAAATATTTTGTTTGTTTTTTTGTTAGAACTTTTATTTCAACAAGTTCCTGTAATGTCTTGAAAATAGCCTGATAAGAAATGGGCTTGTATTTTGTAATTCTTGAATAAATTTCTTTAGTAGTTAGAGAATTTGAGTTGAGTAATATGGAAATAATACTATCTTTAATGGAATTTGACTTGAAGCACGGCAGTAGAACATCAAATACCATATGATAAACAGTTTACGAAATGATTAAAAAGCTACAAATAACTTTTAGTCAGGTTTAAATACTACTTTTTGGCTTTATTATAACATGCCTGAAGAGATAATTCGAACGAAGACTGGAATACAAGGTTTGGATAAAGCCTTGAATGGTGGAATTCCTCAGGGGAATATTGTTTTGGTAGCTGGCGGAGCTGGAACAGGAAAATCAACTCTTTGTTTGCAATTTGCTTACAATGGGGCTACTCTTTTCGGAGAAAAATCATTATATGTTTCGACAGAGCAAAATAAAGAAGAGTTATACAAACAAGCTGATGGCTTTGGTTGGCGACTAGATGCGCTAGAACAAAGACAATTAATGAAAATAGTTTACTTTGATGTAACAGAAGGAGATTCTTTTTTAGAAAAGTTGGATTCTCTTATTCAATCATTCCAACCAAAAAGAATTGTAATTGATTCATTAACAACATTAACCGATTCGCTTATGGTTTCTGGAATTGCAGATGATAAAGGGTTTTCGATGGTTCAAATTGCTGAAACAGTAAATCCAATCCCGAGAACTGAGCAAATTCTTTCAAAAGGGATATTATACAATTTATTTAAACGGGTAAAGAAACATAAGCTAACTACTCTTCTTACAACTGAACTTCCTGAAGATGAAAGACATTTGAGTGCTGATGGAGTAAGTGAATTTATCGCAGATGGGGTTATTGTAATGCATTATTTGGGAATTGGATCTGATGAATCTCGAAGTCTAATGGTTAGAAAAATGAGATATTCTGGTCATGATAATGGTATAATAAAATATAACATTTCAGATGCTGGAATAAATTTGATAAAAGACGATGAGTTGAAATTTTAATGGGGATTTAAGTGTTTCAGATATTTTCGGATTTAATTTTGCATAAGAGAGTAAAGTTTGAGGAAGGTAATGTAAAGTTTTTCGAAAAGAATGTTGTTATATTTCCAGCAGAGTATATGGTTTTATTACAAAAAGGTTTAGAAGAAAAAGGATTAGAAAATTTGATTTATCAAAAAGCTAAAGCAAATGGGATTAGCTGGTTCAGAAACCTAAATAATTACTATAAGATTAGTCCCGAGGACATATTTAAATGGGGGGTTAATACTTTGGCGTTAGCTGGGTGGGGGAAAACTGAAGTATTAAATGTCGATAGGGAAAAAAAAGAAGTTTCTCTTTTGGTCAAGCATTCAGTAATTGCAGAAGAATATGGAAAAAGTGATCACCCTGTGGACCATTTTATCAGGGGGAGTTTTGCTGGTGGGGCAACAATATTGTTCGGAGAAGAGTGTGATACAATTGAACTTAAGTGTTTAGCTATGGGAGATTCAGAATGTGAGTTTAAAGTTAAGGCCTCTGTAAACATTGATAAAACAAACGAAATTGTGAAAAAGCAGCTTGGCTTATAAGACTTATATTATTGAAGCAAATCCGTAAATGATTTGGATAATTACCCCAGAAATCATAAAAATTGTAACTGCATCAGATTGTGTTATAATTGTTTTCAACTCATCTCTTTTTAATTCAGAGATAATTATCTGTTTGTATCGAATTTTTTTTGCTTCATTCCAAAATGGAGTTGATAACATTAGTGAAATTAATATTGATAAAAACCCAGCGATTAAATAACGACTTTCAATTATTCCAAATGCTGACATTGTAGTCAATATGGCAAGTAAAACAATTAATGATAATATCAATAATTTTGCAGTTTTTTCGATTCCAAATTTAATTGGGAATGAACTTATTTTTAATTTTTTTTCTTCTTCATAATCTTCAAAATCTTTTGAATTTGCAATTATGAAAGATAATATACTAAAAAAAACAAGAAAAATTATTGGCAATTCTTGATTATATATTGAATAAGCCATCAGAAATGGAATTGCACCATATAAAATAATTCCGGTTGTTGAAGATGCTAGTAAATGTTTTTTAAAATTAATGCGGGGGCTGTTGTAAAAGTGCCCTACTAAGAAGAATACTATCAGAAGTGCAAAGAAAAGTAAATTTGTAAATATGCAAATAATTAATGAAAGTGCCATTGAAATGGTTGCGATAAAAGCAGCTTCTTTTCTTGTTACTTTTCCAGCTGGTATTGGTCTATTGGGTTTACTTAGTTTGTCTAACTCGGCATCAAAAATCATGTTCATGATGTTAAACCAAATGACTGCCAAAGATAATGAAATTATTATTGGTATAATTTCTATTGTTGGCAATTGCCTCGCCATCACCATATATGCTGTTATGGGTGAGATTATTGAAACCAAGAGATATTGGGGTGTACTCAGATCAATCAATGTTTGTAGGTCAAATTTCATATATAAATAAAACTAAATGATTGATATAAATCTATCTGTTTATTTAAAAAAACCCCCCAAAAACTGTCAAATAGACAAATGCAATGGTTAGTAACACAACAAATGCGCAAAGCAAAACGACCAAGAAATATGCCACTCTTTTTTTATAATCTGGAAACTTAAGAGTTACCCATTGATAACAAATCAAATAAAGAGATATTATCAAGAACCATCCAATAAAATTAAATAATGGTGCGCCAAACCAGAAGTTGTTGTATTTCCAAATCCAAAATTTGAATAAGTATGCTATGGGCTCTAAAATTATAATATCTATTACTGTTGGTAATATTGCAGATTCTAAATCGATTCGCATTGAAAGTCTTTTTGAGAAATGTACAGATATTTGGTATCCTATATATTGTAACGTTGCCCACCCAAATGCAATTGATATGGGCACCCCCCACAATAAATAATAAAATGTTGATGAGTACTCATACATAAACCATATATGCACACCAGCAAGTTCTACTCCAAAGCTCCATATAATTGCTGGAATGAAAAACAATAATGTGTTTCTGGTCGATTTAAATGATTTTATGGAATGTATAAACACCGCAAGAAATACAATGAACCAAAATAATTCGAATATTAGGCTATCCATATAATTCAAAGTGATTAATTACTATAAAAATATTTGTGTATTTCGGTTCTCAACCCAAATTTAATTTCTTTGTTACTTGTTTTTGTCATGACTTTTCTAGGTTCTGGTTCTTCCAAGGACTTGCTTTTACAAACTCTTTCTGAGGAGTGACCTCTGTTTGGGAAATTTTATGGAAAATACATTAGGAAAAATAATTGCAACAGAAACAAAAGGAAAAATTACTTACATTGCAAGATTACCTGAAAAGCAAAAAGAATCAATTGTGAAAATGTTAGAGGTAAGTAAAACTGGATTAGCTAGAGGAATTATTGAATCAAATAACTTAGAAAATTGCAAAATAGAAAAACAAATAGATAAAGACGGCAAAATGGTAATTACTGTGGAAGGAAATATAAAAGGAATTAAAGCTAAAATTTTAGGCAAAAAAGTAATATTTTCTACATCATACAAATCTATTGATGTTTATCTTGATGGAAAAGAAAATATAACCTTGTGCATGAATCCATGACTATAAAGAATACTTACACAGTTTTAGGGATATTTATACAAAACCATTACTTACGCAAAGCTCTAACCTTTGACAAGGTTTAAAACTCTTTTTTTGGTGTATTTTGTTATGGTTGAGGATAGTTCTTTTGATTTTGCGGGTGTTGAGGCTAAGTGGCAAACTGCTTGGGAAAAAGAAAAGATTTTTGAGGTTGAACCCGATTCAAAAAAAGAAAAGTTTTTCATGACTATTCCTTATCCTTATATTTCTGGTTCTCTGCATATTGGGCATTCGAGGGTTGTTACTGAAGCGGATGTTTTTGTTCGTTTCCAAAGAATGATTGGGAAAAATGTTTTGTATCCAATTGCTTTTCATATTTCTGGAACACCGGTTCTTGGAATTTCTTTGGCAATAAAAAATGGTGATAAAAAGAAGATTGATTTGTATAAGGGGTATGTCGAGAGTTATGTTAAAGATAAAAAAGAAATTGAAAAAATAGTTGGCTCTTTTGAAGATTCACAAAAAATAGTTGATTTTTTTATTCCTAAAATGGTTGAAGAATTTAAGACACTTGGTTTGAGTGTTGATTGGAGAAGGAGTTATACTTCTGGGAGCAAAGAGCACCAGGCACTGGTTGAGTGGCAGTTTAGAAAATATAAAGAGCAAAATTATTTGGTTCAGGGTAAGTATCCAATTCTTTTTAGTAAAACGCTTAACAATGCTGTTGGTGAAGATGATATTAGTGATGGGGATACAAACCCGGTTGAGTTACAGGAATTTACTGGAATAAAGTTTAGGTTTGAAGATGGTTATTTAGTAGCGGCTACTTTGAGACCTGAAACAATGTATGGGCAAACAAATATGTGGGTTCATCCTGAAGTAGATTATGTGAAAGCAAAAGTAGATAATGAAAATTGGTTTGTTTCGGAAGAATGTGCAGAAAAACTAAAATTTCAGGACCACAAAGTTAAGATTTTAAAAAAAATTTCTGGCAAATATTTTATTGGAAAAAATTGTTTTGCTCCTTTTGTTGAAAGAGAAGTTCCTATTCTTCCTTCGGTGCACTGTGACCCAAAAATAGGGACAGGGATAGTTACTTGTGTTCCGAGTGATGCTCCTTTTGATTATATTTCTTTGAAAGAATTGTGGGATTCGAAAGAAATGTGTGCTAAATATGGTTTGGATAATGAAAAAATGAAACAGATTAAACTTATTCCGATTATACAATCAAAAGGTTATGGTTTGTTTCCGGGAAAAGAAATTTGTGAGAAAAATAAAATCACAAAACTTTCACAAGAAAAAGAATTGCAGGAAGCTACTCAAGAGATTTACAAAGCTGGTTTTCACACAGGAAAAATGCTTGGTATTTGTGGTCCTTACAAAGGAATGAGTGTTGTTGTTGCAAAAGAAAAAATGAAACAAGAATTGTTAGATAAAAAGAAAGCAGCTTTATTTTATGAGACCTCAAGAAAAGCAAGTTCTAGGGATGGCGGAGAAATAATTGTTGCTGTTTTGGATAATCAATGGTTTCTTGACTTTAATGCAAAGGGGTGGAAAAAACAGGCTTATGAATCATTAAAAAATATTGAGTTGTGGCCTGAAAAATACCGAAAGCAATTTGAAGATGTATTTGCTTGGCTTGACAAAAGACCTTGTGCTAGAATGCGGGGACTTGGAACAAAACTTCCTTTTGATGATAAATGGGTTATTGAGTCTTTATCAGATTCAACAATTTACATGGCTTTGTATCCCATTGCCCACTTAATAAACAAGAATAATATTGAAAAAAAACAAATGTCTTCTGAATTTTTTGAGTATGTAATGAATTCAAAAGGAAAAGTAGATGTTGTTGCAAAGAAAACAAAGATTGATAAAAAAATACTTGAAAAAATGAATAAAGAGTGGAGCTATTGGTATCCTTTTGATCACAGACACACTTTCCCAGCTCACTTATCAAATCATTTATCTTTTATGATTTTTGCACACACTGCTTGTTTCAAAAAAGAGTATTGGCCAAAAAGAATTTCTTTCCATGGAATGATTATTTCAAAGGGAGAAAAGATGTCAAAGAGCAAGGGCAATATTGTAACTCTTGTTGAAATAAATGAAAAATATGGTGCGGATGCTTTTAGATCATTTATGTGCAATTCAACAAGTGTTGATAGTACTTTTAACTGGGATTCAGATAAAGTAGAATTAATGAAAAAGAATCTTTTAGCTTTATTTGAATTGATTAAATCAATACAGTTAAACAAAAAAGAATCTGGCCTTTGTTATACAAAATACAAGTCTTTTGTTTCAAAAACAGAGCGGGCGGTAGAGAAAGCAACTAATGCAATAAAGCTAATGGATTTGAGAACTTACTCAAATGTTGTTTTGTATGATATGCTTAATAATTACAAAAAATTGAGGAACACATTGGAGGGCGAAGATTTGGAAGCAGTTAATTATTATATTGGAGATAAGTGGGTAAAATTATTAGTGCCTCTTGTTCCTCACATAGCAGAAGAGCTTTGGTCGCTTTCGGGTAAAAAAAGTTTTGTTTCTTTGGAAAAATGGCCAGTTGTTGACAAGTCAAAAATTGATGCAAAGCTTGAAGCAATAGAAGAGGTGGTCTCTAATCTTAGATTAGATATTCTAAAAGTAAAGTCCTTCGCGAAAGTGGAAAAAATTTCTAAAATAAATATTTTTGTTGCGCCTAAATGGAAGTGGAAAGCACTTGAAATTACTAAAAAGGTTTTCAGTGAGAGACCCGATTTTGGCGCTGGAATGAAAGCGCTTACTTCTAATACCGAGATGAAAAAATATTCAAAAGAGTTACAGCCTTTCTTGAAGAGTGTTATGAATAAACAAGAATTATTGAGTTTAGAAGAGTTTGATGAAGAAAAAGTTTTGCAGGATGCTAAATCAACTCTTGAAAAAGAATTTGGAGTAATAGAAATAATTGATTCAGAAAAATCAAGTGAAGCCAAAGCAAGAAATGCTTTGCCCGGAAAACCTGCTCTAATAATAGAATAATTATTCTACTGTAAATGAATTAATTTCGCTACAAATCTCTTTATTGAATTCTTCAAAATCTTTTAAGCGTACAAGCCAGCCCTCGCTAATAATTGTACCTGTTTCTTCGAGATCCTTAATTGCTTTATCAAGTTCTTTTTCATTGTAATTCGCAAGGCAAAACAATTCATCTTTTGCATAATACTTTTTTTCGTGTGTCAAAACAAATAATATTCTTTTGTGTGTCTCGCAAAAATTAGGGTGCATCTCTGCTTTTTTGAGATAAGCGTTTTGTATTACAGTTATCATATAATTGCCTCAAAACTAGTTTGTTTTGGGAGCTCAAAATTCTTAAAAAAAAGTTGTTTTGTTTTGGTGTTGTGTCTGACAAAATAATAGTGGTTGGAAAAGTTTTTTTCAATTATTTCAAAAATATCTTTTTCGTTTGAATAAGAAACAATTTTTTCAATAACATTACTTTGCATAATACTTATGCACTCAAAGCCATTAATATTGTCGCGGTAGAAAAAAAATCAACTAAATGGTTGATTAACTGTTTATTGTAATCTGTGTAGTTTTTCTATGCCTTCAACAGGGTTATCTGCAGGTATGCTTTTTGGCAATTTTTTTGGACTAAACCACTGTATTGATTTTATTTCACTTTTTTGAAAAGAGATTTTTGTATTTTTATCTAATATTCCGCAATAGTAATGATGGTAGAAAGTCTCATTATCTTCTTTTTTTGCAATCTTTTTTATCTTGTACAAAGTAATGTTTGTCAAACCCAACTCCTCTTTAATCTCTCTTTTTACACATTCTTCAGCAGTTTCGCCGTTTTCAACTTTTCCACAGATGAATCCCCAATCAAAACCATACTGGTTTTTTACACGCTCAATCATTAATACTTCTGAAAGATCTTTGCTAAAAAGGTATGTTATTACTGCGTCGCAATGAATCATTTTCTAACCTCGGTTTTTACTAAAAATGTATTTTTCCATTTTTCTGCCAAAAAATCATCAACGAATTCTTTTAATAGTGCTGCTGTTTCTTCAATGTACTCGTTCCAAAGTGTTATGCCACGTACTGTTGTAGACCTCCCCAATACTTTGCGGTATTGTTCATAGAAATGTTTATTTAATAAAACATCATTTATAACTATGCTTGCTTCGGTGCACCTGCTTTTTAAAACATCTTTAAGTATTCTTTCAAATATTCTTTTTTGTGGCGCAGTAAGGTGAACTAATAAAAATTCAGCACCCGTTTTTCTCGAAAGATTTTTCAAACTTGCTTCTGGCCAGAGACCACTCCCTTGGTAACTATAGTGTCCATCAATTATTAGATAATTGTGCTCTTGTAAATGTCGTGTAAACATTTTTATTAATGCGCGGTTAATTAGTAATAATTTTTGTCTACTATTCAGTTTTTCCCAATCACTTCTTTTTGATAATTCTCGTTCTATTCTAGTTGCAGCGGCGCCAGTGTTAATTATTGTTCTTCCGCCTAATGCTCTTGAAATTATGGTTGTCTTACCAATTCCCTTTGGACCACCTATCCATATTATTTTTTTTTGTATTTAATCACCTAAGAATTTTATTGCTAAATTTACTTGTTTGTTCATATTTTTAAGTGTTGGGCATATTCTAAATTTTTTCACATCTGTTATTTTATTTAATATGTTATTGTATATATAAAAATAATCCTTGTTGGAAATTATATCCTGTTCAATATTTTTTATGTTTTTGTACCATTTTATTTTATTTGTTAAATTTTTTTCGTAAATGACTCTTGGATTTGATTCAACTAATACTAGTGCAATCTTGCTTGCTTTCTGTCCAAGTTGTCTTAGTGCGTTTGTTGTTATTCCTGGAGTTGTGTAATGATAGTGTGTTTCAATTATTAGATTTTTCATTGATAAATAAGTTATGATTTTGTCAATCATCGATGGCTCAATGAATTTATAATAATTCATGAGACTAGCATCATCAAGAGAGTTTATTGAAAACCTATGCGCTATATCATTCAGCATTTTTCCAGTGTACAATATTTCAAAGTCTTTCAATCTTGTGTAAAAACTGTTTGAAACAAGGAAGCTGTCGGTCCCTCTTGCCCCCCCTATGATTATAAGTTTGCTTTTTTTATTTATGCCTTCTTTGTTCATTTTAATCACATTAATTCTTCGAGTTGCTTTTCATTATAGTTGTCTTTATTTAGAAAGTTTTTGTATACTTCATTGCAAATAGTGCTTCTGGCGCCTGACTCGGATACAAGTATGCATCCACGTGTTATTTTGTTGTTATTTTCTTTGTATAGCTCGCCTAATTCTAAATAAAATTCAATTAATTCTTTTGTTCCAAGGGGTCTAAGATCTTGAAATACAGAATTTGGTAGGGGGTAATATATAGCAACATTGGGTAATATTCCTTTTGCTATCATTTCTTTACAACCGCCAAG
>CAYODU010000016.1:0-14565 GCA_964402905.1 uncultured archaeon
TGAAGTGGAATACAATGATTTTGCAATTCCCCACAAATATTGTTGCAGGAATGTTTAATATGAAAAATCAAAAAGATTTTTTCCAAGTAGCTGAAACAGAAAAAAAAGTTGTTAAAGTTGACTTCTCTGATTTAAGCAAATAATTTTTTTGTAGGGGCAATTGCTCATCTTTCAGAGAAGCTTTTCTTTTTTTAATATTTTTTATATGGTAAGGGCCCCGGTTGAGTTTTCCTGCCATTAAGGTAAAGTATTTTAATCTGATTAACAACATATTTTTTGTAAGGGTTTTGTTTATGTCAATTGATTTTTATTCACAGATATCAAGGAATAAGAAAATGACTTATTTTCTTTTCCTCGCATTCTTTATTTTAATTGGTTTTTTAGCTTATGTTTTTTCTTCAATACTAGAATTTGTTTTTGGAATTGGTTTTATTTTTATTTTTTCAATATTTGGTTTTTTAACAATTGTTTTTGCAGTGGTAGCTTATTATTCTTCAGATAAAATAGTTGTTGCTGCTTCTGGGGCAAAGGAAGCCACAGTGGAGCAATTTAAGCAATTACATAATATTGTTGAAGAGCTTTGTCTTGCATCAGGTCTTCCCAAACCAAAAATATTTTTTATTAATGATTCAGCAATAAATGCTTTTGCTACTGGGAGAGATCCACAGCATGCAGTTGTGTGTGTTACAATAGGTTGTTTGTCACGCTTGAATAGAGAACAATTACAAGGTGTTCTTGCACACGAATTAACTCACATAAAAAATTATGATGTGCGAACAATGACGGTTGCAACAGTGCTTGTGGGCATAGCAGTAATGCTCTCTGATTTTTTATTGAGAATGTTTCTCTTTGGTTCTTTTCGTTCAGGTAATTCAAAGAACTCCGGCGGAATAGAAATTGCTTTAATTGTTTTAGCATTGGTACTTGCTATTCTAACTCCAATCATTGCAAAACTAATTAGTTTATCAATTTCAAGAAAAAGAGAATTTAGTGCGGATGCGGGTGCAGCAGAAATAACTCGTAACCCGGAAGGACTTGCAAGTGCACTAGAATTAATTTCAAAGGATACAGAGGTTTTAGAAGCTGCAAACAAAGCAACAGCACACTTATACATTGCAGATCCACTGAAAAATACAAAGGGACTTTGGCTAAAAAGCTTGTTTAATACTCACCCGCCCATAAAAGAAAGAATAAGTGTTTTGCGTGGGCAAAAAGTTCAAATTTGAAAATTTTTATTAAAAAAATCTAAATTATTCTATTCAAAATGAATTCACTTGAGAATTCTTGGAAATCATCGTATCCTTGTCCTGTTCCAATAAAAATAATTGGTTTTTTTATTTTGTATAACAAAGAAATCGTTGTTCCGCCTTTTGCATCCGCATCAATTTTTGTTAAAATAAATCCATCAATGCCAATATTATCATCAAATTCTTTTGCCATTTCAAGTAAGCTTTGTCCAGTGTAGGCTTCGCCCACATAAATCTTTAAATTAGGTTTAGCAACTCTTTCAATCTTTTTGAGTTCTTCCATAAGATTCTTGTTTGTTTCTTGTCTGCCTGCAGAATCAATTATTATTACATCAATTTTGTTTGCTTCAGCACTTTTAATTGCATCAAATGCAACTGCTGCAGGGTCTGCCCCATATTGTTGTTTAATTACTTTTACCCCTAATTTATCAGCGTGTTCTTGTAATTGATCTATCGCACCTGCACGGAAAGTATCTCCCGCGGCAAGTATAACGCTCAAGCCGTTTTTCTGAAAGTAGTTTGTTAGCTTTGCAATGGAAGTGGTTTTCCCTGCGCCGTTTGGCCCAAGCATAAGTATTTTGTAGGGTTTTGTTTTCTTGGCATCTTCTAAAACATTTATTTTTTTTGTTTCCATCATTTCTGAAAGAATCTTTTTTATCTCTTCTTTTAGATAATCATTAATGTTTTTTGGAGAGATTTTTTCTCCAACAATTCTTTGTTTTATCTTTTGGACTATTTCTTTTGCAGTATCTTGTTCAACATCACTTTCTATAAGACTTAATTCAAGTTCAAACAAAAGTTCTTCAATATCTTTTTCTTTTATCTCAACTTTCCCTGAGAAAATACTTTTTAGTTTGCTTGTTGCTCTCAAATCTGCCTTTAGTTCTCTTTTATCTTCATCAAAATGTTTTATTTCAATATTTCTTTTTTTCTCGTTTGCAATTTCTTTTTGTTTTCTCTCTTCAATAATTTCTAGTTCAGCTTCCTCGTTTTCTGTTTCTTCATCTTCTTCAAAAAGTTCTCTTTCAGAAATAATTTTTTCTTTAACAACCAATTCTTTTTCAGCATCTTTCTTTTGTACTTCTATTTGCTCTTCTTTTTCTTGTTTATCTTTTCCCTTTTCTTGAAAAGTTTCTTTTTTATTTTCCTTAGAAACAGTTTTCTCTTCTTCTTCAATTTCTTTTTGTATTTTTTCAAATTCTCTTTTTTCTTTTTCATCCAGAAAATCATTTTCTTTTAAAGAATCAGTTTTTTCTTGTTCTTTTATTTTTTCTTTAACTTCTTTTTCATTTTTAATAGTTTTTGTTTTCTTATCTTCTTCTATTTTTTCAGTAATTGCTTCAACCTTAACATTTGTTTCTTTTTTTGCAGGAGCCTCGTTATCTGTTTCTGCTATAATCTCTTTTTTCTCTTCTTCTTTTTCCGGACTTTTTGACTCTAGTTTATGTTTGAGTTTGTCTCCAAAATTAGTTAACTTCTTTTTGAGTATTCCAAACATTTTATTTTCACTTACTTTACGCTAATATTTTTTGCTTTCTCGGCTTCGATTTGTTTTATTATGCTCATTAATTCTGTTAGTCTTGTTTCTGAAGTTGCGATATCACTTTTTACTTTTGTAAGTTGTTCGCCAAGCTTTTCTTTTTTGTCTTCAAGCCATTTTATTGTATCAGAAATCTTTTCTTTTTTATAACCTTTCTCTGAGAATGTTCTTTGGCAGCTCTCAGTTTGTTCTATTTTTACGTCAACAAGCACCCCTGCCCCAAGTCGCATCATTAATTTCTTTGGTTTTTTTTGTATTTCTTTTAGGGATTCAATTGTTTTTATTGTATCAAGCAAAATGTTGCTCAAACTATTCAAATAACTTTTTTTGTTTGAAAGCATTGAGTCTTCTTGTTGAGCCATTTGTATTATTTGATTTTCGCTGAAAGATTGTGCCATTATTTCGCCCCCACGCTCTCAATAATAATCATTCTTCTTGGAATTCTTTGTTTTCCGCCGATTTGTGAGAAGATTTTTTCTTTTGCAAGTTTTTCACTTTCTGCTTTAACACTTTTTGTGAATTTCTTTGCTTCAGTGCTTTTTTTGTATGTTCCTTTTACTTCAAATAATTTCATCTTATCCCTCCAATGCTTCATCTATTCTTGTTAATTCAAATCCAGTTGTAAGGTCTCCTGCAACAGCGCCTTTTGTATTTGCTAAAACAGAATTTCTTATGAAAGAATCTCCTGTATTTGCTGTTGAAGAACCGCCTCTAATATGTAGTGTTTCTTCTATATTTTTAATTTCTTCTTTTTCTGCGTTTGGGCTAACTAAAAAAGCTTTATTGGTCAATATTAGTGAAGAACCCACGGCATCAGTTTTTGCAAGGTTTGTCTGTAAAATATTTAGTTTTGTTTCTTTTTTTATTTGTTCAACAGCACTTTTTTTTAATGTATTTGAAATTACTGCTCCAGTGTCATTTAGCTCCATTAGATTTCCAAGTGCTTGTTCAGTATTAATTATTTTTACTTTTATTTCTTTTTCAATTAGTTCTATTTCTCTTTTCATAGCATAGCTTGGTAGTATTATTTCTTTGTTATTCATTTTTGCAAATACCGCAAGCAATGAACTATCATAAATAGTGGTTTTAATTGCTTTAACATCAAGGCACTCTTCAATTGTTTTTATTGCTTTTTCTTCTGCAGATGAAGGAACAAAACAAATAGAGTCATTTGCAATTGAAAACAAACCAACATAGCTTGAGCCAAGCAGTTTCATCCTTTTTATTTCCATAATTTTAAGTCAAATCAAAAAACTGTTTCTTTTCAATTATCTCAAATGCTTTCGTAGTTTATTCTTTTGTTGGTGTTTCTTCTTTCGTTTCAGTGTCACTTGTTTCTTTTTTTGCTGGAACTTCTTTTGGCATAGCTTTTTTTGTCTCGTCTTTTGTTTCTTTTTTAACTTCTTCTTTTGAAGAACCCTTATCTTCTTTTTTAATTTCCTTTGTTTTTTTCTTTGATTTGTCTTCTTTTTCCTCAACTTTTTCGTTTAGGAGATAAATTCTTGCATCTAATTTGTCTTTTATTGCTTTAACACTAAGTTTTCTTGGGCATTTGAATTTTCCGTTAGCCCAAATAGCATTGTTTACTCCATTGCTTACAAAAACTTCTTTTGCACGAGTCTCTTTTTTCACAGCTTCTTTTAGTTCAAATAGAGCTGCTCTTGCTTTTTTTGTAGCTGGTTTCTCAAAAGCTCTTCTGAATCTCACATTAATTATTTTTTCTTTGTATTCTTTAGCCATCTATAACACCTACTTGTGGTCTCCACCTTTAATGGTTATTTTTCCTTGTTTTGTTTTGTGTTTTATATATCTTTTTCCAAGATCAATTCTCTTCCAAGTTCTTTTTTGTCTGGAATTCCATATTCTTTCACCAGCTTTTTGCATTAACCAAACTGGAGCATTAGTCAAACCCGAACCGATTTTTTTTCTTTCACTTATCTGAAAGTCTTTGAATTCTTTTTCTTTGTTGCTAGTCATTTTGATTCACCCTCTTTTTTCTTTTTATCTTTGTGGAGTGCCTGATCAGGTTTTTTATGTCTTTCTTGGTCTTGTTTTCTAAGTTCGTCATGAACTTCCTTTGCTTTTGCATCTTCTTTAATTATTTTTATTTTCTTAGCATATTTTCCGGCTTCCATATTTTTTTCTACTTCTTTTGAAATGCCTGTAAGTAATCTAAATCCTTTTGTTGTAATTTTTCTTCCCTTTGGTTTTGCTTTTTCTAAATAACCTGCTTTTTCTAGTGACTGTACTGCGCTTCTAATTACTTTTCCGCTTGCTTTGTATCGATGCTCTCTTTTTACTCCACGATTTCTTCTTCCACCATAATAACTTCTAAGTGCTTCTGTTCCAACAATTTCCCATCTATATGTTCTGTAAAGTATGCTAGCCATTCTCATGTAAAACCAGTCTTGTCTCTGGGGAGCTCTTTCTCTGTGAACACCCGTTTTCACGTATGCTGTGAAAGCTGGTTTTTCTATTTCAGTTGACAATTTTTGTGCGGTTTCTTCCAACAAATACTTTGCCGGAACATCATATATTCCCATTAACTCACCTTTTCACTTTTCAGTGCTAAATGCTTAATCTCTTGCGAGAAAGCTAGAAGTCACTTATAACAGATTCCCGCTAAAGAACATTTATAAAGCTTGTTTTTTTCTCTTCAAATGAGCCAAAATAAGGCATTTTGCCATTTGTTTCCACGGGGGGTGTCTTTTATTGTTTTTTTTCTTTTAAAGAAAACTTTTTTTCAAAACCACATTTTCCGCAAATAACTAATAAAAAAGGCTTTTTTTCAATTGTTTTAACATTCATTGTAAAACACTTTTTACAGAACTTTTTCTTAAGTGTCTTTGGAATAGAAACATTTGTTTTCTCGCCTATTTTTTTTGCAAGTTTTAAGTATCTCTTTACAAGTTTCTCATCTTTCTGTTTTTCAGCAAGCTCAAAGAGTCTGTAAATTCTTTCCAAAGCAATTTTTTGTTTTTCACTAACTTTTTTCTCTTTAGTATTTTTTTCTTTTTTCATAAAAATCATCTTCATTTTTTTTCAATTATCTTTTTGAATGGTTTTTCAAATATTATTCTTGAGAAATTTCCTTCCCCAGTAAATTCAAGTGTTGCCTCAATTTTTTGTTTTTCTAGTATTAGTGGAATCCATTTGTCGTCTCCTTCCCACATATCTGAAAAAGGAATTTTTTGTTTACTAAAAATTTCTGGTTTCATTTCTTCTGTTTCTTTTGCTTCTTTCATAGATTCTAAAAGAAATATGTGTACATCCTGATCCCATTCATGTTTTTCAAGAAAAACAAAGTGCATTACTCCAAGAGCCAATAGCTCTTTTTGTTCTATACTTATTTCTGATTCTTCTCTTAGTTCTCGTACTGCCGCCCCAACTATAGTTTCTCCTGGCTCTACTTTCCCACCATAACCATTCCATTTGCCTGCCCCAAAACCCTTTTTTTTCATTGCGAGCAAAACATTTTGTTCATCAGCTAGAAATACAAGCGTTCTATCGTTCATACTATTTTTAGAATTAGAAGTTAATTAAAAGCTGTGGTAAGCGTCAAAGAGTTAGTTCTCGGTAGGTTATCATAGACCCTTTTTGGTATGGTGACTTTTCTTTTTTAACTATTTTTATACAAAAGCGATCATATAATTTTTGTGCATCTCTTTCTTCTTTTGATTCGCTAGTATAAAGCCGAAGATATTTTTTATTGTGTTTCCTTGCGCTGTCTATTGCAAACTGTAAAAGTTTTGTTCCAACTCCTTTTTGTCTTTGGCTTTTTTCCACAGCAAACCATGCAAGCCAATCCGCTTCTGTTGAATCTTTTTTAAAAGTAAAGTAACCGGTTACCCCTATTACTTTTTTGTTTTTAATCGCAACAAATTGTTTGATTTCTGCACACCCAGTAGTTTTGTAAAGTGCTTTGCTTTTTTTTGTTTTTGGTTCTAGACTTGCTGGAATCCATTTTCTTGGATGGTCTTTATCATCGATATTTAGTGTGAAAATGTTTTCTATAAGTCTTATTGTTTCTTCAAGATTTTCTTTTGTCAGTTCTTTAATTTCAAAATCCATCTAAAGAAATAGTGAAAAAGTAGTTTTAAGGTTTTGTTTTAAATGCGCCCGCAGGGATTTTAACGCCGCAACCCCTTTAGTGAAAGGTGTTGCATTCCCAAAATTAGTTTATGCGCCCGCAGGGATTTGAACCCTGACAAAAAGCTAACCTCAGCTACTCGCTTTCTGTCCTTTGCAAAAGCAAAGGGCAAATTCTTCATTGTAAAAGCTCAAAGCTTTTACGATGCCCCGCAAAATTATATTTTGCAAGGTCGCGAGCCTTTTAAAGGTTCTTGGAAGGCTTTTATGCTACCATTACATCACGGACGCTTTTTTTTATTAGCTTTGCTAATTTATTAAATAAAATTTCTTTAGTTGCGTTTTTAAAGGTTAGCGTTAGTCGTGTTTTTTGGTTGTTTTGTTTTGATTGTTAAGAAACTGATACTTGAATTAGTTGCGTCTACTGAGTGCGGAGTGTTTTTTGGTATTATTATTAAATCTCCTTTTTCGATTCCAAAAGTCTCTCCTCCCTTAATACTTTCCCCACGGTATGTTGTGTCATCAATGTCATTTTCTTTTTTATAAATATTAACAAGTTTTCCTTTATAAGTAAATTTAGCGTTTCCGTTCAAGATATAATAAATGTCTAAATCTTTTGTGTGTATTGCAGGGGGAATTTTGCTTTTTTCAACGTGAACAATTTTATAGATTACATTGTCACTTTCTTTTTCAGGCACTAGTGGAAGCCAAAATCTTTCAGAGTTCTTTACCTCTTTTAGTTTTTCCCGTATTTCTTTTCCTTTTATTGTTACACAACAAGCCATATGTGTTATTAATAACAAAATTCTTTTTAATATGAGGGCCCATTATTTTAATAAGGATTATTTGGTGGAGAAAATGCCTGGAACTTTTATAGTTTTTGATGGTTTACCTGGTTCGGGTAAAGGAACTCAAATAAAAAAAGTGTTTGAATATATTTTTGATAAAGACAAGAAGTATGATAATATCTTGATTACGGATGAACCTACCCAAGGACCTTTTGGAAAAGAGATTAGAGAATTATTCAAAAAACAAAAGTCAAGTGATGAATTCAAAAGTGAATTATTTGAGCTCTTTGCAAAGGATAGGGGGTGGCACATAGAAGAAATAATCAAGCCCGCTTTAGAAAAAGACTTTGTTGTTTTGTGTGATAGATACAAATACTCAAGTATTGCTTACCAAACAGTCCAGGGCACGGACTTTGAAAAAGTTTTTTCGCGTCACAAAGATTTTTTAGCTCCATCTCTCGCACTTATTTTTGTTCTTTCTCCACAAGAATCAGTTAGGAGAATTTCTTTTGCAAAAGATGGTAAACGAAGGGAAACTGATAAGTTTCGTGGAGAAGAGTTTATTTCTAATTTACAAAAATATTTTATGGATTTGCCAAAAGTACTTCCAAATGAAAACATAAAAATTATTGATGCAGGTAAATCAATTGAAGAAGTTTTTGAACAAGTAAAAAAAGAAATTAACTCGGTTCTCCATTAAATGCATTTTTTTCCATAAGAAAAAGTTTAAAAATAAGTAAAACCATTTAATTAGCATGGATTATGATGCAATTATCAATTCTACCTACAAGTGGATTTCTATTAAAAAAGTAATTTGGTTTTTAATTTTCTTTTGGTTAGCTTTTCCGGTTATTTTTCTTGTACCCTCAATGCTCCAAATGAATTTCTTTTCAGTATGGATAGTAACGGCTGTTGCTTTGTTATACGATGTGATGTCTATTGCATTAATAGTTAGTTTTCTTGTTTTGATTACTGCGTGTCTTGAAAAAAAGAATCTTCGCACAAAAAAGGTTTCTTTGACGAGGTTTATTGACACGATTTTTGTTGTTATAATTAAGTTGTGGTATGTTTTCGTTTGGAGCATGCATAAATCTTATCGTTACACACAACTATTACTTTTAGTTGGAACAGCATTACTCTCTTATTACTTTTATTATTCTTTTGGACAAAAAGATATCTTGCTTGCATTACTTTTGATTTTTGCTGCAGGTTACCTAATAACTGTTATTTATAATTCTGTAAAACTTTGTTTTTCAGTAATAGTATTTTACAATAAAGATGTTTCTGTGAAAGGCGCAGTAAAAGAGTCTTGGCATTTAACCCATAGAAAATTTTGGCAGATTTTATTGGGATTAATTTTTTCAGCCGGAACACTTTTAGTATTATTTATTGTAGTGTGCCTTGTATTGGGTTCAATACTAAATATTATTTTACTATTGTATTTTATTCCGCCAGTAGCTTATGCCATTTCATCAAAAGCAGTTATGTTATTTGCTTTGGCCCCAGTGCTTGTTGGTTTTTGTTATTCAGTAATAGAAATTTATTCTCAGCTTGAAAAGCACCGTGCTTCAACAAGAACAATAAAACATTTTTTAGCAAGAAAAGTTTTAAGCAAAGGAAAAGTTGTGAAAAGAAAATCTGTTTCTGTTGCAAAGAAAAAGAAAAAAGTTGTTAAAAAGAAAAGAGTTGCAAAGAAAAAGAGAAAATAAAAACAAGAACTTTTTTTGTATAACAATAAATTTTTTTATGCGACCACTGGGAATTGAACCCAAGCCTCGTCCTAATTGCAAGCCTCTTTAATCGTTTTATTTGGAATTTTTTCCGTGAACGCTTTTTATTAAAAAGGTTCCTGGCAAGGACGAATCATAACCACTAGACTATGGTCGCATTGTTTTGTTTGAACAAAAGTCACTCACTTTGCAAGTAACTCTTTTTATAAAAAAAGTTTGATTAGAAATCTCTTTTAAATGTTCCTTAAACATACCTTTTCTTTACTGCGAACAGCCCCAGCAGAACTATTGCAATTGCAGGCATTAGTGCGAAAACTATTATTTCTGGTCTTTCTATTAGTGATTGTATAGTATTTAGTTTATTTTCTGTATTAATTTTTTGTACTACTACTGTTTCGTGCGGAATTTCAATAATGTCGATTTTTTGTTGTGAGGGGCTAATTAACTGGGTGTATATTTGGTTTTGTGTTTCTACTTTTACAGTGTAAAGAGTTTCTTTGAATGAAACTTCTTTTTCTATTGTTTCTTCGTAAAATGCAGGGATTGTTTCTTCCCAATTATTATTTGTATCAGTTGTGCTTATTGTAATTTTAACTTTTGAATCTGCTGTACTATAATTAGCTATTTTTATTTCAACTTGCATTGTTTCTTGTGTTGTTATTGGAGTAATATCTTTTACTATTACTTCGCCGTTATCTTTTTTTGGCGCTGGGCTTATAGTAAATTCTTTTGAGTAAGGGGCATCCAAAGAATGAAAAGTTATTGTTCCTTTTGCTATTTGTGTGGGATCAAGACTTATGTTTGGGTATATTTTAAATTCAACTACTTTTTCTTGGTGGGGTTCTAGGATTACTGCTTTTGTTTTTTCATCAAAAAATATTTCATTGTAACTTTCTTTTATTGCAATTGGGGCAGTTACTGTACTATTAGTATTATTTTTTATTTTTATTGGAACAATGTTCCACTGGTTTGTTTTTAGTTCGCTTGAATCGGTGCTGATTGTAACTTCATTGAAATATTCAGTATTAATTATTTTTACATCTGGGATTGTTTGTGTTTGAAAATTAACATTTGTTGTGCTTGGAAAACTTGCTTTTGCCAGTGATTGGGAAACATCTTCAAAAGAGCCGATTTGTATGTGTGTTGCATCCACAAAACCTGATTCTCTAAATGTTGGGTCGCTGGGTATCCAACCAAAGTCTTTGTGGAATACATTAAGCCAAGCATGGTTTCCCCATGATTTTCCATCAAAAGTAATTCCGATTGCTAGTTTTGTTGGAATTCCTTTTGCTCTTAGTATTGCTGCACCAAGATTAGCAAATTCATCACAAACACCTTTTTTATCAATTAGTGTTTCTATTGCTGATCGTTGTAACAAATAATATTTTTGAAAATCATTTTCACTTGTGTACTCCACATAGTCATTAACCCAAAAAACTGTATCATTTAGTGTTTCTAAAAAACTGTTATTTGGAAATTTACTTTGTACAATAGTTCTAATTTCGTTTGAATTGCTTTCAACTTTTTCGCTCTTATTCAAAAATATTTTTATGTTATCTGGAAAATCACTTGTAATATTATAATCAGTCATTTTGTATACAAGTGAACTTGTTTGCACTTGTGCAGATAGTTCATATTCAAAGTTGCCATTATAGGGAATTGTAAAAGTAACATATTTGTTATCAAACTCATCAAGACTGTGTTCTGGAGAAATTGTCTTTCCATTAATGTATAGTTCTTCTTTTAGAATATTTACATTTTGAAAACTTGATTCTTGAAAAGTGAGTGTTTGGAATTTAACATTTTCTCCTTCTTTTAAACCGCTTATTGTTCCACTGCCGTGTAAAGTAACTTCACTTGTAAGGGATGCGATTGTTGTTGGATAAAAATCTTGTGCAAAAGCATTTCCGGCGAAGCAAAGAAAAATAATTGTAATAATGATTATGGATATCGCTTTCATAAATTATAAGAAAGCCAGAACTAGTATTAAAAGTTTGTTTTTTGTTTAGTGGGCCGAGACGGATTCGAACCGTCGACTCTCACCTTGTAAGGGTGATGTCATAGCCGCTAGACCACCGGCCCAAAATTTAATTTTATGCCTTTGGCATAAGAATAGCTTACTATAAAATCTTCAAGGACGCTTTATTTTTAAACCTTGACTTTTCAATTAATTCGAATTTTTTTTGAATCCATTGTTTTTATTTTCTTTAGCCAGGCAACTTTTTTTCTTGCTTATTCGTGAAAACATTTTTGTGAAAAAGCTTATATATTAGTTTTTTGTTTATTTGTTCAAGGGTGATTCTTTGAGAAAGATGGTTTTGTTTAAAATTGGTTCAAAAGAAGCACAGTTGCCCAGATTAATAGGCGCGTTTCTGATTGTAATTGCAGTTTTAATGCTTATACAATCAGGTGCAGTGATGTTTGATTCTTGGCAATCTTTAAAGGATTTTGGTAAGTGTGTAGAGTTTTCAGGTGTAAAAGAACTTGATTCTCTTGATAGTCCAAGTGCGCTTTTAGCTGAAATGAGATACCAAGATTGTAAAAATTCTTTGTATCAATTAACTGGTGCGCAAGTACCAGGTGCTGCAACCAGCCTGACATCTAGGCAGTTCTGGACAGCTTTCCTTGGTCCTGTGAGCATTTTCTTTGTTTGGGCAATAGTATTCTTGTTTGCATTGTTTTTGTTTAACAATGCTTCAATTGTTGTTCCTGTTGAAGAAATAGAGCTTGTTGCTAGACCTTTCAGGAAAAAGAGATTGTAAATAATTTTTTAAAAGTTTGAATAGGAAGCTTTCTTCCTATTCAAAAAACTTTTTCTGATTTTATTAATTTATTTATAATGTGTATGTTTTTATCTTGTCAGAGCTTGCTGAACCTTTTCTTACTCCAACAATTGTTTTAACGTCTTTTTTTTCTGCAACATCAAGCAGTCTCTTTGTTATTATTCCGTCAAAGAGTATTGTTGAAACTTTTTTCTTTGATTTTTCCAAGGCATCAAGCATTTCCTTGACTTCAACATCTTTTATTTTTTTGTTTTTTGAATCAAGAAAACGTGCTTTTAATTTTCCTTTTATTTTATCAAAGTCTTTTTTCAGTGACAACACTTCTTTTGGTGCTTCTTTTGGAATTTCTCTTTCAACACTAACAACGTTTGTTGGTGCTTCTATTGTTGGTAAACCCGTTGCTGGTTTGTTGAATGGGACAAACAGTGGTTTGTTGAACATTGGGCGCGCATGAAAATTCCCTTGTATTCTATCATTTGTCCTATAGTTGAAATTTGGTCTTGGGTTGAAGCGGTTATTGTAATTGCTTTTCTGAAAATTGTTTCTTTGTGGAAAACCATCTCTTTGAAAGTTATTTCTTTCAGTGTAACCGTTTCCGTATGCTTTGTTTTGATAGCTATTATTTGAATAAGGCATTTTTCTTTTTAGCGCCTGCAAAATTTCTTTTTGAGTTAGTTCTTCAACTTCTTTTCCATCAGGTGCTTTTGCGAGGAAATCTATTTTTGTTAGTGAAGCAAGTTTTTTTGCATTTAGTTCTCCTCCGCGATCCCCATCAACAAGTAAAGTGGTTGTCTTTTTTCTGCATAACTCAACAAGTTCTTTTGATATATTACTTCCATTCATTGCAACGGCATTTTTTATTCCGTAGCTTAATAGTTTTAGAACATCTGCTCTACCTTCAACAATTACTATTTCTTCACTAGCCATTGCTTCGGGGCCCGCATCCATTCCATTTAACGAAATTATTTTCCCTGTTCTAACTCCGCTCTTAATTGTTTCTGCTAGAGTACTGCTTTCAACGCCTTCAAACTTTTGCATTTTTTCCAAAAGTTGTTTTGCCCTGTCTGTTATTTGTTCTCTTTTTTCTTTTCTTGTATCAGAGATTTTTAATATTTTTATTTTTGCTTCGCACGGACCAACCTTTTCAACAGTTTCAAGTGTCGCAGCCAAAATACTTGTTTTTACTTGATCAAGAGAACTTGGTATTATTATTTCTCCTTTTGTAGTTCCCTTTCCCTTGTTAACACTTATTTCTATTCTTCCGATTTTTCCGTTTTGCTGTAATTCTTTTAGGTCCATGTCTTCACCTAAAAGTCCTTCACTTTGTCCGAAAATTGCCCCAACAATGTCGGGTTTTTCTACTACTCCAGTAATTTCGTAGCTAGCCAGTATTTCGTATTTTACTGTGCTTAAATATGTTTTTGCCATTTATATTCACTCCTTTGAATTTAATTTTTAATGACTTTTATTGTCTTTATTTTTCAATAAATTTTTTATTGATTGAATAATTTTTTTTTATTCAAATCTTTTTAGATTGTAGAACTAGGTTGTGTTAGATTAAATTAGTCCAAATAAGATATTTTTCAAATCTTCTTTTTGGATACTAATTTCAATTATTTTTTCTTTACTTTTAAACCCTGAAATAAGCGTAACTTCAAAACCAAAAATTTTCTTTAATTCTTTTAAAATTTCTTTATTTGCTTTTCCTTTTTCAGGATTACTTTTTGTTTCAACATATAACTTGTTTTCTATTTCATTATACTTTGCTAAAAACCTTTGTTTTCCAGTTGAAACTTTTAAATGTAAATTTGTTTTTTCTAACACAAACAAATCCTTCAATCTTATATATATTTTTCCTAACTAAAAGGATATAAATCTTTTTCCTTGACTTTAGTTTAAAAATCCCCCCGCAGTTTGCCTTAAAATAGCATTTATCTCTAATATTTGTGTTTTTATGGCTCATTACAATAAAGGGGCAAATGCTGAAAGAGAACTCATAAAAGTCCTTTCTGATAGGGGTTTTGCTGTGTTAAGAGTTGCTGGTTCTGGAGTAAACCCATTGCCTTGCCCAGATGTAGTGGCTTTGTTAAAAGGAAAAATAATTGCTTTTGAGTGCAAAGCTTGGAAAGGCAAGTACCTAGCAATTCCGCACATAAATATGGATGAGGAAGTTGGTTGGGCAAAACAAGCCGGTGCGATTTTTGTTATTGCTTGGAAAATCCCGCGCCACGGTTGGCTCTTTGTTTCTTTTGAGCACTTTCACAAAACCGGTAAAAATTATATGCTTTCTTTGGAAGAAGCAAAGCGTCATCACACTGAGTTAAATGTAATAATTGGTCAGCAAACACAGCTCTAAAAAAAACGATTATCTTTAAAAGCACTTAATAG
>CAYODU010000017.1:0-14331 GCA_964402905.1 uncultured archaeon
TGAAGTTTTAGATTTTTTAAATTCTTTGTGGGAGCAAGAAATGAGTTTTGATAAACGCATTCCAAAGAATTCTATTATTTATTATAAATCAGAGAAAGAAGTTCTTTTTTCAACAGAAGAACGCGTTGATGCGAGTCCAGCTGCTTTTTCTGCTTTCTCAAAATTTGGGGTAAAGGTTTTTCCAGAAACTAACTACTACATTCTGCCAAAGCAAAGGTTTTCAGAGGAACGAGTTTATGACCAAGCATTAAAAGTTGTTGAAAAAAATTGGGATTATCGTTTGTTAGTGATTCTTGGTATTTTTGCCCTAAAGAATAAAATATCTTTTGATAAAAGACTAGTTAAAGAGTTTCAATTAATATTTGCTGGGAAAGAGATTGATAAAATGCCTTCTACTAAAGAGTTTATAGAAAAAGCAAAAGAGTATGGTGTGTTATGATTCAAAGTATAAAAAAAATGAATGAATTATTTGAAGAAATTAATTCTAAACTTTCTGCGAAAGTTAGTGTTTTTGTTATTGGTGGTGGAGCATTAATGTTTCACAAACTGAAATCTTCAACAAAAGACATTGATCTAATTGTTAAAAAGAAAAAAGAATATGAAGAACTTTATTCTGTTTTGAAAAAAATTGGTTTTAAAGAAACTGTTTTGACAGAGGGTGGACATAGATTGACAGTTTCTGCAGTTCTTGAAAGAAAAGATTTTCGAATTGATTTGTTTTTAGAAAAAGTTTGTGGAAAAATGGTTTATTCTGACAAAATGGTGCAAAGAAGTGAAAGTGTATTTGAAGGAAAGAAATTTGAAATGTTTTCTGCTTCTATTGAAGATATTTTTGTTTTCAAATCAATTACAGAAAGAGAAGGAGACAAAACAGATTGTGAAGAAATAATAAAACAAAAACCTAATTGGAAAATAATTTTAGAAGAAATAAAATCTCAAGCAGAAAAAGGAGAAGATGTTTGGATAACTTACATTAACGAAAGATTAATGGAATTTGAAGAAAAAGGGTACATGATTCCAATTTTAAAAGAAACTGAAAAGTTGAGTGAAGATTTTTATAAGAAGTTGGAAAAGAGATTGAAAAAGTAATTAATTACTATATTTCAGCAACTCTTCAAGGCAACTTGCTGAAAAAACTTAATTTATCGCTTTTTTTGATTCAAAGTGGAAAAAGGAAGGTAGTTGGACTGAAAGTTCCTATTGTGTCCTTAGAAAACTTAATTGATTGTAAATCTAAACTAAGATTTCAAAATGACCTAATTGACTTGAAGTATTTAGAAAAATCGCGTAGTACCTAACTCTTGTTTAAGATTTGTAGGACTTCGGATTTGATTTCGTTAAATTTTTTGCTAGTTAATGTTTTTGTGTTTCTTGGTCTTGGTAGGTCAATTTTTATTTCTTTTATTATCTTGCCGGGTCGTTCACTCATGATTAGCAAGGTTTCGCCTAAGAATATTGCTTCGTCAATGTCGTGTGTAACAAATATTACTGATGGTTTTGATGCTTCCCAAAGGTTCATTAATAGTTCTTGTAGTTTTATTCTGGTTAAATATTCAACAGAGCCAAACGGCTCAAAAATTAAGAGTTATACAACACAGCAACTGGCATTGTACTTCAATTACATTTAAATAAACTTGGAACATATATTGTATTAGGTGGTTTAATGAGATATCGAGTTGTTATTGAGGAAGATAAAGAAGGTACTTTTGTGGTTAATGTCCCAGCATTGCCTGGTTGTATTAGTGAAGGGAAAACAAGAAGAGAGGCTTTGGAAAATATTAAGGATGCTATGGGTGGATATATTGCAAGTTTAGAAAAACATGGTGAACCAGTTCCTCCTTCAATAACTGAAGAAGTGGTTGAAACATATGCCTAAACTTCCACAACTTTCTGGGAAACAAATTTTAAAAATTCTTGAAAAGCAAGGTTTTGAATTAGACCATCAAACCGGAAGTCATCTAATCCTAAGGCAAACAGAAGAACCACATAGAAGAATAACTGTTCCAAATCACAATCCCGTTTCAATAGGAACATTAAATGCAATAATAAAACAAAGTGGGTTATCAAGAGAAGACTTTCTAAAGAAAAGATAATTGCTACATAATAACCTTTTTAAAGACTTTATAACTTTATAGTTTTATAACCGAGAGGCTCTTTAAAAAAGAGTTAAACTAAACGATAACGGCTATCTCTCGGCGGGGGTATTTTAGTTTTTGAGATTATCAACCAAGTTTGAATTTTCTAATATAATTATCCCCATACACAGCAATTATTTCTTTTTTATCTGGAGAAATCTGTACATTCATTACTCCAAGTAAAAAATCTTTATTAGTTGTATCAGGTTCAATGCAATTTTCCCAAACAAATGTCCCTGTGTCATCATATGCAATTACACAATTTTGTGGTGCTGTTCCAATAACAATTAATTTACCATCATCTGAAATTGCAACAGCATTATGCCCTGTTGGCCCACCTGCAGGAAATTGCCCAGTTCCTCTTTTCCATAGCAAGTTTCCTTGTGCATCAAACAAATATATCATTCCTCCGACAGTTCCAACAACAATTCTGCTTCCATCAGGTGTAACCGCACCAGCCGTTGCGGTATGATCAGGAATTCTATGCTTCCATAAAATAGTTCCTGCTGGACTAAAAGCAAAAAGGGTTCTGCTTTTTCCTGTTGCAAAAGTATTGTTTTGATTGTCGACGCTCATAAATAAAGGAAATTCACCAATTACTTGAGTCCATTTTTGATTCCCCTGCATGTCAAAACCTGTTACTTCTCTTGCACCAGCAACGAATCCAGAATTGTCCGAATAAAATGCACAATTTCTTAACCAATCACCTTGCCAATTTAGTTCTTGTTTTGCACCTGTTGCTGAATCTAATAAAGTTGGCATTGGGCCAGAAAGAATTTTTGTTCCATCTTCAGAAATGCATGCACTTCTAATCATCGAATTAAAAGAACTAGTCCACAATAATTTTCCTGTTCGATCAACAGCATAAACTTTTTCATCATGACATCCTGCAATAATTTTGCTTCCATCTGGTGTAATATCAATTCCCCAACATTCGTTTTCAGTTGGTTGTTTCCACAAAATATTTCCTTTAGAGTCAAATAAATAAAAATTTGTAGGCTTGTTTAATTCTGGGGGATGTTTTGCTTGTGCTACTGCAAATACACTCCAATCATTAGAGGGTTTTACCCAAAAGAATCCAAAATTATCTTCAACTTTTTTCTCCCAATCTAGGGTAAAGATTTGTTGGGAAAAAGATTTTTTTAAGATAATATCAATTTTTTTTGTTGCTTTCCCGGCAGTGGGATTTCTGATTTTATAGTGCTTCTTTTTATATATCAAATGACATTTATCTGCTAAAAAAAGTTTGTTTTGCTGCGCTTGTGTGGGTGGTAGCTTAATGTGCTTTTGAATACTTTATTATATGTTAAAGCAGTGTTGTTGTGTATGGGTTATGACTTGTTCGAGGTTAGAGTTGCTAATTTTATTTTCAATGATAAAAATGAATTGTTTTTATTAAAAAATGATGTTGGCACTTGGGGTATTCTTGGAGGGCATTTAGATAAAGGCGAACAAATTATTGACACCGTGCATCGGGAAGCAATGGAAGAAGCTAATATTAAAATAAAAATTGTGAAGCAATTAGGAAACAGGGTTGTTAAAAATTCATTTATCATTGCCTTTGCCTGCAAATATATTAGTGGAGAAATTAATTTACAGGAAGAAGAGGTAACCGATTATAAATGGGTAAAAATTAGTGAATTAAAAAAATATAATCTTACATTCAAAGAAATTCCATTGTATGCAAAAGAAGCACTTGGCGCTATAAAAGAATTGAAAGAGATAAGTTCAGAATTTCTTAAAGAATTGTTGTCTGTGGCGAAAAAAGAAGGAATTGAAAAAATAGTTGTGGCAGCAGTCATAAAGGATGGTAATAAGGTTCTTTTGCTTGAAAGGCCTAAAGATGATTTTATGGGGGGCATAAACGAGTTGCCAAGTGGAAATATGGAGTCTGGCGAGAATATAAAAGAAGCATTAATCCGCGAACTTAAAGAAGAAACTAATCTTGACTTTAAAAATTTTTTAAAATACTTGGGGGTTTTTGACTATTCTTCAGGAAGCAAAAAGAAAGTGCGCCAATTCAACTTTTTAATTGAGGTAGTAAAAAACGGCGAAGTTAAAATTACGGAACATAAAAATTATGTTTGGGCAGAAAAAGAAAACAAGGCATTTACAAAAGTAACTGCCAACGTGAAAAATATTTTGAATAAACTTTAGTGTATTAGAACGGGAAAGTGTTTTTCTAGTGTTGTCTTCTAATTGTTTTTGTTTTTAATTTACTCAGAATAATCCAGAGTAGTTCCTTATTTTTTCTGTGCCTTTGTACTGTCTAAACAATTTTTCTATTTGCTTTGCAACTAGAAAATCCTTGTCTGTAACTTTTCCACCGACATCAAATCTTTGTAAATCAAATCTTATTTTTGTGTAAAAAATATGTATGTCTGGATGGTGTTCATTTGCTTCAGAAAACGGGGCTAATTTAATTATAAAAGCAATTGTATCCATAAAACTGTCAAAATCAAATTCTTTGCTTATCTTATTGTCTTGGTATTTCCAGCCACTTACTTCTTTTAGATTACTTTGTATTTCGTCTTCGGATAAAATTTTCAACTTTGTTTCCATAAAAAGCCCCCCAATAATTAGTCTTTGTCTATTATTAGTTTACATTAAATATAACTTAAAAGCAATCGGATTGCGGAAATAAACAAAGTATATTTCCCTTAGGGAATACTTTTTTATACTCAAGGGCTTTATTTCTCTTTGGTGAGTATTTATTCCAATAAATGTTTCTGATAAGTTACCTGCGGCGAAAACTCTTGAAGAAGAAAATATTTTTGTTATAAAACACAGAGTGGCTATTAAACAGGATATGCGTCCGCTTGAAATAGTTATATTGAATTTAATGCCGGATAAAGTTGCCACGGAAACACAATTACTAAGACTTATTGGGAACACAGCAATACAGGTTCACATTACATTAATTCATCCAAAAAGTCATGAATCAAAAAACACTCCAAAAAAACATTTAATTTCTTTCTATAAGCACTTTGATAAAATAAAAAAAAGAAAATTTGATGGTTTGATTATCACAGGGGCGCCTGTGGAAATGTTGGATTTTGAGGAAGTTGATTATTGGGAAGAGTTAAAAGAAATAATGGAGTGGAGTAAACACAATGTTACTTCTACATTTTATATTTGTTGGGGAGCACAGGCCGGACTATATTATCATTATGGAATTAAAAAATATCCTTTAAAGAAAAAAATGTTTGGGGTTTTTCCTCACACAATTAATAAGAAGCATGTCAAGCTTTTGCGGGGTTTTGATGATACCTTTTTTGTTCCGCATTCAAGGTACACCGAAATACGAAGAGAAGATGTACTAAAAGTAAAGTCACTTGAAATTCTCTCGGAATCGAAAGAATCTGGTGTTTATCTTGTTGCAGACAAGGAAAGAGACCAATTCTTCATTATGGGGCACTCGGAGTACGATTCGGATACACTGAGAAAAGAGTTTGAAAGAGATATGGCTAAGGGAATGAAAATAGATTTTCCAAAGAATTATTTTCCTGAAAACAATCCAAAAAATGAACCAATTGTTTCTTGGCGTGGACACTCAAATCTTCTTTTTTGTAACTGGCTTAATTACTATGTTTACCAAGAAACACCATTTGAGTTAGAAAAAATAAAATAACCGAAATAATAAGGTAATAGAAGAAATACTGCTAACTAATCGTTTCAAAACAAATTTATTACCCAAAGCTCTTCAAAAATCTTATATATACAAAAGAGCATTATTAGGGATATTGAAGTGAATAATTGAATGAATAATGAGATGATTTTACATGCCGATTACTAATGAAGACAAGAAAAAAGAGCTTTTTGAGAAATCCCAAATAAGTTTGTGGATGGACTCTTACACTGAAATCTTTTCCGATTTTGATCCAAGACCATTTTCAGAGCGCTCAATCTCAGATGATTTTTTAATTGAAGCAAAAAAATCTGCTAAAGAAAATTTATCCGGAAAAATTGACTTAAAACTTTTAATGCCAGCTGACAAAAGAAATAAAACCGCTGAATCAATAATAAAAAAGAGATTGAAAGAATATTTTACTTATCGTTATAATCTTTTAGACGCAAAAAGAAAAAGACTTTTAGTACAAGGAATAACATTTGTTCTATTCGGTGTTTTTTTCATGGTTCTAACAACATTCATTTTACAAGAGCTCCCAAAACTAAATTTCTTTATTACTCTAGCAGCAGTAATTGGAGAGCCTGCTGGTTGGTTCTTGTTCTGGGAAGGATTATACACAACTGTTTTTGAATCAAAGGAAAGAAAATCAGATCTGGATTTCAATAAAAGAATGTCAAAGATAAATATTTCTTTTGAATCATACTAATCCTTCAGCAAACACAAGAAGGTTATTTTGTTTGAGTATTACTCATTACTTTTTTGACTTAGCTTTAATAATTAATGAATGCATCTTTTCATTCAGATTTTCAAATTCGTTTTGTTTTATTTGAGCTCTTTTCCAAAGTTCTATTTCTATTTTATCGCCTTTATCTCTTGGAACCAAGTGGAAGTGTGCATGCATAATGCTTTGCTCTGCATCACGCCCATCATTAAGTAAAATGTTACAACCATCATGTTCTAAGCGAATTGCTCTTGCTACCAAGGACACATGCTCAATTAATTCGTGCAATGTTTTTCTTGGAATATCTTCCAGATTAACATAATGTTTTTTTGGTATAACAAGCACATGCATTTTTGCCGGCATTGGAAAATCAATTGATAAAAAGGAAATTGTGAGATTTGTTCCGTGGAGTATTTCAAAGGGATATTTTTTTCTGTGTTCTTTCCACTTACCTGAGACAAAATTACAGAAATCGCATTCCTCTCTTTTATTTTTTTTCATAACACTAGAATGAATATTCTTCTCTTTCAATTTACTGTTTTTTATCATAAAAGAACAACGAAATAGTGGTTTATAAACATTTCACAGACATCATTTTCTTATATACTTGCTTTGAATTTGGTGTTGCGATGGATAAAACAATTAAAGACGCAAAAAAAATTCTTTTCAGAGAAAGCTCTGAAATAGGCTCTGGTAAAATAAAAGGCTATAATTTTGAGAAAGAATTTGATTCTAAAAAGTTCTTTGATTCATTTAAAGATACTGGTTTTCAGGCAACCAATCTTGGGAAAGCAATTGATTTAGTAAAACAAATGCGAAAAGAAAAAGCTACTATAATCCTTGGTTTCACCTCAAATATGAGCACGTCTGGAATACGCGATATTATTACTTATCTTGTAAAAAACAAATTAGTTCATTTTGTTGTAACTAGCACCGGTGGGCTTGAAGAAGATATAATTAAGACACACGGCTCTTTTTTGCATGGTTCTTTTGAAGCTGATGGGGCAAAATTAAGGGAAAAAGGAGTTAATAGAACAGGAAACATATTTGTTCCAAATGAAAGATATATTTGGTTTGAAAAATTCTGTAATTCTGTAATAAAAAAAGTTTTTGAACAAAGCAAAAAGAATGGTAAAACAATAACTGGAACAAGTATTGTAAAAGCTCTTGGAAAAGAAATTAATGGAAAGAAAAATTGTGAAGAAAGTTTTACTTATTGGTGCTACAAAAACAATATTCCTATTCTTTGCGAACCGCTAAATGATGGGGCTATAGGAGACCACTTATATTTCTTCAAAAAAGAGCACTCAGATTTTGCTGTGGATATGGTTAGAGAAGTAGAAGAAATGTATGACTTTGTTTTATCACAAGAAAAAATCGGTGCGATAATAATTGGGGGAAGTGTACCAAAGCACTTCATAATGAATGCTTGTATGACAAGAGAAGGGGCCGATTATACTGTTTACTTAAACACTGGTTATGAAGGTGAAGGAAGTAATGCTGGAGCCAATCCAGAAGAAGCAAAGAGCTGGGGAAAATCTGCTCACAATGATGATACAGTAAAGGTTTGGGGAGAAGCAACAATAACTTTCCCAATTTTAGTGGCTGCTGGATTCAAAATAAAATAAATTTTACTAATTTTTGAATAAGTTAGCTTTAAATTATAGAAAGGCATTTTCTTCTATTGATAGTATGAGCAAACTAGTTCTTGTTAGGCACGGAGAAAGCATTTACAATAATGACAATAAATTCACTGGATGGGTAGATGTGCCTCTAAGTGAAAAAGGAATCTTGGAAGCAATTAAATGCGCAAAAAAGCTTAGAAAAATTGATTTAGAAATTGCTTTTACATCAGAACTGGAGAGAGCACAAGAAACTCTACTTATTATTTTATCAGAACAAAAGAAAACAGGAATTTTTATTCATGAAAAAGGAAAAGAAAAAAAATGGGAAAAACATTTCACTAATAAAAAAGAAATTCTTGTTCATTGTAACGAAGCACTAAACGAAAGATATTATGGGGATTTACAAGGAAAAAATAAAGATGCAATGAGAAAAAAATATGGTGAAGAAAAAGTTTTTTTGTGGAGAAGAAGCTATGATATTCGTCCTCCCCACGGTGAATCACTAAAAGATGTTTGTAAAAGGGTTGTGCCCTATTTTGAGAAAAAAATTATTCCAGAACTAAGAAAAGGAAATGATGTAATTGTTTCTCTTCACGGCAATAGTATGCGCGCAATAATAAAATATATTGATAAAATAGCTGATGACAAAATACCTTTTCTTGAAATGCCTTTCGCAAAACCGATTATTTATAATTACTCTAAAGGAAAATTGACTAAAGCAAAGCACAAACACTCATTCAAGAGAAAAATACATTACAAATAGAATAACCAAAGAATAAAAGCAATAGAAAACACATTTTTTATTTTCACACTTAACCTTTTTATATTAGTTGTCTCTTAATTTTTAATGCCCAAATATATTGTGGTTACTGGTGGGGTTTTATCCGGACTCGGTAAAGGAATACTTACTGCCTCTATCGGCAAAATTCTTTCTTCTAATCATAAATGCGCTGCAATTAAGTGTGACGGCTATCTAAATGTTGACCCTGGAACAATGAATCCTGTGGAACACGGAGAAGTATTTGTTCTGGATGATGGAACCGAATGCGATATGGATTTCGGACACTATGAACGTTATATGAATGTCTCTGCAAAGGGCGATTGGAATCTCACAATGGGAAAAGTATTCAAATCAATTCTTGAAAAAGAGCGGAAAGGAGATTTTCTTGGAAAAACAGTTCAATTTATTCCACATGTTACTGATGAAATAAAAAACAGATTTTATAGCATTGCAAAAGAAGAGAAAGCTGATATAGTTTTGATTGAAATCGGTGGAACTGTGGGTGACCTTGAAAATTCTCTTTATCTTGAAGCAGTTAGGCAACTCGCTTGGGAACAAGGCAGAGAAAACGTAATGTTTGTGCACTTATCTTATGTGCCTGTGCCAAAAGGAGTTAATGAACAAAAATCAAAGCCCACTCAAATGAGTGTTAAACTATTAAATGAAATTGGAATTTGGCCGGATGCAATTGTTTGTCGTTGCTCAGAATACTTAACAGAAAAAATAAGAAAAAAAATCGGTTTGTTTTGTAATCTTCCAGAAGAAAATGTTTTCACAGGAAAAGATGTTGAATCAGTTTATCTTATCCCGGGTGAATTGAAGAAACAAGGTTTTGATAAATTACTTGAGAAGAAATTACGCTTAAGGACAGATCATTCTGGTCTAAAAGAGTGGAATGATTTAGCTGAAAAAATGTGTCACATAAACAAAGAAAAAATTAAAATTGGGGTCTGCGGAAAATACACTGCGCTTGGAGACAGTTATGCAAGTATTGTTGAAGCACTAAGACACTGTTCAGCTAATTTGAAAACAGAACTAGATATAGAAATGATTGATACTGAGCGGATAGAGAAAGGAGAGGATGCTGCAGTTGTATTAAATGGGGTAGATGGTGTAATTGTTCCTGGTGGATTTGGAAATAGGGGTTGGGAAGGGAAAATAAGTGTGATTGAGTTTGCAAGAAAAAATAATCTTCCTTTCCTTGGAATATGTCTTGGTTTACAAGCAGCAGTAATTGAGTTCGCTCGAAACGAATGTGGGCTTGATGCGGATTCAACTGAAATGAAACCGAATACAAACGACAAAGTAATTTCTTTAATGGACGAACAAAAAGGAGTTGTTGACAAAGGAGGCACTATGCGACTGGGCGCATATGAAGCAAATATACATAACGATACAATAATTCGCGAACTATACAATTCTGGAAAAGTTTTTGAAAGACATAGGCATAGATTTGAAGTTAATCCAGCGTATCATGAAATACTAAAAGAAAAAGGACTTATTTTAAGTGGACTTTCACCAGATGAAAAACTAGTTGAATTTATTGAATTGCCAAAAGAAAAGCACCCTTATTTTGTGGCTACCCAAGCACATCCAGAACTAAAATCAAAACTAGAAAAACCTGCGCCAATGTTCTTTGGTCTTGTTAGAGCTGCTATAAAGAAAAAGTACCAGTAAAAAAAGCGGGTAGGAAAGTTATTAATTTACTTTATACATTAATTTATGTTAGTTAAGTAAAATAACTGATTAGTAAAAAGGGTTTGGTGTTAAAAAATGATTGAAGAAATGGCTTTAAATTATTTCAGGAATTTGCCTAAAGAACAGCAAAAACAAATAATAAAGAATATTTTTAGCTCTCTTAGCGAAGAAGAAAAGCTTGAAATAGCAGAGCTGCTTGTTGGGAAGAAAAAATAGAGATAATTGGTATAATTGTTCCATAAAATAAGTGAATTTATAAAGCTTTACTTTGATTATTTCATTAATAAATCGTTAATTTGGTGAGCTAATGGCAACAAGATCAAGGGATACTAGCAGATTCAAAAAGACACGCTCTAGACAGCGTTGGAAATGGACTAAGAAAAAACAGAGACGTAGAAAAAGAAAAAAAAGGTATCTGAGAAAGAGAGCAAAGCAGTAAAGCTAACCATAAAACAGTTACTATATTATTACAAAAAGCTTTTCTTTGCATTTGCTTTCGATTACTTTTCGCGCTAATGTCAAAGAGGAAAAGATAGTTTTACTTGTGCTATTTACGGGAACAAGAAAAAGACTAGTGCATTTGCTAAAACAAATATTATATTTGCTGTGTAAATCAATCTATAACTCTTTTTCATATCAGCTTTATCTGGGGAAACAACTGCTCCTTTTAGAAGTGGAGCAAATGCAATTACTATTACCACCGCAATAAGATATTGGGGTGGAAGATAACCAAGAAACTTTATTTTCAGAGTAGCTCCGTTAACTAAAATACCAATATACGAAAGAGCTGCAATCGCCATTACAAAATACGAAACATTTTTGATTAGTGTTTCTGGGAGAAGAGCAACACTACTTTTCATATTAACTTTTTTATCGTGTTTCTTTGAGAATAATCTATACAAAGAGTAACCAGCAAACTGTATTCCAACAACAAATATTATTGGCAATATTGGATTAAAAGTTGTCAAAAGAATTCCTGCCGGAACAAATAAAACCATTCCAGAAAAGTATCTAAAAAAAGGATTTACCATTGAACCCGAAATAACATCAAAGACTTTTCTTGATTTTAATCTAAAAGGTTTCATTGTGTAAAGTAATTGATTTACAAGCATTGCAAGTAAACACAAAACAATTAGGCCACCACCCAATGTCAGTGCAATTAGAAAAGATATTACAATTAGTATCATTGAAAAAGCAAGTCCTTGCCTTGGAGATAATTTTCCGCTTGGAAGAGGACGCTTCTTTTTTACTTCGTGAAGCAAATCTATTCTGTGATCAGTATAATCATTTAGTGCATACAAACCAGACCAAAGAAAAGCAACTGCAATAAAACCTAGAACAAAAATAAAGAAATCTAATTGCGCTCCAAAAACATAGAAAGCAATCATGGTTGCGAGAAACATATTCAAAAGAGACTTGCTCCACTCAACAGGTCTCCCTAATTCTACAAAAGCAAAGAGTTTTTCTTTTAGTGAAAAAGATTTGTTTTGGCTTGCCACATCCATAAGTTAATAGGAACAAAATATTGTTTATAAAGTTGTTGTCACCTTTAAAAATTATGAGCAAGCAAAAAATAACTGCACGAACAGATAACCAATCATTTTACTATGAAAGTTTTGTTGGAAGACTTCTTGGCGGAAAAGCTAGGGAAACACTTATTGAAAAAGAAATGAAACACATAAAAAAAACAGATTCTTTTCTTGAAGTGGGTTGTGCACAAGGATACTATCTATCAAAAGCTCTGAAAAAAACAAAGAAAGTTTTTGGTTTTGATGTTTCAGCAGATTTTATTTCAAAGGCAAAGGAAACAAGGGCAGAGTGTTTTGTTGCAACAGCAGAAAAAATTCCTTTCAAATCAAATTCATTTGATTTTGTTTTGTGTACAGAAGTTTTAGAGCACATTAAAAATTGGAAAAAAGCAATTAGTGAAATAAAACGCGTAACAAAAAAGAATGGAAAAGTTATTGTTACAATACCTCTAGAGAAATCTTATTTTTGGAGTTTTGTTTCATTATTTTATCCGCCAATAGAAACGCGTGGGCACGTGAATCTTTTGAAAACAAAAGAATTAGAAAAAGAATTTCTGCCTTTCAAAATCAAAGATAAAAAATTCATTCAAACCATGAGCCAAAGCATAAATATGCACTTGCCACAAAAAGAAAAGATTTCAATGTATTGCTTTTTTGTATTTGAGAAATAGATTTTCATGAACCTTTTTCTAAAAGTATTTCACTTTTCTTTTCGCGAACCTTTTTCTAAAAGTATTTCACTTTTCTTTTCGCGAACCTTTTTCTAAAAGGTTCATGTATTGCTTTTTTGTATTTGAGAAATAATAAAATTTGTGAGCTTTTTCCAAAAAGCACATAAATAAATATCCCAAAGCGAATACTTCTATTGATTTTAAATGCTTGAAATGGTTTTCTGGGTAATTGTTTTCATTGTGAGCTTGGCGGTTCTGATTAAAGCAAGTAGTATTTTTACTGATGCGGCGGAAGAAGTCGGACTATTTTTTGGTATGAGTAGTTTTATTATTGGTGTAACAATAGTTGCTTTCGGAACTTCTTTACCTGAATTAATATCCGGTTTTATATCTGTTTATTATGGGGCTCCAGAAATTATTATTGGAAATGTTTTGGGTGCAAACATTTCAAACATTTTGCTTATCTTAGGTTTAGCAGCAATTGTGAGTAAAAAAATACGCTTGACAAGAGAACTATTGAATATTGATTTACCAATAATGGTTGCCGCAGCATTTCTTGGTGCGCTAATTGTTTTTGATGGAATAATTACTTTACCCGAATCGCTTTTACTAATAGTTTTCTTTATTGTTTATTTGTTTTACACTATTAGCACTGACAACAAAATTGAAGAAAAGAAAAAAGCAAAGAAAAAGGTTTTGAGGAAAAGAGTTGTTTTGTATTTGTGTTTAGGTGCAGTACTAATCTACTTTGGTGCAGAGTATACTATCCAATCAGTAATTCATCTCTCAGAAATATTTAATATTGGGACAGGGATCATTGCAGCAACAATTTTTTCGTTTGGAACAACTCTCCCCGAATTAACTGTTAGTTTGACTGCTGCAAGAAAAGGAAATGCAGAAATTGCAATTGGAAATATTATAGGTTCAAACATATTCAATATTCTTGCAGTCATTGGTTTCCCTGCATTAATGGGAACAGTTTTATTTGGCGCAATTGTTTTTAACGTACCAATGTTTTTGATTGCTGTTCTACTCGGGGCAACAGTACTATTCTTCTTTATTACACAAGACAAAGAAGTAACTCGCTGGGAAGGTTATATACTAATAATATTCTACATTTTTTTCATAACAAAAATGCTGGGTTTGATCTAAAACTTTTTCAAGAGGTAAAAAGAGAAAAAACTTTGAGTAAGGTTTATAAATGTTGAGCGTAGCTATATGTATAGCAATTTGATTGCCTGGTGGCACGTTGTGATTTTTTCACGACGCAATTGCAAGAGTAGATTGAATTAGTGGTTGCGAATTAGCAATGCTTTTTGCGACTATTGATTGCAAGTTCTCGTATTGAAGACCTTTGTTAAGTCAAAGATTCAATTTTTCAATGTTAAAAATCCGTTTTTGGATTTTTAGAAAAGAACTGTGTCTTGGCTTTGCCATACACATTGTTCAAAGTGAGCACTACTGTTTTTAGTAGTGTGATGTTGGTTAGTAACACAATTGGATGTGAGTAATAAATAGTGCTCAAACCAATTTTAATTAA
>CAYODU010000018.1:0-14135 GCA_964402905.1 uncultured archaeon
AACTGAAGGAGCTAAACAAGGGGGATTGCTGTAATAGCAATTTGGATTACAAACATCTCCATCTTGAACATATCCTTGTGGGCAATTACAATTTGTATCTTCTGGGCAAGGAGTAAACTCACAATTGGGTCCTGTTCTTCCTACATAGCTTCCATCAGAACATAATTTTGCATCCATAGTGCAAGCAACTCCTTCGCAAGGTTCTTCCCAAACTCTTAAACATTTTTGTTTTGCTTCACACCAAGAATAACCTGCAGCAATTAAACAACCACCCTCATCTTTATCTCCACCAATTATTTTTTCTTCAGTGCATCCTGATAAGAAAATTAGTGAGATTAGCGCAACAAGCACTACAATTGAAAGTAATTTAATTGAATTCTTTTTCTTCATAAAAATTTCAAATCCTTTTTTACTTCAACAACTAATCAGTATTATTACATAATGGAGAATAAATACCTTTTGAATTGCCAAGGTAAAAAACTAATTGTCTTGTATAGTAGTATTTATGGGTAAATTAATTGCAATAAAGATTAATTGTAATTAAGCTAATTCTTTGTATTTTAATTGCAGTAAAGTAAATTCCTAGTATTTTAATTGTAATAAACTCAATTTTTTGTATTAACTAATTATCTTTTAAACACGTCGAAAAAAAATAAAGAAAATTTTTTTAGAAACTAATTTAATTGTTTTCTTTGAATATTTCTTGATGCGCCTTTACACAGGTCCTGATTTAAGGGACTGGCAGAAAAAAGCAATTCTTCAATGGAATAATCATCGCAAAGGAATTATTCAGGCGGTTCCTGGTGCAGGAAAAACTTTTTTGGCGATAAAAGCTTTTTGTGATAAGCTCGAAGAGGATAGTGAATTAAAAGTTCTTATTGTTTGTCCGCGTCTAACACTTATTGAACAATGGAAAGAAGCTATTCTTTTGAACACATCAATAAAGAAAAGTGATTTGTATGAAATCTCAAGTAAAAATGTTGTTCAGGCATACAAAACAGTTCAGAATTATATTCACAAACACAAAGTGTTTATTTCTACTTTCCACCAGATAAAACAGTTTTTTGAACAAGAAAACTGGAAAGAAAATAAGTGGTTTTTGGTGGTTGATGAAATGCATAACACCTCAGAAAACTATTTGTTTCCGGATGAACCTATTCACTATAAACTCGGTTTATCGGCTACTCCAAGAAAAAAAGGAAAAAAATCTGATTTTAATTTAGGGGGGATAGTTTATTCTTATAGTTTTTCACAAGCACTAAATGATAAAATAATTCTTGATCCGGTTTTCAAAATAATTCTTTATTCAGTAAACAAACCACTATTCAATAAGATACAAAACACTTCAGAGGAAGACCATGAAAAAAATATTGATTTTGTAGAAAATGCTTATGATGATTTTTTGCATGATGAGGATGACGCCGTGGATCACTTTACTTCAAAGAATATTGATTTTGTTGGAATACAAAAAATATTGAAAAATAATTTTTTTATTGGGACAAAAAAAGCTCTTCAAACACTGGTTTTTGTTAATCGAATAAAAAAATCTGATTTGCTTGATGAGATGCTAAAACAAACCTTTCACGAAAATGTTTCACGTTCCTATCACTCCCAAACAGAAGAATACAATTACAAAGGAAATTTTGATAGGATAAAAAAGAAGTTTGAGAAAAAAGATTTTAATGTACTTATCTCTGTAGGGACTCTTGGTGAAGGGATCGATTTTCCTTATGCTTCTCATGGTATAATTGCAAGTCCAGTGTATAATCCAACGGCTTTTGTGCAAAAAGTGGGGCGCCTTTTGAGAAGCTATCAAAACCATAAACAAGCAGTGATTTATTACTACGCTCCCTCGGAACTTGTTTCGCGTTTACTTACAGATGAAAAAATAGAGCCGAATTATTTCAAAGCTGTTTTGAAAATTGCTGATGAAAACAAGAATTTGATTTTTGTTGATCGACAGACTCTAAAAGAGGATACTGGTTCTCTTGCAGAGCTTTTGAGTTGTGGGGCTGCCTATGAAAGAAATGAAGATATTAAGCGCATGAATGTCCCAAAAAAGCTTGATGCGGTACTTCGTTTCTTCAAAAAGATTTACCCGAATTCCTTTAAAGGCTGGAAAGAACTTTGTGTAGAAGATGATTTTTCTTTGCTTAGCAAAGAAATTGCAAAACAGTATTTGTTGGCACTTAGATCTGCCAAAATACTAAAATCAAATTTATTGTCTGTACAGAAAATACAAGGTAAATTTGCAAAAAGTTCTTTTGGAGAATTTTTATCAATTGAAAAGTTTGTTCGAGAAGCACTGAGAAACAACATAGTAACAAAAATTAAGTATGGGCAGGAACTCGTTTTGATTAATAGTGGGGAAGAAACTACTCTGAATAGTTCGGAAAAAGAAATTTTTATCAGCGCAGTAAAAGCAGAGTTTAATAATTTTGTTCAGAGAAGAAAACAACTTTCAAATAGAATTGCTGTTATTGATGAAATAATTCTTTCTTTGGAGAAGAAAAAATCTGATAAAGACAAAATTGATGCAATGTTTCGTTTATCCCAGACCTTTTTCAAATTACAATCTCTTTTCCTTGACCAACTAAATTTAGTTGAAATAACAAAGAATCTTTCGAGTGAAAGTAAATTTACTTTGACTATTGGACAAGATATTTTTCTCTCAAAAGCACAGAAAAGATTATTCGCTTTTCCCGAAGATTTTGGTTTTAGTCGTTGGAAAACCCCCCCAAAAGAAGAGTTGCCAAAAGTTCTTTCAAAAAAAGAATTGTTTTTGGATGAACTAATGTTACAGCCAATTGATAGAACGCTAAGTGAAAAGGAATTAAATGATTTAAAACAAAGAATTGCTGATAAATTGAAAACCCCGATTTTTTCAAATGAAGAAATTTTGGAGGAACTTGAAAAACACAAATTTGAGAATCGATATTCATTTGAAAAAATCTTTTTCTTAACTGCATCAATAAAGTAAATTAGCTTTTCATAAGCCCTTGCTTTCGCAAGGAAAGTGATAAAAAAAATAAAAAAATAGAAATAGTTTTTCCAAGATTGATTAATCAGAAACTAATTATTTGATTAAAATAAAAAGTTAGTAATCAGTAATCGTTGTCTCTTCGACTAAAATCTCTTCTTGGTTTTTTATGTTTCTGGTAGCAATCTCTACAATAAACTGGTCTTTCTCCATCTGGTTCGAAAGGCACTTCAGTTTCTTGTCCACACTCAGAGCATTTTACTTTGTGCATAGATCTACCGAATTTATCTTCAGCCATTTAATTTTTCACCTTTTTCTTAATTGCAACGCTTTTGGCGTTGGTAAAATATTTAGGGGGTGGCGTGTTTATAAAGCTACTTATGGGCTTTTTGGAATAAAACAGGGCTTGTGAAAACGACAAAATATCATTATGTATAAGATTTCAATTGTAATAAAAACCTTAATTTCTAAAATTAAATATGTCTGAAAATTATTTGGATTTAAACAATCTTTTTTTTGAAAAAAAGCCTTTGCTTGGAAAAGTAATTGTTGTTACAGGTGCCTCTTCAGGCCTTGGCAAGGCCATTACTCTAGGTTTAATCTCTTCAGGGGCAAAGGTTGCTTTAATTGACATTAGTGAAAAAACCACTTCTTTTGCAGAGAAAATTAATTCTGATGAAGAAAAGGAAGTCGCACTTCCGATAATATGTTCTGTTACGGATGAAGCACAATTAGAGAAAGCATATTCTGATATAACAAAAAGATTTTCTCAAATAGATGGTTTGATTAATTGTGCAGGAATTGCAAGGCTTGGTGCAATAGATTCTCTTTTGCCAAAAGACATTAAATTCTCAAATGAAATAAATATTAATGGTTATTTTTTGAATGCACTATTTGCTTCAAAACAAATGATAAAACAAAAAAGTGGTTCAATAATAAATATCAGTTCCGCTTCTGCGCGCGGAGCATCAGAAAATTCTTCTCTTTATGGTGTGGCGAAAGAGGCTCAGTGCATGATGACTAGAAGTTGGGCTCTTGATTTAGGTAAATACAATATAAGAGTAAACGCGGTTCTTGCAGGTGATCTCTTTGGAAATGAAGAGATTGGTGTGCTCTCGGGTATTTGGAACAAAGAGTATTTTGAGAAAAAAGCCATCGATAAAGGCCTTATTAGTAAGACTGATTCTCGCTTGGAAAAAGATGTACTTGACCCCGAAATAAGACAGTTGGTGATAAACCACTATGTAAAAAGGACTGCTCTTGCCAAAGAAATTGAATACAAAGATGTTCTTTCACTTATAATCTTTCTTCTACTGGATGAATTATCTGGAAAGGTAACGGGAGAAAGCATTGCGGTTACTTCCGGTAATCCGACAGTTTTCTCAAAGTAGCAATTTCTTTGAAAAAAAGTAATAAAATTCACTTTTTTTAATAAAAAATAAGATTAAGTAGCGGACAATTGCCCGCTACCTTGCCTCAATCCAAACCCACTATTTTTTCTTTTTTTCTAAAATATGATAAGCTGCCGGGAGTGCAAATATCAATTAATTATTGCTTGTTCTCCTGTCAGTTTCCCTAACCCAGCTCACAAGTGTTTCCGTGTGGGGGCAAGTTGCGTAATTTTGTTTATTGTGCCCTATCCTTGGGAAAAGCAAACTTCCTGGATGTGTACTTACAAAATTAATCCAATTCATCAAATCACCAGTTCAATTAGAGTTTACTCTATTTTAATAAGTAGCTTTAAAAAGATTACTAGCTATATTTTGTATAGTTATTTTATTGGAGTGTATTTTTATGGCTAAAGTATCACAAAAAGTGAATTATCTCGAAATTGCCCTTAATTTAGTTGGAAAAAAATATGGTCTTTTGATAATAGATTCAATTTCTTCTAATAAGAACAAAAGGCGTTTCAATCAGATCCTAAAAGATATTCCTTCTTCTAATCCAAGAATTGTTTCTATGCGTTTAAAAGAAATGGAGAAGAATGGTCTGATTACAAAGCAACTGGTTTTGGGGGCACAGGTTAGAACAGAGTACTCTTTGACCGATAAAGCAGAACAATTAACTAATGCCATTTCTTCGCTAAAAAAATGGGCTTCTAGTAATTAAAGAAAGAACTAGTAAAACGAAAAATTCTTCCATAGCATAAATTTAATTACTTGGTTGTTTTTATTTTAGCATGCGAAAAGGTTTTGTGGGCAAAAAATCAATTTTTTCTTCTGAGAGAAACGCAATGCGCTTTGTAATAGAAGAAATATTTCTTTTGCTTTTGATATTTGCACAATTTTACTTTGTTTTAGGGATAAGGATTAATGGTTGGCAGATTGAATTCACTAATGCTACGGTTCCTTTTCAAAATATTTTGTGGTTAACAGCAACAATAATTTTCTTTATTGTAATTTATTTTGGAATTTCTGTTCGCGACAAGATGGTTGCAAAAGTACATAAAGATTTTTCAAAAGTTATTTTTGGTACGGCAAAACAAAAATTTTTCGGAATGAATAGGGAAGTAGTGGCTCTTCTTTTTGCAGAATTTGTTTTTGCGATTTTGATTGCAACAAGCATTTATGTTTATCTGGACCCCGATGTTAATTTTGTTCCTTGGCCCTTTAATTATATTTCATTTTTTGCTTTGCTCGCAGTTGGTTTATTTTTATTCTCAAAAACAAAGCCTTTTACTGGGGCAATTTATGGGGATAGCTTTGTAAGAAAAAAAGTTGTTCCTGCAGAAAGACTTTTTCCGACTAGAAGAATAACAAATAATAAAAGGCAAACAATAAGAGTAAAGCACCGTAAAAATAAGTAGGGAGATTTTATGGCTCTTGAAAGAAGTGTTTCTCTAAGACAAGCAGTGATATATGGAGTTGGAGTAATTCTTGGTGCTGGAATATATGCACTAATTGGTTCGGCTGCAGGAATATCCGGTAATTTGCTTTGGCTTTCATTTGTTATTGCAGCAATAATAGCTTCTCTCACAGCATTTTCTTATGCCGAATTAAGTTCTTATTTTCCAAAAGAAAGTGCTGAATCAGTTTATGTAAAAAAAGCTTTTAACAAAAAGTTTCTTTCTTTTTTCATTGGTTTTGTTGCACTAATAACAACAATTTTTTCTGTTTCAACTGTGGCGTGGGGTTTTGCAACTTACTTTAAATTTTTTTTTCCATTACCTGCAATAATAATAGCTCTTGTGATAATTGTTTTTTGTTCACTGGTTAATTTTCTTGGAATACAAGAGAGTGTTAAACTAAATATTGTTGCTACTTTTGTTGAAACAGCTGGTTTACTAATAATAATTGTTTTTGGTTTTAGATTTATTGGGGCAGCAAATTTACTTGAGGGTCCAATCGGAGTAACAGGAATAGGATTATTCTCAGCTTTGTTTTCAAGTGTTGCACTGATTTTTTTTGCTTATCTTGGTTTTGAGGGAATAGCAAATATTTCAGAAGAAGTTAATTCTGCAAAAACAACTGTTCCCAAAGCAATTATTTTGTCGCTATTAATTGCAACAATAATTTATGTTTTGGTTGCAGTGATTGCGGTGAGTGCCGTTTCTCCGCTCCAGTTAGCTGCCGCAACGAATGCAGAAAATGTTTTAACGCAGGGCCCGCTGGCGCTTGTGGCTGAAACAGTGGTTTATCCAGGCTTTGGTTTCTGGCTAAGCATAATGGCTTTGTTTGCAACTTTTAACACAATACTGATTTTGCTCGTCGTCGCAAGCAGATTGGTTTATGGAATGGCAAAACAAAACTTTTTGCCACGCTTCTTTGCAAATACTGATAAAAAGACAAAGACTCCGCTGTACGCAGTGTTTTTTGTTGGGCTACTGTCTATGGCTTTTATCTTTGCCGGAAACATAGAAATACTCGGAAATCTTACGACATTAGGCGTTTTTTTGATGTTTTTCGCAGTAAATGCCTCTTTAATAGCGGTTAGGTACAAAGAAAACCCTAAGAAAATTAACTTTATTTCTCCACTGAATATTGGAAGAATGCCAGTTTTAGCTCTAATTGGAGCAGTTTTCTGCATTTTTATGTTTTTAACACAGTACTGGCGAGAAATTGATATCTTTGGTGTGGAAATGCCCTTGATAATATTTGGTGTAATAATTTTCTTATTTTCAATTCCAATCTACTTTTATTTTAATGGAAAAACAAAAACAATGGGTTATGTAGCAAGCCATAAACGTAAGGGACAAAAGAAAAGAAAATGGGCTTATGAAGAAAGCTAAATTATTTATTTTCTCCAATTAACTCTAACATCATCAGTTCTTTGTTTTGGAAGTATTTCTGATTGATTAATTGTTGTTTTATTTTTGTGAGCATGCATTATTATTCCTAACCACGCAATCATAGCAGCATTATCAACCATTACAGAATTAGGTGGAACAAATAGTTTTGCTCCTCTTTCCTCACACATTTTTCCAACCATTTCTTGCAAAGCTTTTGAACAACCAACTCCTCCGCCAAGAATAACTTCTTTTTTGTTTGTGTGAGCAAGAGCCCTTTCAGTTACTTCTGTTAACATTGCAAAAGCGTTGTGGAGAGAAGAGTAAACCAAATCATTTATTTTTTGTTCTCTTTCTTTTTCAGAAATTTTTTCCATTTTAATTTCATTATATTTATTTGTTGTTGCAGTAAGCAAACCGCTAAAAGCCAAGTCCATTCCTTTTACAGTATAAGGTAAATCAATTAATTTTTTCCCTAAGAAATACATTTTGTCTAGTGCTGGCCCAGCAGGAAAACCAATTCCAATTTTTCTGCCAAAAGTATCTAAAAAATTTCCTATTCCGGTATCAAGTGTTTCACCAAAAACTCTGTAATAATTATTTTCGTAGCAAATAATTTGTGTGTTTGCTCCCGAAGCGTAAAGCAAAACAGGATCAATTGCGTTACAAAGTTTTCTTCCTATTTCAACGTGTGCTACACAATGATTAACTCCTATTAATGGAATATTGTGCATTAGTGAGAGTTGTCGTGCAGTAATTGCTCCGCACCTCAAAGCATTCCCTATTCCAGGTCCCTGGGAAAAAGCAATTAGATTAATTTCTTTTAATGCGACACCGGCTTTTTTTAGTGCACTATCCAAAACAATTGAAGCAATTTTGTAGTGGTGCTCCGCAAGTTCCCTAGGGATCATTCCACCACTATTTGTAGTATAAGAATCTTTTTCATTTGAAAGAATATTGCATTCTTGGTCAACAACACTCACACCAAAAGTGTGTGCAGTTGACTCTATTCCCAAACATAGGAAACGTTCCATAACACTAGTAAAAACAAAACTATTTTTAAAGAGAAAAAATATTTCCAAAAAAGAAAGCATTTTTTTATTTGTTTTGATTGGTTGGTAGTTATTCTTTTATTCTTCTTTTGTTAAATTATTAACTATGACTACAAGAAAAAATAGGCCTGTTGTTTCGCGTCGGCTTTTAGAAAGTAATGATTGGTTTTTGAGGGGAAAAGGATTACCGGCGACGGAATTATTGAGAAAAAGGGATTCGATTAAAAAAATGCTTAATTCTTCTCCAAGTCCTGCGCAGGCATATGTTGAAAATATTGCCAAAATAAGGGCTCTTTTTGGAAAACATGAAAGAAGGATTATCTTAATGAGAATAATAAAGAAAACAAGACCTTATTTTATAATTGATACACGGAGCACAGAACAAGCACTTCAAAAAATTGTTCAAAGTATTTCATAAAAAAAATTTAGATGAAAAGTTATTGAACCTTTTGTGGAAAAGGTTCGCGAAAAAATGGCTTTGCCTTGAACCTTTTGTGGAAAACCTAGTTAACTGGTTTTGCTATTTCTTTAATCCAGATATTTTTTTCTCAATTTCTTTGTACAAAATTATTTTTTTTTGTGGAGTTAAGGAAAATAAATGTTTTTCAATTAGTTCTTTTCCAATCGTGAAGATATAGTTAGTTTTTATTATGGAATCTTTTATTGCCCCTTCTTTTTTTGTTATAGGAATTCCTTTCATTTGTGGATTACTTGTTATGCCGGCAACAACAATGTTTTCCATTTCTTCAAAAAGTATTACGGCCGGTCTTTTTTTTATCCCTAACATATCCGTAAATTGTACATTTGCCAAAACAACCTCTCCGCAGGAATAGCTCATTCAATCACGCCTTTTCCCAGATTTCATCTTCTTTATTATTCCAAAGCTCTTTCATTTTCTTTTGTTGTATGGAATGCAAGAATTCATCATATTGCCCCACTTTTTTTGCCTGTTTGAAAGTAGCAACCATTTCAGAGATGAGTTCTGAGTAACTTTGCCTAGGGTACTTCTTTACTTTTTTTAATTCCAAAACAACATCTTTTGGTAGTTGAATTGTAGTAACTTCATTCATATGAACACATATAACTATTATATAACTAGTTATATAAATCTTTCTTGAGTTTTATGCCGGTGCCTTCAAACAGAAAACAAAAAAAGCATACAATTTATTAATTCCCTGGACGTAATGTTTTCTATGCCTGTAAGACCTTTAGTTCGAAGCAAAAACGAAAGAAACGTTTCTATGCAAGTATTGAAAAAAAGAAGGCGAGTACTTCGCGTAGTGCACTACTTTGGTAGAAAAGGTCTTTCTCCGATGGAAATTCAAAAGGAATTAGCTAAGCGCGGAATGAAATTAAATTATGGCCAAGTTTATGCTGCAGCAAGAAAAGAAGGAGTTATTGTAATAAAGCCAAAGTCAAAAAAACTAAAAGTACTTTCTCCAGAAGAGTTAGCAAAAAAAGCAAGAATAGAAGCAGAAAAAGAAGCTGCTGGAGAAATCTCTCCTTTTGAATTAGCATTTAGGGGAATGAAATCAAAAGAGCTTATTAGAGGAATGACTCCTAGTGGAATAGTTGTTCCATCCCCAAAAGCAACAAAATTAGTTGAAGCAAGATTAGCTCAAATAGAAACTGCTTTTCTAGGAGTAAGAAGAATTGAAGAAGGATTTGGCGCTACTGAAAAAGCTAGGATTGGTGCGGAGGTTCTTCGAGAGCGTTTATCTAGTGAAAGAGAAGTTTTAGCAAAATTTAATCAAGGCCGTGCAACGGGAGAAGACTTGCCTAATCTTTGGGGTTACCTCAGAGAACTAATTTAACTTGTTTTTTATTTTTTACCAAATAAAAAAGATCTAAATCAAAGCATACATTGCTATTGCAATAAAATTATAGAGTAAGTGTCCAAAGTAGTTTTGGAATAAAGAATTATTTTTCTTGTACCAGTAAGCTAGTATTAATCCAAGTATAAAGACTCCAATTGTTTCTGCTATTGATTCGTAACCTAGATGAAAAATAGTGAATAGGAGCGTTGGTAAAATGACTCCGACTCTTGGAACCAAAAATGCTCGGAAAAAAAATTCTTCAGCAAAAACAACAATAATTATAGTTAAAATAAAAAGAACCATATTGCTGTTTATTGAAACAGCTATTACGTTTCCAACATTCACCAAATCATTTACTGGTAAATTAGTTGTCCAGTTTACAATATTTAGTCCAGCTGAGATTACAAGAAAACCAATGAAAAGCGCACCAAATAATGCAATAGCTCCGCCAAATTCTTTTTTGTGTCCCTTGTATTTTGGTAGAAGTTGTTTTATTGTTTCTTCCCAAGAAACATTTTTTATTACTCTTAAATAAAATAGTGGTGCTAATAAAAAGAAAGTAATTAGGGCCTCGTAGTACATTACAAAAACAGTTCTTGCAAGTATTTAATTGTTTTTATTCAGAAATAATTAGTTTTTTTCAAAAAAATACTGTGAATAAAAAAATATTTTGTGAAAATTATTTTTTTATTTCTTCTTTATTTGTGTTTCTTTTGTGTTCCAAGTTGGTTTCTTACTATAGGTAGTTTTCTAAATCCATAAGCTGGGCTTGTAGCTTTAAGGTAAGGTATTCTTTTTTTCAAACGACCTGGTAGTAAATAATATCTTCTTAGTCTAATTGCTGACTCAAGTGAATGTAAAAGGGCTTTTCTGTTTGGAGTGACAGCTTTTTTTCTTACGCTCTTCAACCACACTTCTAAAACAGCGACTTGTTGTTTTTCGGTCAGTCCGCTGTACCATTCATCTTTTGCGAGTGCTCTTCGCATTGTCGATCCAGCGGGTTTTCCTAATCTTTGGACCGTCCAAACCTCTTTATCAATTTTTTTTAGAATTTCCAGAACTTTTCTTTTGTTCATAACTTTTTCTTTATTCATGCGTTACCACAAATAAATACCTTTACAGGAACTACTTTAATCTTTGCTAATGCTTGTTTTTGTTTGTAATCTGTTTAATTTAGGTGTCTGTGATAAACTCTTTTTAAAAAAAAAGTGATTATTTATAACTAGTTTAAAATTAATTTTATATAAAGTTTTTTAGTTTATCTTTAATTTTAGATATAATTAGTCTACAAAGCAATTTTTCTATCAATTACTCTTGTATTTTTCCTTGAAAAATGTTCCTCAAAAGTAATTAGTTTTTTCAAAAAAATACTGTGAATAAAAAAATATTGTGTAAAAATTATTTTTTCATTGTGTAACTGCATTTTCCGCAAGTGTATCTGTCTTTGTGTTCGGCCATGAATACTCCGGCACCGCACTTTGGGCAAAATTTTCCTTTTCTTTTTAGTTCTCCGCTTGTGTCATACATATTTGATTTTTTTATTTTTGTTTTTTCTTTTCCAGTCATAAATTCAACCCCATTTTTTTCTTATTCTTCATTTTTTTGTTTTAGTATTTTATTTTGCTTCTTCTGCTTTCACTTCTGTGGCCTCTTTTACTGTTTCTTTTTTCTCTTCGCCGAAATTTCTTTTCATAATATGTTTGTTTTCTATTTTTTTCATTTCTTCTTTATTTGCGTATTGTCTTGCGCTAACACTAATTGTATTTCTTCCAAAAGAACTCTTGATTTTTATTATTGCAATATTTTCTTCTGGAACATTTAGCTGTGCTGAAAGATTTTTTCTAACTTCTTCTTTTGAAGGAATTTTTTTGTCTTCTAGCGATGCTTTTATTTCGTGTCTTTTTAGCAATTCATTTTTTGTGTTTTCAATTATATTCAAATGCATTTTTTTCACCTACTCAGTCTCAAAGCAAATTTGCCTTTTCTTGTTATACCCATTTTTTTTGCAATTTCTGATAGTTCAGGGTTAAGTATTACAACGTATCCTCTCCAAAAAGTTGTGAAAGCTGTTTCTTCACAATTTGGGCATTTGTCGCCTTCTTCAACTAAGAATCTACAGTTCCTACATGCTTTTTCTTTATTCATCTGGATTCGCCTCTATCTTTCACTTTCTTCTTTTTGTTAACTGCTTTTGCTTCAAGTATTGCCCAATCAGCTTTTCCAAGACCAGGTTGTCGCATTGTCAATCCAATTTTTGAACTTGATGTGTCTCCCTTTAAAGAAATTGTTACTACTCTTGCAAGAACATTATCTTCTGGAACAATTTTTTTATCAGTTTTTTTGCCGACAAAACCAGGTAGTTTTGCATCATAATTTATGTAATCATCCATTAATTGGCTTACATGTATTAGTCCTTCAATAGGGCCAATTCTAACAAACGCACCGAATTCTGTTGCTTCGGTTATGGTTCCTCTAACAACTTCTTGCATTATTGGTTTGTAGGTAAGCATCTCTATTTCTGCTTCGTAGTAAGCTGCTCCGTCTCCGGGAATAATGTGTCCTTCTCCAATATTTCCTATTCCTGTTACTGCTACGATTACACCATAATTCTCATTTATTCTGCCCTCGTAGTCTTCTTTACATATTTCTATCATTGATTCTTTTACTTTAGCGCCAAGCTTTTTTGGCGGAACCCTTACTTTATCCATTATTTTTGTTTTATAGAACATCTACTCACCATCCAAAAAATATTCATTGAATAAATTTAAAAACCAAGGCTAATCGCATTAAAAGCACCTTAGTTGTTTATTTCGCTTGTATCAATAAAAGACAAGCTCCTTATGTATATTGTTTTCCCTCCAAAACCTTTTATCTTTTCCCTTAGCAATTTATCGTTTGTTGCTACCACAAAATCACTGCTTTTTTCTATGAGTTCTGTGTCAACATTTGGTAACTTGCTTTCAATAACTATAACATTGTTGTTTCTTATTATTTGTTTTACTAGTTGTGCTTCTTTCTTAATTTTTTTGTTGTTTCTTGAAAGTGCTTCTATCTCTCCTATTACTCCGCTCAGAGTATAAAATTCTGCTGAAACTTTTTCATTTATTTCTTCAAAACCATGTATTTTGTATCTCACCATTGTTAAAAGAAAATTTGTATCCAGCATTATTTTAGATAATTTCACCATAAGCTATTAGCCTCCATTGGCCGTTAATATTTTTGCTCACTGCTATTCTTTGTCCTTTCTCAACAATCTCTTCATTTTTTAGTGCAATGACAGCTTTTTTATCAACAATTTTTGTTACAAATCCAACCCCGGTATTTGTTCCTATTGTTAGTACAAGTGGTTCATTAACTTTTATCTGAGCACTTTTTTCTTCAACATTAATCATTCTTTCAAACATATTTATTTTAATTTCAATATTTTTTGTTGGAGCAGGCATTGTATCCGGTGTAGCCAATATTTTTCCACGTAGTTGATCATTTTGTGCTACACTTGGATCCAGAGTAGTGCCTATTGCAATGAGTCCGCCAGGAGTTGCTTTTTCGATTAAACCTAAATTTGTTGAAAGCGAAATAATTTTTGTAGTTGTTTTTCCATCTAACCCAGGACACACTTCTATTGTATCGCCTATTTTTACAGCGCCCTGCGAAATACTTCCACCAAGAATTGCTCCTTTTAAATCATTTACTTTTGTTCCTGGTTTGTTTACATCAAAACTTCTTGCAATAAACATTTTCAAAGGTTTTTTTTCATCGTATTTTGGAGTTGTGATTGTTTTTTCTATTGCCTCAATTAAGAGATCAATGTTTGTACCAAAAGTTGCAGCTGTTGGAATTATTGGTGCGTTTTCATAACCATATTCTTTCAAAAAGTTTTTTATTTTTTCATAATTTTTCATTACATTTTCTTTTGAAACAAGATCAATTTTGTTTTGTGCTATAACAATTTTTTCTACTCCGGCAAATTTTAGTGCCATTAAATGTTCTATTGTTCTTGGTTGTGGGCAGGCTTCGTTTGCTGCTACAACAAGAACCGCACCATTCATTATAGCTGCTCC
>CAYODU010000019.1:0-14112 GCA_964402905.1 uncultured archaeon
TCCATCAAATTGCCTTGGAATATTCTCTTCCACCCAGCGAGTAAGCATTTCGTTTGATACCTCAGAATTAAAAACAGTCTCTTGTATTTCAGAAATTGATTTGCTGTTAAATATTTTTGTCATCACAGAAAAAATCTTCTCTTTTCTTTGGCGCAGAAAAATATTTTTCACATCATTAGCCAAAACAGTTGGAGACATGCTTTGCAAATCAAGAAGCGCTCCGCGAAAATCTCCGCCAGAGCTTTTTGCAAGTTCTTTTATTGCTTCAACATCAAACTCAATACCTTCTTGCTCACATATTTCTCTCAAACGCTTAGCTATACTTAAGTAATTAATTTTTTTGAATTCTTTTAAATGCGTAATTGAACGAAAAGGCAATAATTTTTTATCAGAATAAATTTCGTTTGCTGTTAGTATTACTGGATTATTTGTTTCTTTTATTATTGCTGCGATAGCCCCAGCACCCCCACGGTCCTGTGCCTGCAAAGAATCGATTTCATCAATTAGAATAAGTCTTTTTCCGCCAAAAAGAGAAGCATTACTCATGGCTGCCCCCGCAACTTTTTCTATCTCATCTTTATTCCTTAAATCAGATGCATTCATCTCAAATAATTGCCAGTTAAACTCTTTTGCAATCAAATAGGCAAGTGCTGTTTTTCCCACGCCCGGAGAACCAAATAAAAAAACAGGTTTATCTTTTTTTCCTTCATTCCATGCAATAGCCCATTTTTTTACAAAATCGACTATTTCCACATTCCCAATAAACTCATCAAAGTTCTTAGGGAAATATTTCTCTGTTAAAAGCTCAACTGCCATAAACTAATTTTCCTGCGAAAGAATTAAAACACAAAACAACAAAGCTGTAAACTCCATGTTTTATAAAAGAAATTAACAAAGAATATTTTATGCAAATCGGAATTGTTGGAAAACCTAGTTCAGGAAAATCAACTTTTTTTAGTTCATCCACACTTATTGATGTGGGAATTGCTTCTTACCCTTTCACAACAATAGAACCAAATAAAGGAATTGGTTTTGTTAGAGTTGAGGATGCAGGAAAATTCTTTGGTGTAATAAGCAATCCAAAACACGGTTTTTTAGTTGAAACAGAAAAAGGGCCAATACGATATGTTCCTGTTGAATTAATTGATGTTGCAGGGCTAGTGCCCGGCGCAAATGAAGGAAAAGGACTTGGAAACAAATTTTTAAATGATTTAAGCCAAGCGGATGCACTAATACATGTAGTTGATGCATCTGGAAGCACTGATGAAGAAGGGAAGACAGTACCAACTGGAAGCCATGATCCTTGCAAAGATATTAATTTCCTTGAAAAAGAAATTGAACTGTGGTTCTTAAAAATCATTGAAAGTAATTGGGCAAAATTTGGTAAGAGCCCAGAAAAAGATTTTAACAAAAAAGTTTCTTTGCTTGCACAAAATCTTTCAGGAGTAAAAATACTCCCCACACACATAGAAAAAGCTTTGAGAGAACTTTCAATAGACGAAAAAATGTTTGGCGATTGGACAAGTACTGACAAAGAAAAATTTGCAACAAAGTGCAGGCATTTCAGCAAACCAATTATAATTGCAGCAAATAAATGTGATCTTCCAAACGCAGAGGAAAATATCAAAAAAATGAGAGAAGCTTTTCCAGACAAAACAATTGTTCCATGTTCAGCCGCAAGTGAACTCTCACTAAGAAAAGCAGCTAAACAAAACATGGTCAAATATTATCCTGGGTGGAAAAATTTTGAGGTTCTTGGAGAAATAAATGAAAAACAAAAAATGGGACTTGAAACAATCAAAAAAAATGTTTTAGAAAAATTTGATGGAACAGGTGTACAACAATGTCTTGATACAGTAGTACTTAATGTACTAAGTTATATTCCAATTTTCCCAGGAGGAACAAAAGGACTCACAGATAAAGACGGAAATATTATCCCCGATTGTTTCTTAATGAAAAAAGGTTCAACTGCACTAGACTTTGCTTTTATGTTACACACCGATATAGGAAACGGTTTTATCAGAGCAATTGATGTTAAAACAAAACAAATTATTGGAAAAGAACACGAACTAAAATATGGAGATGTAATTGAAATAATTTTTAACAAGAGATAAGGATAAATATTGTATTAGAAAAATGATTATTATGGTTGGAAGGAAAAGAGGAGTAATTGTTTCTGGAGAAGTTGTTAGACCTGATGGCTTCGGTCTTTTTTTTCCTAAAGGATCAAAGGCTTTAGAAAGAGCAAGAAGAATTGGAAGATTAAAGCTCGCTGAGGAGAAAAAAATTGCTGATGCTAAAAAAGCTGCTCAAGAAAAAAAGAGTCTTATTGGATTAGAACGAAAAATAGTTGACTTTTTGGGAAAAAGAGAATTTGAATTAAAGGGAAGATATCCACCCGAAATATTTATACTAAAAAGTGATGGCAAACATATTATTATCCTAAAAAAAGAAGATCAAAAGGCAGAACGTCCCAAGTAACTAATCTTGAAACCCATACTTTCGTAATAAAAAAAGCCGCAAGCATTCTGTTATAAAAAAAGGCAATTAAAGCAAAAGAGAAAAAAAATAATTGATATTTTTAATTTTTACTTTCTTCAAGAATATCAGTTATTGTTCCGTGATCATCTTTTTTTTCTACTGTAGTAGTTGTAACTGTTCTTGTTTCTTTTGGCATTGATTCTTTTTCTTCAGCCATTATTTTTTTGATTGCTTCTTTCATTGCAGCATCTTTATTCTTTACTCTTTGCAGAGTATAAAAATAAGAGTTAATCATCTGGTCCAAATCAAGCTGACGCTTAAAACCAAGTCTTGCTACTTCTTCAAAGTAAAGCCTTACTATTCTAAATGCAACTTCTTCATCGTTCATAAAATCACCTAAAAAATCATTTTGTTATTCCACTTCTTCTAACTGCTTCAGCCGCACTCAGCGAATCCAGGTGCTTTACTTTAGCCAAAGCATAAATATATGAATTAATTATTTCATCAAGAGTTAATTGTTTTTTGAATCCAAAACGAGCTATCTCTTTGAAATAAGTCTGAACTATTTTGAAAGCAATTTCTTCATCATCTGCACCAACTGACTGAGAAACCTCTCTTTTTGAAACTGTTGAAGACCAAGCAGATGAAAAAATATCTTTTAACTTAGAATAATCTATTTCGTTGTTAACCACTTTTGTTTTTGTTTCCTTAACTGGAACCTTTTTTACCTTATATTTAATCTTGGTAACAACTTTTGGTTTAGATTTAACTTTTTTAACAATAACCTTTGGTTTTTCTTTAATAGTTCTTGTACGATACTTTATTTTTGGCTTTGAAGTAACTGTTTTAACAACCGTTTTTGTTCTAGTTCTATATTTAATCTCTGGTTTTGATTTAATCGTCCTAGTTCTATACTTTATTGTTGGTTTAGAAGTAATTGTTCGTGTCCTATACTTAATTTTTGGTTTAGAAGTAATCGTTCTTGTCCTGTATTTTATTGTTGGCTTTGATTTTATTGTCCTTGTTCTCACAACTGTTTTTGTAACAGTTTTTGTTGAACCTTTTCTTCCAAGTTTACCTGCCTTTGCAAGTTTCCATAATGCAACTGCCTGAGTAAATGTTTTTCCAAGGCGCATCTGACTACCAATAAACTGATTGTAAGCACTAGGTCTTCTCTTATCTGTTGCCTCAAGCTTTTTGTATTTATTCCATTCTTTCACAGCTTGGATAAAAGTCAATCCGGATCTAATTTGTTTTCTGATAAATAGATTATATTCTGATACATGTTTTGCTGGTTGCTTTTTTTTCTTAAAATTATCAATTTCTTCTCTTAACTTTGCTATTTCTTTATCTTGTTCATTATTTCTTTTAACTTCTTTTTGAACTTTTTTCTTACTTGAAGAAAGAGCTTTCTTTACTACAGCAGCACTTTTTTTAGAAGCGTCTGCTCTCTTTTTTTCACTAGCTTTTGAAGCTTTTTTAGTACTTTTCTTTGCCATAAACATTACCAAAACACTCTAATGTAATATATATTAGCATACAAAAAATATATAAAGCAATTATCCTTTTAACTATACTTGGTTAATTGCCTTTTTGCTTACTTTTTTGCACTACTTCTTGAGATACTTCTGGTGAAACCCTTTCCCTTAATCACTTTTTTTGTCTTAATCAAACCTTTTTTCTCCATCTCTGAGATGGCTTTTCGAAGTGTTCTTTCAGCAAATTTTTGTTTAAGAGCCCTATAAATCTCTCCCGAATCGTATTCCTTATCAGAAATAAAATCAAGAATAACTTTTTCTTGCTCGGTTAAATTAGAAGTTATTTCAACTTTCACCGGTTTCTCTTGCATGAAAGCAGATCTGACATGATTAACGCTAACTTTTTTAGAATTTTCTTTTTCAGCAAAACGCGCAGCTTTAAGCAAAACATCAATTGCAATTCTTGCATCTCCACTTTTCGCTGCATGTGCAGCACAAAGAGGAATAACATCCTCATCCAAAGTATTTTCAAAAAAAGCATACTTTGCTCTATCTTTTAAAATTTGTTTTAATTCAATAGGAGAATATTTTTCAAAACCTATTGAAGAAGCATGAAGTGAACTTCTAACCCTCTCATCAAGCAAAGACAAAAACAACTCGTCATTTGAAATAAAAGCAAGCCCAATAAAGATTTTGTATTGTTCATTCAGACGCGAAAGATCATACAAAAGCTTTTTTGATTCATCAGTTTTCAAAAGCTGTTCAGCTTCATCAAAAACAAACACAGGGACAATTCTCTTTGATTTTATTACTGCAACAAACCTGTCAAAAATCTCTTCACTTCCAATTCCTCTTGATGGGACAGGATAACCAAGAAAATTAGTTGCTTTAGCAAGTATTGCATGACGCGAATTATTCTCAAAACAATTAATGTAAAGGCATTTTGTTCTATCAGAGAATTCGGTGAGTTCATTTAAAACATATTTTAGCGTAACTGTTTTCCCAGTACCAGGTTTTCCAAAAACAAATATGTTGGTTGGTTTCTTTCCAAGAGATGCAGGCTTCAAACAAAAAACGACTTCGCTTATCTCCTGTTCACGAAAAGGAATCATTTCTGGAACAAAATCCGGATAAAGAAAACGCTCATCCTTTAATATAGAGTTCTCGTTACGCGAAGAAAAAATGTTTGCCATAGAAGAGTAATGCTTGAAAAGAAATAAAAGCTTAACAAGGGACTACAACTCAAACTCAAACAAAACAACTGGTTTTTTTAGACCAAAGTTTTGTTCAACCTCTTTGCTTAGTTCTCCGATAAAGCCTTTTTTTCCATTAACAGTTATTTCAGCAGAATTCTCATTTAAAAAAGAAAACTCTTTTTTCTTTAAAGAATACTTTAATCCAAGATAATCACACAATGAAACAAAAAGCGATTTTATTTCTGTAAAGTTAACATTTGTGTGAGTAGAAACAACACACACATTATTTGTTTGCTTTACCCCATTATCTGACTTAGCATCAATAGAAAGACAAGTGCCAATTTCAAATATTCGCTGAGGAAATTCTTGGTCTTTATTCTTTGAAAGAAAAGAAAGCAACTGCGGAGTAATTATTTTTCTCAGTATTTCAAAATTTGTCGAAACAGGATTATTTATTTCAACAAAAGAATCGCTTTCACCAAAAAGCATTTTATTTGCTTGAATTTCTTTTGAAGTAAGATTATATGTCAAAACTTCTTGTAAAGCCAGCCCAATACAGCCCTCTCTCACAAAATCGTTGTAAAGAATTTCTTTTCTTTGCGATCCAGTAACATTCATAATTATTTTTTGCGGAGCAATATTATTGTAGCCATAAGAAATTAATAAATCTTCAATAACATCAACCGCATGAAAAATATCTAATCGATAAGATGGGTACTTTGCCTCGACTTTCCCACCAGCTATGTTTACATTATATCTGGCTTTTCTTAGCAAAGAATTTATTTCACTATCACTTAATTTTAGACCTGTTTTTTGTTCAATGAGTGCCTTGTCAAAAACAATTTTTTTTGTTTTGAACTCAGGAGTAAACACTGATTTTTGTGGGTAAGGCAAATGATTTTTTGGGAAATTTATTTTGCACGATAAAATCTTACCTCCCCTGTCAGCCAAAGCCATGCACATCACTTCAAGAGCTGCACTTATGGTTTCCCACTTAAATCCTGTAACCTCAACAAAAAGATTTTTTGTTTTATCAGTCACTTTTCCAGTTACTGCTGAATTAATTATTGGTGGCATTGAAGCAACAGTTTTATTTGAATCAATAACAATTGGAAACAATTTCGTATTTTCAAGCAGATGAGCATACACTTTTCCTTTGTCATGCTGAGAGAGAATTTCACTCGGACGCATAGGAACCTTCCATTCAAGTGGAACAAATTCTATTTCATTATCCTTAAATCCTTTGTAATAAATTGGAGGTTGCATTGTATCAAAATCATACAAACCAATTCCTGTTTCTTTTCTTTTTCTTCCGAAAGTTTCACCAACTTTTTCTTGCAACTGAACCATTTGAACAATAAAATTATCATCAACTTTAACATTTTTTACAATAGCACAAGCAATAAGTGGCCTTACTTTCTCGAGATTTTTATCAATAAAAACTTCAACATTACTTTTCTGCACAGAATATTTTTTTATTCCAGTTTCTTTTCCAACACGCGCCCTTATCTCTCTCGCAATACCCTCAGTACTCCATAAATCCGGACGATTAGTTTCTTTGCAATCAACTTTTAGTACATCTCCTTCAGCAAAATCAATTTCGCCTTTAACATACTCCAGTACTTCTTCAAGTTGCACACGCGAAAAGCTCTTTCCAACTAATTTTTCAAAATCTTTTTTTGATACTTCTAATGTCGGCATAAAAATCAATCCAAATAATTAACGCACTCCTCCAAGAAGTTCTTTTGCAAAAACCGGAGTCAAATTATAATTAAAAGCAAACCAATGAATAAATTCATTTCGCGAGAGAACAGAATATTCAGAGCGCCCATAAAAATCAAGCATAATTCTTTTCAAATAAGTTACACGAGGCTCTTTAATGTGCCCATATAAAGCCAATGTAACAAGTAAACCATCAACCCCACTCTTACTCAAACCAAGATGTTTACGTAACTCATTGCCACCTTTCTCGTAAAACATTTTTGCAAAAGAAATCGTTTTTGCACTATACCCCAAATCAACCCATATTGATGGGCGGTCTCTTTCAAGAGCCCTTATTTTTTTTCTCCAATCAGTTATAGTTGATTTGTCCACTCCAAAAGCTCTTGCTACCTCGCGCGAAGGAAGGTGCAAAAGATTGTGCACTCTTAATGCACCAGGAATAAAAGGCATTTTCTTGATAGTCGGTGCACGAATATTAAAATTACCATTTTTCGTCGGTTTTGGAACTCTGGGTTTACCGGGCAATTTACTCATAAAAATACCCCTTTAGCACTTCTTAAATAACCTAAATCTTCCGCAAATAAATATCTAATATCTTTTATTCCAAGCTTAAACATTGCGAGTCTATCAATTCCAACTCCCCATGCTATTGCCTGTCCCTTGATTCCAAGATTTTCAAGCATTTCAGGACGAAACATTCCTGCTCCGGCAAATTCTATCCAACCCATTTCGGGGTGCTTCGCACTTAATTGTACACTTGGTTCTGTAAACGGATAATAGTCAGGAAAAAACTTTACTTTCTCTGCACCCGCAATTTCTATAGCAAATTCTTTTAGCATTCCAAGTAAGTGTCTAAAATTCAGTCCTTCTCCAACAATAAATCCTTCCATCTGATTAAATTCGATTAAGTGAGTTGCATCCAAAACATCTGGTCTGAAACAATGCGCAATAGCAAAGTATTTCTGGGGAATTTTTACTCCATCAACTAATTGTTTTGCAGAGTGAGCTGTCCCCTGTGATGCAGGCATAAGTCTCGCAGCAATTTCTTCGCTCCAACTATAACCCCACCCACTGCTTTTTGATTTTCCACCGTTTTCATGCGCCGCTTTTATAGCATCAACAAATTTTTTTTCAGGAAGTTTTCCTTTGGTTGGACGCTTCAACTGGTAAGTATCAGTCCCTGTCCGCGCGGGGTGATTTTGTGGTTGAAACAAAACATCAAAATTATAAAACTCCGGAACAATGAGCGGAGAAGGCATTTCTTCAAAACCAAGTGCAACTAATTTACTTCTTATCTGATTCAAAAATTGTATGTAAGGTGCTTTTTTTCCTGAAAATATTTTCGGTACGGGCGCCTCAACATCAAAAACCCTTTCAATCTTTTTTGAAGAAAGAATTGATTCTGCTTCTGCTCCAAAAGAAGTAATAACAATTTTTCTTTCAGCAATTTTTTTCTTTATAATCAATCCACGCTTTGATAATTCATCAAAATTCTTTTTGATAACATCTTTCCCATTTGCAATATCTCTTAGCAAATTTTGCTCACTAGAATCTTTTTGCTCTTTCGCAACACCCGTTTCTGAAATAGATCCATTTGAAATTACAATAAATGCTTTTCTTTTATTTATTCCAAGAGCCGCAGTAAATTCTTTTTCATCAAGACCAGTTTCTTTTTTTAGTCCAGAAAAAGAAGCCGTTCCCCCAAGCTTCCCCAACTTTTCCAAAAAAACATTTTCAGGCATTCCCACCTTAAGGGCTTTTTCTCCTTGTTCAGTAAGAAAAAACTTTTCTGAATCAATTTCATTTATCTTTGCAAGTTTTTTCTGGTCAAGCCAAGCAGCGGCCCTTCTAACAGAGTCTATTGATAAGTCAGTTTTTTTTGCAAGTTCTGGAAATGATTTTTCTTCAAAAGAAAGCGCAAGAAGCAATTTTCTTTCTATTTCACTTAATTGCTTAACTATTTCAATCATGAAAAAAGTAGACGCGCTTCTTATTTTAAAGCTTATTATAAATGAAAAAAAATGTAAACTAAAGGTATTTAAGGAAAACCCGTAAAATAATAATACGGTGCATTCATGGTCGAAATAACAAAAAAAGTTGATGGATTGTTTGAAAAAGTCCAGAAATACGTAACGGTAAAAATAGGGGCTTTTGTAGCATTTGTTTTCCTTGTATTTGCTGCCGGAGCATACGCAGCTATTTTTGTTGCAACAAGATGGCCCAATAGCGAATGGCTTATCATTGCAGGACCTGCACTAGCAGGGATAATAGCATATTATAACAGGGGCTTTGCCTCAGTAGTTTTTGTTGTACTTGTACTTGCAATATTCTTCTTGTAAATAAAATATTCAACAATCAACGAAAAAGAAATAACTCTTTTAAGAATACCAAAAAATATTCTTGTTATGAAAGGTTTTTTCTCTTTTGCAGTAGTAATTGCAATGCTTGTAATCATTTTAATCTTCTCTTTGGCACTGCAAAACAATAATTTGTTTTTAGAGAAAACGAAAAATGGATTAATGAAAATAGAACAGGCAAACAAAGAAAGAACAATAATTGAAAATAATACTGATAAAATAATTCTACTTAAATTAGAAGAACAAATACACAAACAAAATTTTAATACAACCCTCATACAAAATGAAATTAACTCAAAATTATTTAGTTATTTGAAAGACAAAAGCTCTGCAATGAATCTTTTCTTCGAAGAAACCGGTGCAATTACAATTAACTATCTTAACCAGAACACAACAACATTTATCCTAAAAGCAAACGGACTAAATTATGCAGAGTACACTTATTGTTCAAGCACATTGAAAAACACTTTTATAGGAAAAAACATTTTGGGAACAGGGATAAATTTTTACATACCAATTGGCTATACAATAAAAATTATTCGGGCGATTTAAATGAATTCGCTTGATGCAATAATTGCAATCATTTTTCTCACTATCGGGTTTGGTCTGCTTATGGGCGCAATCAACTCACAAAAAATTGTTGCAAGCGATGCATTCAATTCTTTAGAAGCAAAAAGCCTTTCTCTTAACTGTGCCGCAATAATTGATTCTGTTTATTCAAACACAGTTTATGAATATGGCGAAATGAATTGTTTTTCTGATGGAACGAATGTTATGGGAAAAAAAGAAAATAAGAAGAAATATACTTCAACAATAACTTCCACAAGCAAATCATTTTACTTTGAGGTGAAAACCCTTGAACACTACACCAAATAAGAAAACTTTTTGTGCTGGCACAAAAGGAATGATATTTTCTTTCGATGCAATGATTGCATTCATAATAATGCTTTTCATGATAAGTGTATTTGCATTAACTCTTGGGAATTACTCAACACAAGTGCTGGCGCAAGAACAAAACTTTTTTCTTGAAGAAAAAACTATTTTCGTTGCAGATGCCTTTGTAAAAAATTATAACAGTGATAATGCACTTCTGGGCGGGTGTATAATTGATTTGGATAAAAAAAGAGTGAAAAGTAATGAAATCAGTTCAGCATTATTAAATAATACAAAACAAATTGAAATAGAAGGCTTTTTTGTAAAAGAAGCGAAAATTAAGAGTCTTGACAAAACAATTTCGAAAATATTTTTATCTGATAATCGTGAATCAGAACAGTGCATTGCAATAAAAAGATTTGTTTTAATTGATGGAAAAAAAGCACTTGTTTTAATTACAGGGTGTTTGATTGAATAAAGGATTTATCTTTTCATTTGAAGCGGCAATTAGTATGCTACTATTTGGCTTAATGATTACAATGATTTTCCCAATGCAAGCTGTTTCATTAAAAGAACTCATTATTTTGCAACAAGAAAATGACCTGCTTAAACTTTGGAGCATTAATTATCCATCCCAAAATGAAATGGAAATTGATGCAAAGCAACTTTTCTCTGACACAGAGCTATTTGTAAACAACAATAATGTTTTTTTTACGGGAAACAAAAAGGACAATTCTGTTTCAAGCGAAGCAATTATCTTTGATAACTATTTAAATGAAACAAAAGTGCGAGTGGTGGTTTATTTTGATTAAAAAAAGTGGTCACTCAAAAGCAGAAAAAACTATTTCAGAACCTTTTTTTTCTATTTGAATAAAGAATTTTGAATTAAATTCTTTTCTTGAAAAATTCTGCTTATTTGGAAAAATTATCTCAAATTCTTTCTTTGACGAAGAGACAAAAATACTTTGATTGTTAGAATACAAAACTATTTTCTGTGAAGGAAAAAAATCAAATACCTTTTTTGAGCCATCCCCAAGAAAAGAAAACAAATTAATCTGTTCTTTTATCTGCTCAGAAACATTTTTTGCAAGAATAGTATCATTTGAAGAATAAAATTCATTTACAGAAAAAGATATTGCTGGAAGAATTAAAGCAAGTGCCCCAAAAAAAGCCGCCAAGAGAAGCAAATACTCTAAAGACACCTGTGCCCTCTGTTCAAAACAATTCTGAAACATAAGTACTATTTCTCCACGCAAAAAAGCTAAGATTCATTGAAAATTGATTATTATATTTGATTCTTATATATCATCAATTTTTTTGAATACATCTTCTGCAGTATCTTTGAGTTTTTTTGAACCCTCATCACTAGTTGCTTGTAATTGCGAAACAAGAACCAATACTACAGCAACCACTGCAGCCAGAACAATTATTAGTTCAACAGAAATCTGGGCTTTTTCTTCAGATAAAAAACTTTTCATAAAGAATTATTTTCTTTGGCAATTTAAAAAGCTATTCCAGAGTTCGTTAAAAAACGAAGAATTAGAACATGAACTAGAAACAATCGAATTTGTTTTCAAAATAATTGTATTGTTAAATATAAAAATCTGTTGCAACGCAAAGTAATTATGGAGAAACAAAGATCTTTTTGGTATTTTTCAAAAAGAGAAAAAATTGATTTAATTGTTTCTTGGCTCACTTTAAGCCTTGCTTTTGCAGTAGTTCTAATGAATATTGATTTTGTTGGTTCTATGGCAGGTATTGGCTCAGCCATTTCTCTTTCTCTTGCAATACCAATTGCTTTGCTTTCAGTCGGAACAGGATTTGTTTTCCATGAACTAGCCCACAGACAAGCAGCAAGACACTACGGATTTGTTTCTGAGTACCGCGCATGGTATCCCCTACTTGGTTTTGCAGTAATATTTGCTTTTTTAACGGGATGGATTTTAGCTGCCCCAGGAGCAACATATTTTTTTGCACGCGAAGTAACAAGAAAACAAAACGGAATCATCTCTGTCGCAGGTCCAATGACAAATATTATTATTGGATTAGTACTTATTTTGTTTTTACCTTTAGCAGCAGATGGTTTCATGCAAACCCTTTTAGTTGCCGCTTCAAGAATAAATTTTTTCTTTGCATTCTTTAACTTACTACCTATATTTTTACTTGATGGAAAAAAAGTTTTGGCATGGAATCCAAAAGTGTGGCTCGCTGCAATAATAATACCAACAATAGCAAGTTTTTTCCCGCAATTGATATACGGCTTTTTTATCTAGAAAAAAATCAGAATAAGAAAACGATTTTTAGAACTAATTATCGAAAATAATAATTTTTAACATATTATTTTTATCCAACATAACTTGGACGGAAGTCAAGAGCCTTTTCTTTGAACTCACCATAAGCTTTTTCTGATTGTTCATCTATTGTTGGAGCTATTTTTTTCAGCACTTTTTCAAAGTGCTCCATTTTTATCGGCGCTGGCTTCAATTTGTTTTCACTCAAAACAAGCAAAGCTGATTCCTTTACTAGCCCTGCTAAATCCGCACCAGAAAATCCACGAGTCTTTTTTGCAATTTCTTTTATCGAAACTTCTTTATCAAGTCTTACTTTTGAAGTATGCACCCGAAGAATTGCTTCTCTCGCCTTTTCATCAGGCGCAGGAACCATTATTAGTTTGTCAATTCTTCCAGGACGAAGAAGGGCACTATCAATTAAATCTGGGCGATTTGTGGCAGCAATAAAAACAACATCATTAAGCGATTCAACTCCATCAAGTTCAGTTAGTAATTGATTAACCATTCTTTCAGTAACATTACTTCCAGCATCACGCCCTCTCTTAGAAGCAATTGAATCAATTTCATCAAAAAATACTATGCATGGTGCAACCTGCCTTGCTTTTCTAAATATCTTTCTAATTCCTTTTTCACTTTCTCCTGCCCACATACTCAATAATTCAGGTCCCTTAATAGAAATAAAATTTGATTCTGTTTCAGTAGCAACTGCTTTTGCAAGCAAAGTTTTTCCTGTACCCGGCGGGCCATACAACAAAATACCCTTAGGAGGAACAATTCCCATTTCTTTGAATACTTGCGGATGTTTAATGGGCCACTCAATAGCATGTTTCAATTCTTCCTTTACTGATTCAAGTGCGCCAATTTCACTCCAATGTACATCTGGAAGTTCTATAGCAACTTCTCTTAACGCCGAAGGCTGAACATCCTTTAACGCTTCAATAAAATCAGACTTTTTGATTTTCAATTTCTCAAGAACCTCATCAGATATTGTCTCATCTTTGAGATCAATTTCAGGCAAATACCGCCTAAGTGCTTTCATTGCGGCCTCTTTAGATAATGCATTTAGATCTGCTCCAACAAAACCGTGAGTTATGTTCGCTAATTCCTTCAGGAGATCTTGAACTGACTCTGCTTCTGCAGAATCCCATAACTCTGGTGCCACAACCCCCAATTCTTTCAACCTCACAAAAATCTCACCCTTTCTTTCAGATAAATTTCCACGCAAAGAAAGGTACTTTTTTCCTTCAAATAAGTTCTCATAAGATTCAACAAGCTCTAAATCTTTAATTAACTCTTTGAATAAATGCGCGTCTGAACTCAATTCTTTTTTTAACATATCAAACTTATTTTTCTGCTTATCTAATTCTAAAACCCTTTTCTGAAGGTAATCAAGTTTTTCTTGAGCAATTTTATAATCATTTTTAAATCGCATAATCTTTTCTAGCATAGATTCTTTCTGCATACCCTTATTCTGTTCTAAAAATATTTTTATGCTTGTTATCTCAGATTCCTTGTTTTTTACTTCCAATTTTACTTCATCAATTGATTTTGCCAAAGCAATATCTTTTTCTTTAAATCTTTGATTGAAAACCCTTTCTAAATATTTAGCTTTTAATTCTCCACGAACGGGCATCCCCCTCATATGTATAGCAAATATTTCTTCACGAGAATCTTTACCAGGAATCCCAAATTCTATTTCTCTGTCAAATCTTCC
>CAYODU010000020.1:0-12406 GCA_964402905.1 uncultured archaeon
TATAATAAAAAGCCTTTTTTATTGAACTTTTTTATGAACAATTCAATCAAAGAAAAAATTCGTACAATACCTGATTTTCCAAAAAAAGGGATAATGTTTAGGGATATTACTACTCTGCTAAAAGATGCTGATGGATTCGGAAAAACTATTAATATGCTCAGGGAAAGATATGCTGATAAAAAAATTGATTTTATTGTCGGGATAGAATCAAGGGGTTTTATTATTGGTGGGGCACTTGCAAAAGAATTAGGTGTGGGTTTTATTCCAGTTAGAAAAAAAGGAAAACTTCCTGGAGAAATTATTAGCGAAGAATACGAACTTGAATATGGAAAAGATATTGTTGAAATGCACAAAGATGCTTTAGAAAAAGGAAACAAAGTTGTTTTGGTTGATGATTTAATTGCCACGGGGGGAACCGCTCTTGCAGCATGCAAATTAATTGAAAGTACAGGGGCAGAAATAATCGAGTGCGCTTTTATTGTTGATTTGCCAGAACTAAAAGGAAAAGAAAAAATTGCTCCAAGAAAAGTTTTTTGCTTAGTTGAATTTGAAGGTGAATAAATGTATTACAAATATACAAAACAAAGAGGCGATAAAAAAATATGAAAAGAATATTATTAACAGGGGGATGCGGTTTTATTGGTCACCACACCGTAGAACACATTCTAAAAAAAACTGATTGGGAAATAATAGTTTTAGACAGACTTGACTATGCAAGTTCTGGATTTGATAGACTTAGAGATATTGAAGTCTTTGACAACAAAAGAGTAAAAGTTTACACCTGGGAATTAGAAATGCCAATATCTGAAAATATGGCTAGAGAACTTGGGCACTTTGACTATGTAGTTCATATGGCAGCAGCAAGCCACGTGGATGATAGCATACTAATGCCAAGACCTTTCATAGAAAACAATATTAAGAGCACAATAACAATGCTTGAATTTGCAAAAAAAGCAAAGCCGGATCTATTTATTTATTTTTCAACAGATGAAGTATATGGAACAGCTCCGGAAGGAATATCTTATAAAGAAGGAGCTCGTTTCAATCCCGGTAATCCATATGCAGCAAGTAAAGCAGCAGCAGAGTGTATTTGCATGTCTTACTCTAACACCTACAAAATACCAATAATGATAACTAATACTATGAATGTAATAGGGGAGAGACAACACCCACAAAAATATGTTCCAAAAATAATAACACACGTCCTTGAAGGGAAAGTGTTGCCAATACATAGCAACAAAGAAAAAACTCAAGCAGGAAAACGCCATTATATCCACGCACGCAATGTTGCTGACGGGTTATTATTCATTCTAAATAATTGCAAAGAAACTTTGGATAATATAGATTCAAGCAAAGGAAAATTTAATATTGTTGGAGAAAAAGAATTAGATAATTTACAGCTTGCACAATTAGTTGCAAAAGCAGTAGGAAAAGAATTAGTATATGAAATGGTAGATTTTCACAGTTCACGCCCAGGACACGATTTAAGATATGCTTTAAGTGGAAAAAAATTAGAAGAAATTGGTTGGAAACCCCCAATGGCAATAGAAGAGTCAATAAGTCGAGTTGTAAAGTGGTCATTAATGGACAAAAATAAACGGTGGTTAGAAATGCAATAAAAAATAATTTTTGTTGCAACAATAACAAAAAAATTAATTAAAACAATGAAAAAATATAAAGAGGGATTAGAATGATTGGAATTATCGGTGGAAGTGGTTTAGAAGATAGTGATTTTCTAAAAGAAGCGGAAGAAGTAATTATTGATACTCCTTTTGGCGAACACTCTCCAATAAAAAAAGGGAAAATTGGGGGTATTGAAGTTGCAGTGCTCTCAAGACACGGTTACAAGCACGAACACTCTCCAAGCACTGTTCCTTACAGAGCAAATATTTTCGCTTTATCAAAAGTTGGCTGTAAAGCAATTATTGCTACTAGTGCGTGTGGTTCACTAAAAGAAGAAATTGCTCCAGGAACACTAAGTTTTCCTGATCAGTTCATTGATAGAACAACAAAAAGAGAACAAAGTTTTACAGAGAAAGAAAAAGTTATTCACGAATCAATGGCAGAACCATTTGACAAAAAAATAAGAGAGATACTTATACATAATGCGGGGGCACTGGGTTTTGAATTTAGCGCAGATACTACGCTTATTACTATTGAAGGCCCAAGATTTTCAACAAAAGCAGAAAGCAATTTGTTCAGGAGCTGGGAATGCGATCTCATCAATATGACTACTGTTCCAGAAGTTTGCCTTGCAAAAGAAATGAAAATACCATATCAAGTAATTAATCTTGTTACTGATTATGATTGCTGGAAAGAAGAAACAAAACCGGTTACTTTTGAAGAAGTAATGAGAATAATGAAAAAAAATGCAGATAAAGTAAAAGAACTAATTAAAGCTTCTCTACCAGAAATTGAAGAGAGTTTCAAATAAAAAATATGATTGGAAAAAATTAAAAAAATAATTTTGTTGATTTTTATGGAATACGAACTAAATGAAAAAACTTTTTTTGTAAAAGAAATATTTTCTCCAACACTGGATAAAGAAGGTAGTTATAATTATTTTATTCTGGAGAAAAGCGGTTTGAGTCACAAGCAAGCTTGTAAAAGAATTCCAAAAGACGCTTGTTTTTGTGGAGTAAAAGATAAGAATGCCACAACAGAGCAATGGTTTTCAACAAAACGCATAATTGAAGAAATTGATGAAGAAAAAATAAAAGTTCTTTTCAAAGGAAGAAGCAATGAAAAAATATTTATTGGAAAACACAAAGGAAATGCTTTTCTTGTTAAAGTAAATCTTTCAAAAGAAGAAGAAAAAGAATTAAAAAAAATTAATATGAAAAAAGAATTCGTGGCAAATTATTTTGGAGAACAAAGATTCGATGAAAGAACAAGTGAATTTTCTAACGCAATTGAAAAAAATGATTATGAAAAAGCTTTGAAAATATTTTTGTGTGAACCAAGCAAATTTGACTCAGAGAAAAGCACTATAATAAAAAAAATTGTTATCAAGAATTGGGAGCAATGGAAGAAAATTGTTCAAGACGAGAATTTGCCCGAAAGCAAAAAACCTTTGTTTGATTTTCTCTCAAGAGAAAGTAATTTTGAAGAAGCATTTAATTTTGCTGAAAAGAAAAGTTTAAAGCACGCCATTCGTGCGTGTGAAGCAAAGAAATGGAATGAAATGCTAAAAAAAGAAATTACTGAAAAAGTTGTTAATAATTTAGATAAAAAGAGAGCTTCGCGCGCAATAAAACAAAAACTATTACTTTTGCCAACAGTGTTTGAAGAAAAAATTGGGGGCAGTGGCATAGAACGAAGAAGTTTTTTTAGCGCAAAAAAATTCCATTTGAAAAAAAAGGGAAAAGAAAATTGGCTTTCTTTTGAACTACCCAAAGGAAGTTATGCAACTATTTTTCTTGAGTACCTAAAAGAAAGATTGAAAGAATAGTAAACTAGAATATTGCCAAGCCAAGTATTGAAAATAAACCTGTGAAAATTGCGGTTACAATTATCCCCGCAATTATTACCCCAATTGCATTTGCAATAAAAAACTTTTTGTAACCCAGTCCCAAAAGGTAAGCTATTAGCGCACCAGTCCAAGAACCCGAGCCAGGCAAAGGAATAGCAACAAACAATGCAATTCCAAGCAAACCATACTTCTCAATTATTTTCGAAGATTTTTTCTGTGTACGATAAACTATTTTCTCATAATACTTTTTTATTATTTTAAAGCGAAGAAAAAAAACAATTACTTTGTCAAGCAAAAAGTATACTATTACTCCAAGAATAATATTTGCTATAACACAGACAAAAAAAACCAAAAGTATTGGAAGAGCAAATCCTTGAAAAGAACCAATAAGGGGAACATTAAGAGTTCCCGAAAAAAGTCCTATAGGGATACTCCAGCGTAGCTCAAAAACAGGAACAAATGTAAGTAGTATAAGCCAAAGGATTTTGTCAAACATTCAATGATAATAAGTAAGAGATTATTATAAATCTTTTAGTTCAAAGAATTTTCCAATTCAAAAAATTTTTTGTATAGAACTAATTAAGTTTAAAGGATTTTATTGTAGAGTAATTTGAACCGTCTTTTGTGATAGAACTTTCCATCAACTCAAAATTATTTACCTGAAAAGAAACATTAACAGGATTAAGCGATTTTTTTACTTCATTAAATTCTTCACTTGAAAGGGATTTGTTCTTTGCAACAGTAATGTGTGGGTGAAGAGATGGATCAACAATTTTTAATTTATTTGAAATTTCATTGTATAGCCCCGACAATCCTAGTGGCATTGAAGTACTTACAAATAAAATCCTGTCAGTGAAAGAACCAAAACCAGTTAGCTCGAGATTGAATTTTGGCATTTTTGTTTCTAATAAAGATGCAGTTATCTGTTTAATTTCTTCATCAGTTTTTTCACCAAGGAAAAATAATGTTAAGTGAAGATTCTTTTTTGGAACACTTCTCAAACCCGAAATGTTTGCTTTGAAAGAAGCACTAATTGCACTCTTAACTTCAATCGGAAGCGAAATTGCTATAAAAACTCTTTTCATAACAGAACTATGTACAAAGTGCTTTTTAAGTTAAAGTATAAAAACTCTTTCTTTCAAATTCATACAGTAGAAAATGGGAAAGAGGGGTTTGGTTTTGGTTAAAAAAATTGTTTCTGTGTTAGTATTATTGCTTTTGATAGTTGGAGTGGCTTTTGCTGCTGTTCCGGGTTGGGGAGCAAGCACTTTTAGTATAACCCCTGCCATAGAGAACAGCACTGCAGATGCAAATGTAGTACTAACTTATTCAGGAACAGATATGAACTATTTGTGTCTTAGCACAACTGATGTTAATACAGCCACTACATGTGTAAGCACAACAATAAGTCTGACCACTGCTCTAAGCAATTTTAGTTTGAGTTTCACTGACAGCACAGCAACAACTATTTATGCTTATTTGAAAAGCTCTGATGGAAATTATTCTACTACATCAAAGACAAGCACTTTTACTCTTGACGCAACTGCACCAACAGTACAATACAAAAATGGGAGTGCCATCCTGACTGATGGTAACGCATTTAGTGCATCTACTTTACCGGCTACAATAACTGTAGATATAACAGGCGCATCATCAAACACTATTTTCTTTGACGGAGTTAGTGCAACAACATCAATAAGCACCACTGGGATAAGCGAGGGCGATCACAACATTGTTGTTGATGCAAATGATACTGCTGGAAACAGATTGCAAGATACATTTGATTTCACTTATGATACAAATGCTCCAAGTACAATAAGTATTAGTTCAGCTTACACTACAAATTACACTAATGATAATACACCAACTCTTACCCTTAGCGCAACTGATGCTACTTCAGGAATGACTGAAGGAAAAATTTATTTATCTTGTTCAAGCAGTGGCACATGGAAAGAAATTACTTACACAACAAGTTACTCTGATTTTAATGTTCTATCAGGCGATTACAACTGTGTTGCTACTGATGGAAACAAAATTATTTATGCTAAGTTTGCTGACAAGGCAGGAAATCAAAGTTCTGTTACAAATACAACAGTTAATTTTGATGCAACGAGTCCTAGTGCACCAACAGGTTTGAGCGCAGATGTTGGTAGCGGGCAAGTAACTTTATCTTGGTCTGCACCAAGCGCTGATAATTTATCAGGAAATGCAGGGTATAAAGTTTACAAGAACGGAGACTTATATACTTCAACAACTTCAACCAGTGCAACAGTAACTGGGCTAACAAATGATACAGCATACTCTTTCAAATTGAAAACATATGATAATGCGGGAAACGAAAGTGAATTTACTGATACTATTGAAGCCACTCCAAGCGCGGGAAGTTCTAATGTTTATGTTGAGAAGAGCGGAGTAAGTGTTAGTTATGCAAAAAGTGGTGACACATTAAACATAGAATGTGTTTATTCTGAAGAAGTTGATTCAGCAAAAATATATTATAGATATAATGGACAAAGCACAACAACACTCAAGGGCCCCACTGATAATATAAGTTCATTTAACGAAGACATTACTATTTCAGGAAGTTATTCTTCAATACAATTTTGGTGTGAAGGCACAGCAAGCGGAACAATGACTTCTTCAACAAAAACAATTACAATTGACAATACTCTACCATCAATAAGCTGGGGAGATTTTAATTCAGATTTCACTGGAATAAAAGAAATCTGGGTTACTGCAACAGATGATGAATCACTTGCACGCGTAGAATTCAAAATCCAAAGCGTTTTTTATGCAACAACAAAAGAAGGAAATAACTACTACTTAGACGTTAACACCGAAGAGTTTGATAATGGAACACTTACACTAACAGCAGTTGCAACTGATGACGCAGGAAATACAAAAGAAATAACAAAGAGCATTGAAATAACAAATATTTTGACTGAAGAACAAACAAAACAAAAAGCAATCAATGATGCAAAAGCAAAAAAGCTTATAGTCGAGGACTTGATGAATTATTATTTAGAACAAGGACTTGTTTTTAGCACAGTTTTAAATGAGAAAAAAATAAGTGCAGATGCATTACTCTTGGCAGCACAATCAGAAACAGATAACACTATTGCAACAGAAAAAGCAAATAGTGCAAAGGTACTTTATAATGAGATAAATTTAGGTGCTGGAGTAACCACAATTAATTCAGTGAATTACTTGAGTGATGAAAACACACTGGATGCTTCACTTGCATTACTTGGTTTTAGTACAGAAGAAATACAAAAGATAAAAGAGCTTCTTGTTTCTGCTGGCATGGAAAGAAAATTGTCTATAGAAAAAACAGGCGACACTTATCAAGCAACAATAAAAATAACTTTTACTAACACATCAACAGAAAATACAGTAAAAATAGTTGAGTTCATCCCAAAAGAATTTGCACAAGTAGCCGCAAAAATATTTTCTGACTATAACTTTGTTATACTACAAAACGATCCAGCAATAGAATTCAGTGTAGATGTTGTACCCGGAGCAACAAGAACAATCAGTTACGGAATTGGGGAAATAAGCGAAGAAAAAGCAAATGCTCTAATAAACGATAATGTAATAGGAAAATTTAGTGCTCCTCCACTGCTAATTGATAGTAGCGTAGACACAACAAAGCTAGTTGTAAGCGGGATTGATTATACAATGATTCTAATTGGAGTAATAGCAATAGTAATTATTTTGCTTATTATCGGCGGGGCAATAATTGTAATGAAAGGAAAGGGCTCTTCAAATATGGGTTCAAATAAGAGAATCAATATAATGGAAAAAATAAAACTACCTAAAAAAGAAGAAAACTCCGGAAAAAACCGCTGGAAACACAAACCATAAATGTTTGCAATAAAAGAATAGGCTCAGGCAAAAGTTTATTGCAACCCTTTACAGCAAACATTTAATTAAAGGTACAAGATAATATTCTTGAGAAGTATGAATAATATTGCTATCATAGGCGCTGGCCCAGCCGGGCTTCAAACAGCAATAAAGCTAAGAGAAGAGGGCTTTGATTCCATTGTTTTAGAAGAACATGAAAAAGTTGGCGTACCAGAGCACTGCTCCGGATTAATATCAAAGAGTGGGCTTAAGAGCGTTAATTTTTCTCCAAATGAATGCATACAGAACAAAGTTAGGGGTGCAAAAATATTTTCTCCAAACGGAACAATGATAAAAATAGAAAAAAAAGAAGATGCTGCTTATGTTGTTGACCGAAAAAAATTTGATCAAGAACTATTAATGAAAGCAAGATCAAAAAATATTCATGTAGCAACAAGTACAAAACTAATTGATATCAGAAATAATACTCTTTTTGTTCAAGCAGAAAATCGAGGAGAACTAAGAAAAGCAGAGTATGTTGTTGGGGCAGACGGAGTTAACTCAATTGTAAGACACTTAATGGAAATAAAAACAAATAAAGATAATTTTGTTCACACTGTTCAAGCCACTTGTACTGGAAACTTTGACCCAGATTTTGTTGAAATGCATTTAACAGATAATGCAAAAGGATTTTTTGCGTGGATGATTCCCATAAATAAAGAGAAAGCAAAAATTGGTTTAGGTAATATTCTTGGAGAAAATGTAACAGAGAACTACAAAAAATTTTTGTCTGAAAAATATCCTGATGTTAAATCCTATTCTCTTCAATCAGCACTAATTCCATATTCACTACCATTACAAGGGATACAGAAAAAAAATATGATGCTTGTGGGGGACGCAGCTTTCCAAACAAAGGCTACAACTGGTGGAGGAGTAATTTTTGGAATGAAAGCAGGAAATGTTTTAGCACAAACCATTGCTGATTTTATGAAAAAAAAGGCTCCTATTAGTGCATACGAAAAAAATCTTGTTGAAATAAACAGAGAACTAAAAATGCACTGGAAAATAAGGAAGTATATGAATAGTTTAAACAACCGACAAATAGATGATCTTTTTACAAAACTAAAATCAAAGGGAATAGAAAAATTTTTGGAAGAAGAAGGGGATATGGATGAACCCGGAAAATTCATCGGAAAACTTGCAAAAAAACCTGCTTATTGGTTCATGGCAAAAACTCTTATTGGAATAGCAAGAAGCTGAAAAAATTATATAATAACTTTATGATACTTGGACTGTCCGAGAAGCCACGCCGCAGCAAATATAGCATAAAAGAAAACGTAATTCATTTCAGTGAAAAAAAAACCCATATCAACAAGCGAAGGAAATCCAGAAAGGCGCAACGAAAAACCCAGGGAGAATATAAAAACAGGGAACAACACAAGCAAAAGAAAATTTTTGCTCAAACTAAATTTTTTTATTACAAAAAAGAAAAGCACTATCGTTGCAATGACAAAAGTGGCTGCAATAACTGCAACTTGAAGTACGAAGTCCATAAGTTTGTTTTAGTACGAAACAAATAAATAGTTATGCTACATAACGAATTCTGTTGTGTCACCCCCCTAAATTCAATTTTAAAAATAATAAAAATGAATTTGGATACAAGACCCCGTGTTTATTGAATCCCATAAAAAACAAAAAAACTAATTTTGTACCAAAATTTGCACCAATAGTGTTTTTAAACAAAACAAACCTCTTCATATATCATATAGTTTCAGAGAATTCATTTTGGGGTTGTTTGTTTGTCTAATTTAGAATCAATTGCGTTCATTCCGGATGGAAACAGGAGATACGCTTCACTTTCAGGAATTTCTTTGCTGAAAAGCTATTCCATGGGTACACAAAAAGCTTGGGATATACTTGAATGGCTTACAAAGTATCCTGCAATTAGGGTAGGAACATTTTATACTTTTTCTTTAAAGAACTTTCAGAGAAGCAGAATGGAATTGAGTATTTTAATGAGGATTTTTGAAAAAGAACTTGAAAAAATAAAAGAACAAAAAATAATTGTTGATAATGGAATTGCAATAAAATTTATCGGAAGAAGAGAACAGTTTCCAAAAAAGATACAACAAAAAATGGCTGAAGCAGAAAAATATACATCACAGTTTAAAGAAAGAACAGTTAACCTTGCACTTGGTTATGATGGACAAACAGAGATAATTGATGCAGCACAAAAGTTTGCTCTTGATGTAAAAAAAGGAAAGACTCTCCCCGAAACTCTTTCAACAGAAAAATTTAGACAATATCTTTACTCAGATTTTCGTGAGCCCGACTTAATAATAAGGACTTCTGATGAAAAAAGACTTTCTGGTTTTTTAACATATCAAAGTGCCTACTCAGAATTTGCTTTCATTAACAAATATTGGCCACAAATAACAGAAAAAGACATTGATAAAATAATTTGTGATTACAACGAAAGAGAAAGAAGATTTGGAAAATAATTCTCTTACAAAACCCTCTTTTCCTAAATTAAAATCATTTTGAATGATTTAAAAACTTTCTTTCCTAAACTTTATTTAGAAGTTGAGTTATATTTAGCCCCTTCGTCAGAGCCTTTTGCAAGCAAAAGGTTCGCGAAAAATGACTCGGGGCTTTAGAAGTTAAGTCATGTCTAGCCCCTTCGTCTAGTGGCCAAGGATATCGCCCTCTGGCAGCCTTTTAAAAAAGGCTGGTGAAAAGACCGACTTGTGTCGGGAGTCCAGCTTTTGTGCTGAAGATAGGCGGTGACCCCAGTTCGAATCTGGGAGGGGCTATTATTATTCTCTCAATCCTTTTGAAGAAAAGATGTAAGCGTATTTTTCATCACTAAAAAGAAAGCCTTTTAACAATGAAGTATGAAATATTTTTTGGTGGTATGATGGACTTTGTAAAAGCTAAAGAAATCTTAGAAGCGATTGAGCAGTTAAATTCTGATTCAAAAGAATCAATTATAAGTGCGCTTAATCTTGCGGAACACGTGGAGACAACGAGCATGGCTTTTTACAGACAAGAAGTAGAGAAAACAAAGGGAAGCGAAATGGAAACTTTTTTTGCGTTTATGGTTAAAGAAGAAGAAATGCATCTTGCGAAGATAGTTGAATTAAAAAAAGAAATTGAAAGTGGAGGAGAAATAAAAGAAATTGGCTTTTCTAGAAACGTTGCGCCAGAGATACATAATATACCTGCCGGAAAAGGAGAACTAACTGCAATATTATACGCTTTGTGGAGAGAAAAAAAAGCTGTTGATTTTTATTTTGGAGCATCAGAAAAAACTACTGGTGCAGTAAAAAAGTTCTTTGAAGAACTAACCGAATTTGAAAAAGGACATGTGGCTTTACTTGAACAATACGTAGAATTAATGCAAAATACAAACGAACTAATAATGGGATAAAATAAAATAGAAAATAAAACTAAAAACAGAAAGATGAATTGAATATAAACTGAAGGCAATTGCTTAGAAATTCTTAAGCAACTTAACTATGGACTTTTTTTGGTGAAAACAAATGGACTCTTGCTGTGTTGCAACAAAAGAAATTGAATTAAAAATAAATCGTGCGCTAAAAGAATTTAAGAGTAATTGGAATAGCTCAGAAAAAGTTTTTGAAGAAATGATTTATTGTCTTCTCACACCACAAAGCTCTGCCAAGGGCGCAACAAAAACAATAACCCTTTTAAAAGAACACAATTTGTTGGAGACTGGGACTTTTCTTGAAAAAGAAAAGTATTTGAGAAACATACGCTTCCATAAAACAAAAGCTAAGAGACTTTGTGAAGCACAAGAAAAATTTTCAAAAAACAAAATAAAAAGAATTTTAACAAAAAACGGTTTGCCGGAAAAACCGTTAAAGACAAGAGAATTTTTGTTAAAAGAAGTTAATGGCTTTGGAATGAAAGAAGCAAGTCACTTTTTAAGAAACATCGGTTTTTTTGAAGAAATAGCAATTCTTGACCGACACATACTAAAGAATCTCTTCAAAATAGAAGTAATAGAAGAAGTACCAAGACACATTACCCCAAAAAAATACATTGAAATAGAAGATAAAATGAAATCTTTTTGCAAAAAAAATAAAATCGATTTTGCAAAACTAGATCTTATATTTTGGAGCAACGAAACCGGAGAAGTAATGAAATAAGCCACTACAAAACTTTTGAGTAAAACGAAAAAGTTTATGAGTCAATCCCTCGCCTAGCGAAGCTGGCTTTTGGAGCAACGAAACCGGAGAAGTAATGAAAAAAAGAATCACTTTTACAAACGATTATAAGCCCCATAAAATAAATTTAAATACTATCAAACAGTAAGTATACTATGACTAAAAGTACTATGGGCGAAGAAAATGACGACAAAGAAAAGACTAGAGAAGAAATGAATCAAATACTAAAAGAACTGCGAAATAAAATGAATGAAATTGATATTATTACACAAGAACTAGAAGAAAAGAGGAGAGAACTTGGAAAAATTCCTCCAAAGAAAACAGAGAAATTACTTGAAGAATTAAAGGTGCCTTCACTGGAATTATTGAAATAGAATTATTGAGTTAAATAAAGATGGAACTACATTAATTGACTTGGTGTTTTTATGTTAAAAGTAAATGACAAATTACTCATGAAAAAAGTAAGGTTCGCAAAAAGTTCTTGGCAGAGATTAAAGGGACTAATGTTCGAAGATAAAACAAAATTTGATTATGCACTAGTTTTTGAATTTCCAAGAGAGAGCCGAATAGAAAGTTCGCTACACATGATATTTGTTTTTTTTCCAATTGATGTTATTTTTCTGAGTAAAGAGAAAAAAGTTGTTGACAAGACTTCAATGCAACCATTTAACACTAATTATACCCCAAAAAAGCCGGCAAAATATGTTATTGAAATGCCTTTTGGTAAAGCAAAATCGGTTAAAATGGGCGATAAAATAAGTTGGGAATAATATTAAATAGCATTAGAAACAATTAATCTTTATGAAAAAGTCAGGAATGAATACTATGCAACGAACTGCGCAAGGTACGATTGAGTATTTGGTTATTATTGCTGTTATTGTTGTTATTGGTTTAGTGGTTG
>CAYODU010000021.1:0-3739 GCA_964402905.1 uncultured archaeon
AAGCCTCGGGAAAAGTCAACCTTCGGTTGGAGCATTTTTCCTTGATGGAGACAAACCAAACTATAAAGAAAAAGAAATTTATTTGCAGGGTGATACAATTCTTTCTGCAAAAGATTTGAAAACAATAGATTTTCTTGACAAAGTAATTTCTTCTGGAGTGGATTCTCTGAAAATCGAGGGTAGAACAAAACCGACTGACTATGTTGCCACAGTAACAAGGTGTTATAGAAAAGCAATTGATTCTGTTCTTGATAAAACATTTTCAAAAGAAAAGATAAATTTGTGGAATAAAGAAATTGAAAAAGTCTATAATAGAAAATTTTCAAGCGGTTTCTTTTTGGATAAACCTACAGGAAAAGATATTACTGATATACAGGGAAGTAATCAAAAGCAAAAAAGAATTAATATCGGGATAATAACAAAGTACTATGTAAAAGCCAATGTTGCTGAGATAAAATTGTTTGCTCCGATAATTGTTGGTGATAAAATGCTTATTGAGGGAAAAACAACTTTTTTAGAACAAGAAATCTCTTCAATGGAATCCCATCATAAAAAACTGTTTAAAGCTGGCAAAGGGGATTTAGTTGGAGTAAAAGTAGGGGAACGTGTGCGCCCAAATGACAGGGTTTTTATTTTAAAACAAAAGAAGTAATTCATTTATTTATTCCTATATTAATTCATCCGTCAATTCGTAATTCTTTCTCAATAACAATAAATACTTGTTTTGCTTATTCTTTTCATGCAAAAAGCCTATTCTTTGGATCAAATTGAGCTCCTTGAACTAATTGGTATGAAGGGAGAAGTGGGTTTGCTTGTTGCTCCTTCTTTTGTTGTTGATTTTGATTACAGAACATTTGTTCCCTTGATGAAAGGTTTTGGCTTTGATAAAGTTTTTGAGATAACTTTTGGTGCAAAAATTGTTAATGCAAATTATCACAAATATATTTCCGAAAACAAGTTGAAACAAAAAAAATTTATTTCAAGTACTTGTCCTTCGTGTGTTAATCTTGTCAAAGCAAGATTTCCTCATTTAAAGAATTTTTTAATGCCTTTTGATTCGCCAGTAATTTCAATGGCGAAAATAGTGAAAAAGAATTTTCCAAAACAAAAAATAGTTTTTTTGTCGCCTTGCACAGCAAAAAGAGTTGAGGCAAAACAAAGTGGCTTAATTGATTGTGTAATTACTTTCAAGGAAATGAAAGAAATTATTAGTAGAGAGAAACCTCCTCTTGCAAATTGCTCTCATTTATTTGATAGATTTTACAATGATTATACAAAAGTTTATCCTCTGGCGGGCGGATTGTCAAAAACTCTTCACTTAAAAGGTATACTGGATAAGAACGAAACAGTTTCTGTTGATGGTGCCAATGCAATTATTAATCTGTTCAAAAAAGATTCTAACAAAAAGTTTTTTGATATTTTGTTTTGTTCTGGGGGATGTGTGGGTGGTCCTGAAGTAAATGCATCTACTCCAATTTTCATGCGAAAGTTTTCTGTTACAAGTTATCGCAAACAAGCTTTAAAAGAAAAAATTGGTTCCAGAAAAGGAACTGAAAAGTATGTAAAAGGAATTAATTTTAGCAAAAAGTTTGATTGATTACAATTTATTCGAACAAAACAATATACAAGCTATTAATTATGTTTTTAGATTTTCTTAATTTGCCCAAAATGTTCAATGTTGAATCTAAATTCTTCTCCTGTTCTATCTCTAACAAGTATTACTCCTGTTAATCTCTCTCCTTTCCCAACCTTTAGTTTTTTTGCTGTTCTTCTTATTGAAATTACTTCTCCTTTTCCGCCGCCTAAAGTAGTAACAACTCCATCAACAAGTCTAACAAAAGTTCCTGGATAAGAATTTCCGGAGTCTGATCTTATCTCTATGCGATCTCCGCGAACAATATGTGCTTTTTTTATTGCTGTTGCTACTTCAGCATATCTTGCCGGTTTTTTTCTATTTGAAAGTGTGCGGGCATTTATTGCTTCTTGTGCAGCTTCTCTAACGCCTCTATCAAAAGCACCGTAGGTATGACTTCTTCTCTTTGCTTTTTTTCTAGCTGTTGGAAGTATTGCATCTAACCCGTATCTATTTAACATTGGAATGCTTTCTCTTAGATCTTTTGCTGTTCCCATTACTGCCTTTTCACTCGGTAAGGCTCTTTTTCTGTTTCTTCCGGCTTCACGTAGTTTTCTAATGGCTCTTGCTGTCGCCCTATCAGTGGTCCACCAGAATCTCAGTCTAGATAGTGTGCTTCTTTTTTGCATAAATAAATACTTCTACTGAATTATTTAAATCTATCCTAAAACAAAAGTAATATGATCTACCATATTATTACAACTCCCGAATGCAATTTGTGTTGTTCTTATTGCGGAGAAAAAGCCTTTTGTGACCCTGGCTCAAAAAATGATCCAGTGTTTGAATCAGTTCCTTCAAAAATACAATATTCTATGCAGGAATTGAAAAAATTTTTAATTAGGGACAAAGAAGATGTTGGAATAATTTTTTATGGGGGAGAACCTCTACTTGAAATTGATTCAATTAAACAAATAATGGATTCGCTAAAATCAGAATCAAAAGTAAAGCACTTCTTGATACAAACAAATGGTATTTTGCTTAACAAACTTCCCCCGCAATATGTTAATCGGTTTCATACTATCTTGGTTTCACTTGATGGCGATAAAGAAGTAACTAATTTTAATCGCGGACAAGGAACTTATGAAAAAGTTTTATCTAATTTGAAGTCAATTGTTGCTCAAGGGTTTAGAGGAGAAATAATTGCGCGAATGACAATTGAAGAGCCCACAGATTTTTTTAAAGATGTAACTTATCTTATTGAAAACAAAGAATTTCCTTTTAACTCAATTCATTGGCAGCTTGATGCAAACATGTGGCACGATTATAAGAAACGTAACTTTTCTTCTTGGAGCAAAGATTACAACAAAGGAATTACACAGCTTGTGGATTATTGGCTTAGAGAAATGAAAGAAGGTAAAGTAATTCGATTATATCCTTTCCTTGGCATAATGAATTCAATTTTATTTGGAGAAAGATATGGTTTGCGCTGCGGTTCTGGGATAGGAAACTTTACTATTCTCCCAAACGGAAAAATAAGTGCTTGTCCAATAATGAGTGGAATATCAGAAAACTATTTGGGTGATATAAGAAAAACAAATCCAGCTGCTTTACCTTTCAAACTTTCTGTGCAAGAACCATGCACTTCTTGCGAAGATTTTGAGTTGTGTGGGGGCAGGTGCCTTTACTCAAATCTTTATCCTGCTTGGCCAGTAAAAGGAATCAACGAGGTTTGTGGAACAGTAAAACATTTGCTCCGCGAAATGAAAAGAATTGCCCCACAAGTTCAAGAACTAATTGATTCTGGAAAAATAGATAAAAAAGATTTACAATTTCTAAAATACAATTGTTGTGAAATTATTCCATAAAGAATTTATCCTGAATATACTTTTTTTTATTATACTTTTTTTAATTTTTATGACTCTGACGGGGTTGTATTATGGGGTTTTATTTCAAACAGAGATTCAGGGCAACCGTCAGAAGAGGGGTATACAAAACCATATCCGAGTGAAGTAGCGCAACAAACTTCTTTGTCTGGATTCTGCATTGATTTATTGTCTTTCCCACAGCATGCTTTTCCAAATCCCCGGAATGTATCAAAAGCATCGTTGCCCCAACAACAACCAAAACCTGGTAAAGAACCTACAATGCCTCTTCCATCTTTAGGAC
>CAYODU010000021.1:3749-10590 GCA_964402905.1 uncultured archaeon
CGCAGCAAGTTTGTTTAGTTGGATCATAAGGATAGTTTTCTTTTCCACAAGTTTGATTAGTGTCATTTATTTTTTTAGTACAGTTTTCATCAATATATACTTCTTCTTCTGTTTTTGTTAATATTGATGTGTTTGCGTATGATTCACAACCATCGGCTTCTGTGCTGTCTTTGCCTACACATTTTGTTAGTGCGCTGTAGGGGTTGTATGAATTTTCTGCACAGCTATTGTTTGGGAAGTCATATGTTCCGTAGTATTCAAGTGTTTGTTTAACATATCCCATATAATTATTTATATCATTGTCTATATTTTCAGTACAGTCTTCTATGCAATAAAACTCAGTTCCTTCAATACTTTCTGTTGTTTCACAAATGTTGTCTCCACATATTGGCGAGTTTATGCATCCAGATAATATTAGAATTGATGACACTAGAAGTATTACCAGTATTATTATGGGTCCTTTCATTTTATCCTTCTCTTATGTTTGATAAATACAAAATGTTCTCTATCCTTTTTAAGATATTATATTGTGTGTTTAATGGGTATTTAAATTCTTGTATTTTAGGGCTTCGTTTTTTAATTTTGGCTTTTAATACAATTTTTTGTTTCTTTTTATTGTGTTCTGATTTTGTATCAGTAGCAAAAGAAAATATCACTCCGTCAATATTTAATTTGCTCAATTCAATCAATTCTTCTTTATTTTAGCAAAAAAGAATTGTTGTGTATTATTATCTTGTGGATATAATCTAACACAATTTTTACACAATTCATTTTCTCTTATTTTTATTCCGGGTAAATAAACTTTTTCAACAGTAGCATTTTCTCTTTTCCCGAGTAAAAAGTTTACTATATCTTCATTTTCTTCTTGTGCAAAAGAACAAGTACTGTAAACAAGTGTTCCTTTTTCTTTTAACATATCAAAAGCACTTATTATAAGATTTTTTTGTGTTTTTGCTTTTTGTAAAACGATTTTTTGTGACCAACCCTTAAGAGCCTCTTTTCTTTTTCTTACAAGCCCTTCACTTGAGCAGGGAGCATCAAGAAGTATTTTGTCAAAAACTTTTTTCAAATTTCTAAAATCAGAGCGAATTACTTCTACATTTCTTAATCCATAAGCAAACTTATTATGTATAAGACTTTTTGTTCTTTCGCTATTAACATCTGTTGCAATTACTTTTCCTGCAAGATTGCTTAGTTGAATTGTTTTCATTCCTGGCGAAGCGCATGCATCCAAAACAAAATCTCTTTTGCTTGCCCCGAGAACCACAACAGGTAGCATAGCTGCCTTTTCCTGCAATGCAATTTCTCCTTTTTTGTATTCTTCTAAATCCCCGGGTTTTTGCATGTCAATAGAAAAAGCTTGTCTGCAAAAGTCATATTGCTTGAAAACAACTTTCTTTTTTGAGAGAGAATCAACAACTTTCCCCATTGTACTTTTGTTTGTGTTTATCCAGAAGCTTTTAGGTTGTTTTTGCTTAATAGTATCAAAAAAAGTAGGCCATTCTTTTCCTAGATATTTTTTGTACTTTTGAATGAATTCTTCGGGAAAAAAGGTTTCTTGCATATTATAATTAATTATCCAATGAAAGTTATTTATAAACAAACCCCCCAAAGTAGCGAGATTTCTAATTTTGGATGGTTTTATGCTTAATTATATTCTTTTTTAAATAGTTCTTTAGGAAACTAGTTTATTGAATCAAAAGGGTTTTTTATGACTTCAAAGGAAATAATTCAGGTAAAGTACGAGTACGAAAGGGCTTTTCGTTTCCTTGAAAATTTGAAAAAGAATTATGAGCGAAGAAAAAAGTTCAATCTGATTGATGATAAATATAGTTCGCAGATTCTCCCCGATTTACAGAAAGCAGAATCGGAAGTGGCTTATTTAAAGAGACGAATAAGGGCTCTTGAATCAGAGGAAACACGTGCAAAGATTATTCATGGCGAGTAAAAGCTCTTGTTTCTTTGTGCCCCTACAAATTTTTTTCAAAAAGTATGGTTTTAAATGGTTCATATGAAAGCATAGTCAACTCAAGGACATTGCTTTTTGAGTGGTGGATGGTGGGAAAATGACAGCAAATATAAAACTAGTTTTCGAAGACGGAGAAGATATTTTTTCTTCGCTGAAAGAATTTATTAAAGAACAAAATATTGAGTACGCACTGATAACTCAGGGAAGCGGAGCAATAAAAGATTTTGAGTTAGTTGTGAGTGCAAAGAGAGGCTCTCTTGAAAAAATTTCTGATAAGGGCAGATTTGAAGTAAATGCACTAAGCGGAAAAATCGAATCAAGAAAATCTGATTATATTGTTAGCATTAATGCTTTGGTTTCAAGTTCTGGTTTTACTCCTCTTACTGGTTCGCTTATCAAAGCGAAAGTTTGTGGAGCGCTTGAACTTAATTTAAGGCGACTTGATCAGAAAAAAATGATTCAAGCATAAATACTAAAATGAAAAAATATTTTTTTTGTTTTATACTTAGATAAAATGTTTTTGTAAAAGCGTTTGAGGAAAAAAGTTTCAGAAAAATGCTTTTACTTTTTCTATTTATCAGAAACTAAATTTAGTAAACAGGTTTTTCGTAGTGCCCGCGTGTAAACTTTGAGGTTTTTTTGGCTTTTTTTCCTATTGCCTTTTCTGCTGCATAATTTATTGTATCAAGCGCTTCTTTCGCTGATGTTGCATTCAAATCAATTCCGATTGCATTAAACACAGAAAAATTCTCTAGCTCAAAGAGCATATCTACTGGCACAGGGTTGTAAAGTCTAAACAGACCTCTGCTGAAAACAGTTTTGTATTCAAAATCTTTTCTGTCTTTTAGAGTATGAACTCCTTCTTTTAGAGAAGCGCTGTTAGCATATGCCTTTGATGTCATTAACAAAGGGTAAAAATAAACTAGTGGCAAAAGCTTTTCCCTAAAAGAAAGTTCAAAAATTTCCTCAAGTGATAACTCAACGCTTGGAACAATTCTTTTTGCGCCATTTTCAAGTAGCATTTTAATGGTAAAAGAATTCATTGCATTTATTTCTCTGTCCGTAATAAAATCCTTTTTTTCTGTAATACATTTTTGTATTGCTCCAAGATTAGAACAAACAATTCTATTTTTTTCATTTTCTGAAAAAAACTTTTTTATCTCGCTATCACTTTGTATATTAGAACTTTTCACAAAAAACTTTTTAACTGTGTTTCCTTTGCTTTCATAAAAAACAATTTCATCTGCATACTTATCAATCGCCCCAATTTCCTTGAAGTTGCTTTCGGTGAAAACAATTTTGCTTTGTTTTTCTACTTTGTTTGAATTGATTTTTGCTTTCTTTATTTCTTCGAAAAGCCCTTGTTTTTTCTCTTCAAAATCTGCTTCTGTGTGTCTTCTTTTTTCTTCAAAGAGCTTTTCTCTTGCTTCCAAGAGAATTGTGTTTTTGAATTTTTTCAATACACTTAATGGAACAAATGGCTTTCCTTTTATTATGCAGTTAAATTTATCAGGGCTGAAAAAATTGTTTTGTTTGAAAAGCTTTGATTTTAATAGATCTGCGCTTGTTTCTTGTTTTGAAGACTGTTCTAAAACAAAACCACTTTTAACACTAACTTGTTTTCCTTCAAAGCTAATATTTGCATAGAGTTCTTTTCCTTCTTCTGCAATAACTTCAAGCTGATACGAAATTTTTTTTGTATTTGCTATTGATGCATAAGCCAGATTTGTTAGGTCTTGCATGGTAGTAATAAATAATTCTTGCCCTTTTTCAAGAAAAGGGCGTTCAGCTACTTCTATTTCAACAATACTCCCCTTATTTGCTTTTTTTACTTCTTCTCCATCTTTAAATATTTTCATTGCTTTAAATTCATTTACTTTATCTCCTTTAACGCTTGATAAAGAATCCCATTGTAGTAAATCTTCTGCAAGTTTTAATACAATTTTTTTTCCTTTGAATCCATTTACTTTTGCTCCGAGAATACCTTTTCTTGCAGAAGTTTTAAGAGAAACTTTTTCTTTTTCTTCTAACCAATAACCATGGCTTGGTTCTCTCATAAAAGCAATTTTCATAAGTTTAATATCTTCTTCACTTAGTTTTTTGTTATCAATTGCTTTTCTATATGTTTTTGCCACTGCATAAATATATTCGACTCCTTTTAGGCGTCCCTCTACTTTAAATGAATCAACTCCTGCTCCCTCCAGTTCTTTTATAATATCAAAATTCATTTGGTCTTTCATTGAAAGAAAAAAACCCTTTCTTTTTTCCCCTTCTTCTTCCAAAATATATTCCATTCTGCAGGGCTGTAAACACATACCTCTGTTTCCGGATTTGTTGAAAGCAAAACTACTAAATAAGCATTGCCCAGAATAAGAAAAACACATTGCTCCGTGAACAAATGCTTCGGTTTCAACTCCAATTTTTTTTAGTTCAAGAGAAATTTCTTTTATTTCTTTCAAAGATAATTCTCTTGCAAAAACAATTCTTTTTACCCCAAGCTTTGCAAGAAAAATTGCTCCTTCAAGATTATGGCAAGTTAGTTGTGTTGAAGCATGAATTTCCATTTTTGGAATAAGTTTTTTTATTGTTTGTAAAAATCCTAGATCTTGTACAATAATTGCATCTATCCCAAATTCAAAAGCGTTTTTTGCAAGCTCTATTGCTTCTTTCATCTCACTATCTTTTAGTAAAGTGTTTATTGTGAGATACGCCTTTTTTTTGTATAAGTGAGTAAAATCAATTGCTTCTTTTAAATCTTCAAGAGCATTTCCCCCAAAGTTCTGTGCACTTATCCTTGCATTGAATTTGTTTGAACCAAAATAAACAGCATCAGCTCCATTAACTACTGCTGTTTTTAGAGCATCAAAAGAACCGGCAGGCATTAGTAATTCTTTTTTTCCCATAAAATAGTTTTGGAACAATAAATTAAAATACTCGCCCTAGTTTTTGTTGGGGGGCCAATAATCGATTATAAACCTTTTCAAAAGCAATTAGATTTTTATTCTAAAAAGAAGTTAATTATTTGTGGTTTTATTTGGAAAAAGAAAATAAAAAGAAGAGTAGAAAAAAGAAATTTCTTCTATTGCTTGGCATAGTACTCGTTCTTTTGATTGCTTTTTTTGCTTTGAATCAACAGGGCTTCTTTAATAATGAAAACACTTTTGGTTTGTTTTCCTTTCTTTCTGGTAGCAATTTATCTTCTGAAAAACAAAATACTGATTTATCAAATCTTGTTTGCGTGGATTATATTCCAGGGGAAAATGTATTTGATTTATTTTCTTCTGCAGAATCGAGTAGTACAAGTATTACAAGTAATAATTTATCAGCCTCGGATAAGAGTGCAACGGATGAAACTTCTGTAAGTGTTGATTCTTCAGAGAAAAACAATAATGGTGATAGTATTGGTGGCAGTAGTGGTAGTGGCAATACTAGCAGTGGCAACGGTAATAGTAATAATGGAAAAGGTGGTAATAATGGGCAGAATGATGATGTTAAGAAAAATTTTGGGCAGATTTGTTTTACTGATACAGGGGAACCAGTATTTTTTATTGATGAATATGGTGAAACCCAATTCATTTCTTTTGTTGAAAATGGAATAAATATTATTATTGATAAAAAAGATTTGGATAAACAAAAAGTAATTATGAAGATTCTTGATTAAACGAACAGCGAAATAATATTAAGCGCCCTGACCGGGAATCTAACTCCGCAACCCCTTTTAGAAAGGTGTTGCATCCCCAAATAATTTATTAATCTAATTTTGTTTACGCCCTGACCGGGAATCGAACCCGAGTCGCACCCGAACTGCCTTTTCTTTAGAAAAGGTAAGTTGCCAAAAGAAACTAATTTTCATTTGAAAAACTTACATCGCTTTTGCAATGTGACAGGGGTGCATCCTAAACCGCTAGACTATCAGGGCATGCTTTTTTTGTAAAATTATTTTTGTGCTTTGCACTGCTTTTAGAAAATCTTGGCTAAGAAGCTTTAAAAAAGTTGTTTTTGTTTTTCTTTTATTTTAGTGTTGGATAATTAGAATTATTTGCTTGCCAGATGCTAGTGCTCCAGTAAAGTGTTGCAAAAGGAATTCCTGACGCGCTGTAATAAAGGGCTGCTTGACTATATGTGCTATAACCTGTACAATCAATACTGGGGTCACAGTTTGGTTGATCTGTTAGACCTATGTCCCAATAATTGTTTGTAAAAGTTCCATCGGTGCTAACTCCCGTTATTCCACCTTGGTTGTATTGTTCACTATAATTTATTTTACCAACTGAAAAACAATTACTAATTTTTCCGCCCATGTTGTTGCCAGCAATTCCTCCGCGGTAAACCTCGCCACAAATCTCAATATTGGCTGTTGAATAACATGAATCTATGGTACCGCTGTTTAAACCAGCGACTCCTCCAAGGTAAAGAGATTCACTGATAAAACCAGTATTCTCAAAATTAACATACATATTGGCTATGTGGCTGTTACTTATTGTTCCGCTATTTGTTCCTGCTATTCCTCCAGTAACTTCAGTTCCATAAACGAAGCAGTTTCCGTAAACAAAATTAATGTCACCTGAATTGATACCGGCAAAGCAACCAAGGTTGTGTGCGCCCCCATAAAATTCTGATTCATCTAATTCTAAATTTGTAATTGACCCTGTAAGGATACTAAACAAACCGGCATCTGAAAGATCAGTATCAATAAAAAGATTAGTTACTTTATGTTTCCTTCCATTTAAACTGCCGGTGAAAGTTCCTATTGGGATAAATCCTCTGTATGCCCCCCCTTCTTGATAAGCTGGGTCATAATTCCAAGAATATGTTTCGTAGCAGTTGATGTCTGCTCCTAGTGCGTAGTTTCCGTCTAAATCATTTTGTATT
>CAYODU010000022.1:0-10544 GCA_964402905.1 uncultured archaeon
CAAAAAAATTTATTAGGAAAAATAAAATAGAAATAATTAATGTTGGGATAACTTCCGGGGTAACAGCACTTCTAATGCTTTATTTAAAAGACAATAAAATAGAAGCGTTTTGTTTACTAGGAAATGCAAAAAATAATGCGGATTATCATGCGGCTGCTGAAATCGTAAAAGCTTTTTGTGCATTTACTGGGATAAGCATTGATATTAAACCTCTTCTTGAAGAAGCAAAAAAAATAGAAAGTGCAATTACAAAGCACCTAAAAACAGTTGAAGAAAATAAAGAACAAGTGACTAATAATTCATCACAAACTCCAATGTACACTTAATTTATTTTAGATTGTTTAAAATAAAAAAGAATTTGAAAACATATTTTTCTAGAATTAATTTTTATTTTCTCTTCTTCTTTTTAGCTTTACTTTGTTTCGCACTTTTCCTCGTTGCAATAAAAGAAGCCACTAGGAACATTGAGATAAACAAAACTATTCCTGAAAGTGTTTCAGGCATTGAAGGAAGATTAAAACCAGAGCCTTGCTGTGAACCAATATTAAATGTCATTGGATTACCTGCTTTTCCAGTAACGTTACCATTTGGGTCTGTTCCAACATAAGTTCCTTGGTCTTTGAATGATTGATTCAAAGGAATCTGAAGTCCGTTCTCAGGATACCAAAGTCCTGTTTCGGGGTCATACCAAAAAGAACCATTAGGTCCTTGTGCTGTGCGAAGTGTTTCTGCAGGAGCTCCATTATAACTTAATTTTGGAACACCATTCTCTGCATCGAATGCAAGGGTGTGTGATTTTCCATCAGCTGTTTTGAACATAATATTTCCTTGTCCATCCTGCTGTATTCCACCAACGATTTCTGAATCAGTTAAAACTTTTCCAGTTTCTTTGTCAGTTACTCTGAAAAAGTCTTTGCATTCTCCATCAACTAATTTTGAGTAGAACTCATATATTTTTCCATCTGTTGTAAATTGTGTGAATGGCCCCAAGTGATTCATTGAATCATTAAAGTTCTGTACTTTTTGTTGTCCAAGTTCATCATTTGGATAAGCACTTGCTTCTAGTTGTATTGCTGGTTGTTCACAATTAGTTTCTGGATCTATCACAGTTGTTGGCTTTGCTTTTAATGCAGAAACATCTTTGTTAGAAAGCACTGATTGTGCATGTTGTCTTAACCAAACAACTAACTTATTTGTTCTGGTATTAAGAACAATTGTTCCATTTGCAAAAGTCATTCCAATAAATTGTCCACCGTCAATAACTGAGTTTGAATCAACAACAAGTCTTGTATTCCAATAACCATCAACAATAAATCTTGATGACATATCCCCTTGTGCTCTTGGGCCGTTTCCTTCTAAATAAATTTTATTATCTCTGGCAAAAATATTTCCATATTGTTCTGTGCTAATTCCCTGCAAGTCACCAAAAACATAAGTTAATTCATTTCCAGAATAATTTATTCCAACTTGTGCTTTTACTGCACTTTGTATGCATGAAAGAACTTGTTCTTCAAGAACAAGAATTTCTCCACTAGCACTAAGTTCGAAAACTGTTTCATTTGTTTGGGGAGCACCGATTGTATTTACTTTTACTGGAACTACTTGCGCAGGAATTCTATTATCCCCCGGAGTAATTAATCCAACAATATCTGGTTTATTTGAGATAACTGTTTTTCCATTAATTTCTAAATCGCCTTTATCATAATCAATTTTTACTTCTTGGTTACCATCTTTTGTAACCATTACTCCGTCTAATTTTAGTCCTGAAGGAAGAGTAGCTTCTTTGTACCAAACATAAAACACTTCTTTCCCAGTTATTTTTCCTGAGCTTGGAGCACTAAGTTCGATATTTGCTTGCAATAGATTTGCTTGTTTTGCCTGCCCAGCAAAATCAGTGAATTGTGTATTTAATTTGCTAAGCGACTCAGCAACAGGATTATCAGTACTTGAAGCAAGATTTTTTACACTTGAAGCCATGCTAGATAAAGCATCTGTAACTGTTTCGTTTGAAAGAGTCTCTTTTGATTTTGAATCCTTTTGACTTTCCTCTGGTGGAGCATAGAAGTGAATGTAATAGCCTTCTTTGTCATCAACACAATCCTGTAATTCTGGAGTAATTAGTATTTGCTGTGCTCCACTTGCAAGCAAACCAAAACCAGGATTAACAACATATAAAAATGATTCACCAAATGCAAGAATTCCTCCGGAAGCTGTTCCAGCAAATCCTAAATGAAGTTCGCGTAATTTCTGGTCACAAGTAGTGCCATCGTTTTCTGCACTAGCAATATTAACTTCTTCTCCTTCAATATCACCAGTTTGTCCTTTCATATTAGAGTGGTGAGTATAAGCGATTAGTGTTGTTCCGCCATCTTCCTTTGTTTTTTTATCAGCAGCTTCCACAACAAATGCTTGTATGCTTGAAGGAAGATTTCCTACAAAAGTTAAGTAATCATTTTCAATATCAAAGTTTCCTGTACAACCCGAACAATTTTCATTGTGAGAATAAAATGCAATATCTTTTACTTCGTCACGCATAATTGGTTTTGAACCAAGTCCACCTTCACCAGTAAATTTTTCTATTGTTCCTTTCAATGGAGAAATTGTTGTTTCTGCAAATGTTTTAATCAAGTAAGTTGGAAAAAAAGCAATATTATTTATTGCTCTTGCAAATAAATCTCCTTGGTCAGAACCTTCATTTGCATAAAAATCAATGTAAGAGTCTCTGAAAATATCATCTGTGCCTTGGTACACATTCATTGTTGTCCATGTATCAGGAATCATGTAAGCAGAGTAAGTTTCATTTCCAACTGCTCTTTTTGCATTCCAAAAAGCATATGGTCCTAAAACAACTTTGTAGAATCCTGTTGTGTTAGCTTTCAAAGTGTAATAATTTTTTATCAATGATTTTTCATTTGAAAATAAAGCATCTAGTCCACTCAAACTTTTTCTTGCAACAAATACTGGGTCTTGTCTTAGTGCATAATCCAAATCATTTAGATTTTTTACTGCAGTTCCAGGCCTTCCAAGTATTCTGTCTTGTGTTAATCTTGTTGCAAGTTCTTTTGTTGTTAATTCAGGTATATCATCAGCAGGAATCCAATCAGATTTATAGACTTTTATATTTCCACCAAGAGCAGGATTACTTTTAATAACATTTATTGAGGATTGATTCAAAGGTAGAGCACCACTACCTGGAATATCAACAGAAAATGTTCCTTCGCCAACTTTAGCTAAATACTTTTCTAAATCAGAAACCCCGACATTTTCAACAAAAGTACTGTTTCCCAATTTGAATAATTTTAATCCCTCTTGACCAAATTCCAGAGGAACTTCCCCTCTCCCTGTCAACACTCCATTATTGATGTAATCCGCAATAATTCCTTTTGTTACATTAAATGTTTCACCAGTTGTTAGTTCTACATATCCTGTGTTTCCACTAAAACCAACTTTTTTTACTGCATATCCTTGGAAACCAAATAATTCAGAGTTTCTCTGTAACCACTGTGGAAAATCAAGGAAAATATAATCATCCCAATCCTTCATATTAGCAGCTACATTTCTACCATAATCTATCAGAGCTTGATCTTTTTGTGCTTGAGTAACGGCAGAAGCAATTACACTCGTATAAGTGCTCTTTGCAGCTTTCATTCCATCTGCACTTGCCCCAGCATATGACTCCAAATCTTGCAAGGCTTCGAAAAACTTTTCTTTTTGGAATGGGGTTGCTTTCATTAAAGCGGAATCAGCTTTGAGTAAATCATCAACATATCCTGTTGCACCATTTGCAAAAGCGGCTCTATCAATGGTAAGTTTTTTGAATAAATCTCCAATGCCCGCTTCTTTTATTGTTGCCTGAAAATGATTTTTTCTTGATTGTCCTAGAAGAGCCGAAGGTAATTCATTAAATGTTTTGTCTCGCGCATTGCTAAACCAACTATTTACTTTTGAAACAAATTTTCCATAAGCACTTTTGTTATCTGCTCCTCTTCCAAGCAAACCAAGTTTTTTTCCGGCAGAATTTAATAGTGTTGGAGCAAATGATGAAACAACTAAATCAGTTGAAAACCATGCATTAAAATATTTATCAAAAGCAGAGTAAGTACTCACCATGCAAGAATTGTTATTACAGTTAGTAGCATTCTTTGCAATGTAACCTTCTGTTAAAAAAGAATTTTTTATTGTATCCGAAGCATTTATTTTAACAACTTTTAATTCAAGGCTATTCGCATCAAGAACCTGATTTTGCATAGCCTCATATTCTTGTTGTGTCACACCAAGTGCATTTTGTGTTGTGGTATCTTTTAGTGATGCCACAGCAGAAGTTAAATCACTTTTAAATCCTACTCCAGAAGTTCTGTAATTCAAACCGTCCCCATTTATTCTACAATTACCTTGTTCGTCAGTACCATAATCACATCGCCCAACTCTTAGTGTATCATCTAAAACCAAACCTATTCCCCAAGGGCCCAAGGCTTTTACTTTATCCAAGAAAGAATATCTGTCAGCACTACCTGCTTGTGTAGGCGGAGCAACTTTAACAGCTGTTTTTCCGTCATTATCTTCTCCAACTAATTCCAAACCTTCAAGATTTTTTCCATCGGCATTAGTATCTTTTCCATCACTAATCGTTTCGCCCTGAAAATTATCGTGTGTCAGATTCATAATTTGTTTTGCTTCTTGTGGGGTTAGAGAAACTACATCACAACTAAAACCGGCTCCCGAACTATTGTCGTATGAATTGCTATTTGTTAAATTGTTTTGATTTGTGTTTGTTGTTGTATTATCTACTGTGTTTTCAATCGGATTTTGTGTAGTAACTTCATTACCTGTTACCGGATTTGAGTCAAATAAAGTTGGAATAGGAGTAGTGTCTTCAAAAAATATTTGTATTGGACTCTGAGAAGAATTCTGGGCATTTTCTGCAACAAGAGCAAAGGCAGGATTACTAAATAATAGTGTAATTAGAAGTACTCCCACAAAAACTCCTTTTAGCAAATCATCCATATTTTTCCCTTCAATTCCCCTTTGATTTTTACTGTTTTCTCTAATAAAAATAATATCCCTATACAATTATTAAATTACTAACATTAAATCACTAACACTAAATTGCTAATTATTAAGGGCAGTGGTCTTATTCCCCCGTAAAAAATATAAAAGAATAAACCAAGTGCTGCCCAATCAAAAACAAATAAAAATAATAAAAGGAAAATTGCACTAGAAACCAAAATACCAATAAACTCTTTTGCTATCAAAGGATAATCTTTTTTTTCTTGCATAGATATTACAAGGCTTGAAACAAACTCGAAAAACAAAAGCACTAAAGCAAGGATTACTGAAGCAATAACTATTCTCACAGCACTAATCAAAAAAATTGTAATACTTTCAAAAAAATCATAAGTTATCTCGGGATCAATTACTTTTGTAAGAGCTCCGCCCAAAAAATCAAAGTAAATGTAAATCAGTACAATTGGCACAAAACAAACAATAAAATTGAAAGCAAGAGTTGATTTTATCCAGCTAAGAGAATACTTTTCTCTTATTTTTTCTCTTAGAGGGAAAAGCAGTTTAAAGAGAATCAAAGCAATAAAAGCCATCGGAATTAAAAGCTTTAAAAAGTCAATTAAACCCCACAAGAGCAAGAATAAATCCATCTGCAAAAATAATGCATTTGTAGTATAAAAGCCTTTTTGGAGAAAAAATTAATGCGGAAAAATTACTTTTTTTGCGAAGAGTCAGGAATAAATATAACTAGAAACTATCTAGGTAATACAATAAAGTGTTTTTATGGAAATATATTTTTTTGCAGCAGTACTAATTGGGTGCGTCTCGATAGGATACTCTCTAGTTCGACTAGCTTTTCCTGAAAAACAAGATGAAACAAAAGCAAAAAAGATTTTCTTTGGTTACACACTTGGTTTAATTGTTTTTTTGCCTTCAATGATCGCATATAGTTATTTTAGGATGAGTGGATTTGCCATTACATTTTTGATTATTTATGCAATAATATTCTTTGTTTTACTTATTAGAAGGAAAATGTTAAAATTAAAAGATACTGTTCCGCTGGAAAAAAATAAGAAAAAAATAGTTTTGCCAAAAAGAGTTCTTACAGAAGAAGAAATTCATCCAAAAAAAGATGCTCCCATTGTTAATGAGAAAAATATTAAAGAACAGCTTTTTAAAGAAAAAGAGCCTAATCTAATCGAAAGATTAAGAAAGAAAACAACGCAAATAGAGGTAAAAAATAAGAGTGATGAAAAAGAAGAGGCACTCAAAAAACTAAAAGAATTTGCGAAGGATATTAAGAAAGCCAATAAAAATGATAAAGAAGATGATTCAGAAGTTAATGAAAACGAACTAAACGAAATCGGAGAAGGGTTTGAGTAAAATGAGTGAAAAAGTTCCGCGCAGATTAAAAAGATTTTACAGGCAAAAAGGAGAGGGTGAAGAGGAACAAGGATACAGCGAAGACTATGGCGGGAACGATGATTATTACAATGAAAGCAAACAAAAATCAGGACGAAGGTTTTCCAGAGAAGAAAAAGAAGATGATTTTGATATTAGGAAAATACCAAGTATGGAATATGAAGATGTTAAAATTGATGAAAAAAATATTGTTGAAATAAAAAAAATTGAAGAGAAGAGTCTTGAAGAAAAACTTGCAATGCTTGAAGTAGAAAAATTTAAACAAGAGAAAAAAAGGCTTCCAAACAAAAAAGAAAGCGAAAAACTTGCCGATAATATATACACACAACTAAAAGAAACTCCTGTTGAAGAACTCGAAGAGAAAGTGGGACGGAGGAGTTCGAGAAGAGAGGAAAGGCATTCAAGAAGAGAAGAAAGAAACTCAAGAAGGCACGGAGGCAACGAAAGAATTCCTGAAGATATGAAGGAATCTAATCACGCAGAAAAAGAAGTTTCTCCACCAGAGCCTGTTGCTAATATCAAAGATTTATTTTCTGAAGAAGAAAAGGGCGGAGCAAAGAAATCAAAGAAAAGTGAATTTGATCTTGGGCTTGGCCCAGATTTTGAAGAAGGAGTCAATGATACGAATGAGAGTGGCTCTGCTGGAAACGGAGACGAATTAGAAACAATTCCAGATTTCGATGAAACAAGTGCTTGTCCTTCTTGCGGAAAAAAAACCGATAAAATAATTTATTGCCCAAAATGCGGAGCAGCTTATTGTGATAGCTGTGCAACACAAAAAGAAGGTAAATATATTTGCCCTAAATGCGGGACAAAAACAAAAGTATAAATAAAGAAATTTCTTTTGAGTCACTAATATTTTCCATAGCATTTATTTGCTTAAGAATAAAGAACAATTAAAATCAGGATTAGTGCTTATTCCATTCAAATCAGGAAAATTTTTTGAAACCCACATATCTATTTGCATTATAAACGGTGAAGGAGAAGTGTATTCGGGTTGTCCACCCAATGGAGTTGATTTTAAACGCGCTAAACCGATTCTTTCAAATGCCGAATCTATTTTACCAACAAATGGAAAAACTTTTTCTTCCAAAACTCTTTTTGAAAGAGGTTCACACAAGTAATAATTTCTTACTATTTGTACTGAATCATCGCGACTAATAGAATTGCACAGCGCTATGTCGCCAATACATTCGTGAACAGAGATAACAAAAAACAAATAATCATCATTACTCTCGCTTGAAATGTGAAAAGCATAGTCAATGGATTCATTAAAAGGTTTCATTACTTCATCAAGTGTATTTACAATTGATTTGGAAGTGGTGTCACCAATTTTTTGATTTTCCGCATAATCTTCTTTTATTGCTGCTAATAAATAATCAAATTGAGGGTACTCAATATTAGCTAATTCAGAAAGGTTTTCTCCACTTCGCAGGGTATTCACATAACTAATCACTTTTAGTGCATCTGTTGCAAAGTCGCTAGAATAAAAAGAAGATATTTGTGAATCAACTCTCACACCATAATTTATAGCAAAGAAAAAAAGCGCAGTGCAAATAGTGCTTACAATTATTAGGAAAAATATTGAATCAAAGAGAGCAGCTTGTCCTTTTTCATTCAAAGCGAATTGCTTTCTTGAAAAATCTTTTTTAATTTTACTCATAAATATCAATCCAAAAAATACTTTTTTTATATTATTCAAATACTACTCCCAAACATCCTAATACTATTGTCATAACACTACTCCCACACAACCATTGCCATTACTCCCGGCATAGTTAAAAAATATTCAACTGGTGCTCCCCCAACAGGATAAACAATAACTCTTCTTGTTACTGCAACAGGATAGAAACGCACAAAGTAATTTGTTGCTTTTACATTATCAAAATTACGTCCACCAATTTTTTTATAACCACAAAAATATTGAGATTCATTTCCAACTGAATCAAAACCAGTCAAAAAATTGTCTGAGGTAAGCCCCCCAATATCAAAATCAGCACTGGATGAAAAATCATCGAGTATTCCTGTAAAATCAGCCTCAGCTGGATAAATTGCAGCCATGAAATTGTAAGAATATCTTTTTAGTTTTGTTTGCCCGCAATTAGAATTAAACTGGTCAATTCCCAGAATAAGAGAATCTCCTTTTAGTTCTCTTGCAATAGAAACCAATTGCATTTGCTGTGAAAGAACAGCATTCTTTGAATAATACGTGTTAAGAGTTAAAGCAAAAACTGAGAAGAAAAGAAGTAGAGAAATCATTATTGGTATAAGTGATGGCAAATCATCTCCAATTGGTCCAATAAATCCTTTTGAAAAAAAATTCTTTTCAAAAAAAACTTTCACCAAAAACTTTTTCATAAACACTCACTCTTCACTCAAAAATTATAACTCAAAATAAAAATAATTACTGTGCGTAACCATAATTCTTGCAGTCAATCCATTTTACTGGAGCTCTTTCTCCTAGTTCTCGAGTAATATCAAAACAAGTTGGGATAATATCTGAGTCCGCAGGGGTTCCCTTTTCTTTTTTCAGAGCAAAGCAACCAACGCGAATAATATTTGCTATACAATTACTTGGAGAATTACTTTCCTTTATCATTGAAGAACAAGGAATAATATACAGTTCTGATTTTTCGCCATTTTTTAGTGCAATAAAAGAATTTGGAGCCATTGCTTGTGGCCCCTTGGAAGCTGTTCTTGGATAAAGAGAAATTGTGTCAGCATTCAAATAACTATCCGAAACCATTTCATTATCAAACATAAACTCCGGACTTAGAAGAAAAACAGTTAGTTCTGTTTCAATACTCTTTGAATAAATAATTCCTTTTGTTCCGTGTTCCACAAGAGAGAGTGTTAAAATATTTTTCGTTGGAGTGGATTGTTTTGAAAAATCCAAATCATATAATAAACTTGTATTGGTTATACCGTAATTTATTCTTTCAGGCAAATAAATTGATTTGAAAGAACAAATAGAATCTACCCCAAGTTGCTCTTCAATTATTTTTGATTCCAAAATAAGCTGGCTAGAAGCAATATCTCTTAATTCAAGTCCCGAAACAAAGTTATACATCAGTATTGCAACAACAAATATTCCTGTTGCAAATAAAAGCATCTGCATTTTGCTTAAAATAAATCCCAACATTTTCCATCACACACTTTCTTACAAATTAATTTTTGCTATTTACTAAATGTTAAATAATAAATTACTAAATCAACACTAACTTTTTTGGTAAAAAACACATATGCTTGGGTAGGACTGCCCTATTAGAGAAACACTTTTCAACACATATTGTCCAAGTGGTAAATCATCGCCCGGATTAATTGGTTTATAACCTTTTGAAGATAAATCGCTTCCAGTGTTACATTCATCCGAAGTAGTAAAGTTAGTGTACTCTGGGATATTCAAACACTTTTCAATTAACATTCCGCCTTGGTTATTTGGAAGATTCGCGGAGAACATTAAAACAAAACAACTTCCTGCAGAGAAAGGACACTTTGAGGCACAGATTTTTGTATCAGCATACTTTGCAATTCTAATCGTTGCCTGACTAGTGTTAAAACAAATATCTTCTGGAATAAAAGTAAACTTGTTAGTGCTTTTCTTTTGTGTTGTATCCTCTAAAAAACTTTTGAATTCTGTGAGTTCTTTGTCTATCCCTGAACGACAAATTTGATTCTGTGAAGCTGTCAACATCTGGGAACCAATTATTACAACAAAACCCATTATTATTATCGCTACTAGCAATTCAAAAGGAGCACTCATCTGGCCCTTACTCGATGAAAACATGCAAACATAAACGAAAAAGAAATATATAAAGATAGTCTTTTCGCTTAAAAATAGAAAAAAATTTATTAAAATTTTTTAATTGGGTTATTAGAAATAAACAAACCGAATTATTTTTTTCACACTTAATTTATGAGCCTGTGCCAGTTGTCTTTGGGATTGTTTTTTGTGCGCTCTGGTACATTGGTTTCACAATCAAAATAAGAAGAAGTGCTGCTATTGCAAAAATAAGTATCATATACACTGCACCAAAATCACTTGAAGCACTCTCTTCTCTTAACAAAGAATCCATACTAACTAAATACAAAAACAAGTATTTAATATTATTGCCAAATTA
>CAYODU010000023.1:0-10386 GCA_964402905.1 uncultured archaeon
GTATTTGACCAAGCCCCTAATTTACTAGAGGAAGAACTTATTGCTTCGGGGTTGCCACTACTTAAAAGAAGAGAAACAACTACTAGAGAAATCACAATAACTATTGCTATGATAACTAAGTACTCTAAAGTACCCTGTGCTTTGGTAAGAGGCATATGCAAAAAAGAGAGAATGAGTATAATAATCTATTTAAAGAAAAAATAAAAAAATAATTTTAAGAAATACTAAAACTAAGCAAAAGAATAAAAAAAAGAAAAAAAATATTATTAGCAAATATACAAATCTAATAAAAAAAATAGAAAAGAGAATCAGCAAATTTTTCTTTTCTTGCCAATCCTCTAAAGAATTACTTTTTATCTCAAATTAAATTAACTCAACTTTCATTGGTTTCGTTATTTTTGTGATTTTTTTACATCATATCCATTCCGCCACCGGGAGGCATTCCTGGCATCCCTCGTGGAGCTGATTTAGAAGAACCAAGAATAATATCATCAATTCTCAAAATCATTTCTGCTACTTCACTAGCAGAATTAATTGCTTGTATTTTTACTTGCAACGGTTCAAGTACGTGTGAGTTCTTCATATCTTCTATTTTTCCCTTGTAAACATTTACTCCAACGCACTTACCCTCTTTTTTTGTGTGCTTGCTTCTAAGTTCTACAAGCGCATCAATTGGATCCATTCCTGCTGTTTCTGCAAGTGTTCGCGGAATTATTTCAAGTGAATCAGCGAAAGCTTCTATTGCTAATTGTTCTCTTCCACCAATTGTTTTTGCATAGTCCCGCAATTTTAGTGCTACTTCCATTTCACATGAACCTGCTCCAACAAGAATCTTTCCTGTTCTCAGTGCAGATGCTACAGAACCAATAGCGTCAACCAAAGCTCTCTCTGCTTCATCAACAATGTGTTCTGTTCCGCCTCTTATCAAAATAGAAACGCTTCTGGGATTCTTACATCCTTCAACGAAAACCATTGCATCTCCAGCAACTTTTTTCTCAAAAACTTTTCCAGCAAAACCAAGGTCCTTTGAAGAAAGTTCTTTTATTGTTGTTACTGTTGTAGCACCAGTTGCTCTTGCAAGTGCATCCATATCAGATTTTTTTACTCTGCGCACAGCAATAATTTTTTCTTTTGCAAGGTAGTGCTGTGCTAAGTCATCAATTCCTTTTTGTGTTAAAACAACATTAGCCCCAGAAGATTTTATTTTTTCAACCATATCTTTTAGTTGTTTTTCTTCTTGGTCAATAAATGCTTGTAACTGTTCAGGAGTATTAATCTCTATTTTTGCATCGCTTTCAGGTTCTCTTATTTCAAGAGCAACATCAAGCAAAGCTATCTTTGCATTTTCTGTGTGACGAGGCATTCCCGCATGAACAATTTCTTTGTCAATAACTATTCCGGAAATTAATTGAGTGTCTTTTAGTGAACCACCGGTTTTTTTCTCAAGCTTAATATTATCCTGATCAATAACCATCTTACCTTCTTCTTTATCAGCAATACTTGAGATTGCATCCACTACAATGTCAGCTAATTCTTCTGCTGATTCAGCAGCTTTTCCTGTCATTGAAGTATAAGCAATTATTTTTAGATTTTTTTTATCTTTAAAATCAATTGGATCAGCTGCATCATCGTAAAATTGCTTAGCTTTCTGAGCTGCCATTCTATAACCATTAATTATTATGCTTGGGTGAATAGAATCATCTAAAAGTTTTTCTGCTTTTTCCAAAAAAGTTCCTGCCAAAACAACTGCAGTTGTTGTTCCATCTCCAACTTCTTCGTCTTGTGTTTTAGCTACATCAACCATCATTTTTCCAACTGGGTGTTCTATAGCCATTTCACTCAAAATAGTTGCTCCATCATTAGAAATTATTACATCTCCAAGATCATCAACAATCATTTTATCCATTCCTTTTGGACCAAGAGTTGATTTAATCGCTTGAGCAACTGCTCTAGCAATAAGAATATTCATTCTTTGGGCGTCCTTACCCCTTGTTCGTCTAGTTCCCTCTCCCATAAACGCATTTTCCTGTTGTTGTTCAGCCATAAAACTCACCACTCCTCAAAAATAGTTATACTAAAGAAATTAGGGCTAAAAAAGGAATATAAATCTTTTTGTGCAGTGCTCAAAGAAAAAAAAGCTCTAAAAGCAAAGAAAATATGTATAAAGCCCAAAATAACAAAATATTGAAAAAGCAGAATTGGATAAAAGTATATTACTTTAAAGAAACAAAGCCCCAACACTTTTTCATGAAATACGAAAAATTAAAGCAGATTGCAAAGGGTTGGAGCTCTTATATCTGGCTCGCAAAAATAAAAGGAAAAATTGTTGTTTTAAAAGAAGTGAGGGAAAAGAGTAATAGAAAAAATCTTGCAAAAAGAGAAGGAGAAATGCTCGCAATGGCGAACAGTGCAGGCATAGGCCCGCAGATAATTGAAGTGAATTACAAAGAAAATTTTGTTGTAATGGAATTTATTGAAGGGCAAAAATTTTTTGATTTTGTTTTAGGAAAAGAATTTGAAAAAGCTAGCAAAGAACAGATTTATCATCTTGTAAAAGAACTTTTTCGCCAGTGTATTATACTTGACAAAATTGGTTTGAGACACACACAACTCCAAGTGGGAAAAAATATTTTAATTAAAACAATTAAAGCACACAATGCAAAAGAAGAAGAAAAATTTGTTTTGATAGAAGAAAAAACAAAATTTGTTCCTGTTATAATTGATTTTGAAAAAGCTTCTGTGAAAATGGGTTGCCATAAAAATGTTGGACAATTGCTAAGCATGTTATTCTATAACCCAAACGGTTTAATCGCAAAAAAAGTAAGGGAAAAGTTAGATGTAAAATTGTAAAGAGACAAAAATATAAGAAAAAAATAAAAGAAAAAAGAATAAGCGAAAATTAAAATTTTAATTTACTTTTTTTAAAGCTTGAATTTTCTTTCTATTTCGCTTGTAAGTATTGCACAAGCAGTTTTCATTGATTCCATTTGTTGGATAATCCTTTCTTTCTCAAGTTCAATTTCTGAAATGGCTTCATAAGGTTCTATTGCATCTTTGAACATGCTTCTATCAATATAAGGATAAGAATAGGAATCCATTTTTTTTGATACTCTTGCAACTACTCTTCCAAGCCAAACATTCAAACCTTTTTTTACTGGACCCTTAATTGTTTTTCCACTATCAAGACTTTTTCTTAATTTATTTGTGATAGTTGCTTTTGGAAAAGGAAGTTCTTCATCAAGATTCATTGAAAATGCTTTTTGTTTTGCATCAGAATCAATTTTGTTTATTATTGAATCACATTCCTTTGAAATTAAACTAATTTTTTTTACTAAATCATTTCTTTCTGAGTCAATATCTTGTATACTTTCATAAGGCGCAATAGCCTCTTTTAGCATATCATAATTAACAAAAGTATAGGGCTGTGAGTTCATTTTTGAAGCAATTTTTTCTATCAGAGAAGCAACCCACAAATTCATTTCATCTTTAACAGTACCCTTTATTTGTTTTCCTTTTGAAACATTTTTTCTTACAAGATTAGTTATAGTGGCTCTTGGGAAAGGCAGTTTTGCCTCATTTTCTACAGAATTATCGCTTATTTCGCTGTTTTCTGCTTCTTCTTCGGCTTCTTCCAATAAGTCATCAGCTTGATTTTCCCCTACTTGCCCCTCTTTTATTTCATCATTTTCCACACCAATCACCCAAATAATATGCCTTAATACATGAAATTTGTTGCGTTGTGAATAAAAAGGTATGCGAAAAAAGTGCTTTGAAAAGGCAGTGCTTTGATTTTAACCAACAATACTTGCAAACATTAGTGTTATACTTGCAAGAACCATTATCGCTATCATAAGTATTTGTGCGTTATCAATTTTTGAGAAATTAATCAATAACAACAAAATTGATAGTATCAAAAGAACTGCGCCAAGCCCAAGCATAACATAAGAAAAAAACATTGATTTTTTTCTGAACTTATGCACTTTTAACTGTTCAACATCAAGCTCCATTTGGGATATTCTTTCATTGATTGAATCAAGTGCGATTTTTACCATTGAAACGGTTTTTTGCGAACCCCCAATTAGTTTGTTTACTCTATCCTCAAAACCTTTTGATTGTTCAATAACATCAGTCTTTACTTCATCAAGCTGTTGCAAAGCAATTGTTTTTACATTTGCCTTTTGCTCTTGCTCTATCTCACCCAAATCCTTGTGAATTAATTCCTCAAAATCTTTTTTCTGTGCAACAAATTCTTCTTTTACTAAAGAATTAATTTCTTTTTTTAGAAGAGTAAAAGTATCTGCTTCAGCAATAAGCAAAAGTTTTTTTGCCTGTTCATCATTAACTCCCAAATCCTTTAAAGTAGATATAATGGTTTCTTGGGATTGCCCCTCCTGAACCATTTTTTGTATTACATCAATAATAGATTCGTTAACCATCCAATCACACAAAACTTTTTAACATTAAAAAATTCATAATACCCTACACATATATACACTAATCATTTATTTAATATCCACTGCATAAGATGAGTCCTGAACAAGAGTTCCAACTTTCAATGTAAATTTCAAAACAGCCTGACCTTTTTTAATCGGAGTCAAAGGAGTATTAATAAATTTACAATCACCAATATCAAGCGAAATTGTTCTTGGAACAAAATCGTCTCTGAAAAAATTTCCTTCAGCTGATTCAATCCAATAAACTTCAAACAAAGGGCTGTTTGAAACATTACACAATTTTACAAGCATGTTATATGTTTGATCTATATTCATTTGACTTGTTAATTGGACCTCAACATTAACAGGACGAATAGTTGATTCGTCGAGATTAAAGTAAAGGTGCTGTGTTTTATTTGAAGGAGCACTCAAATAAACATCATAAAGAAGTTTTTCAGAGATAGGCAATTCGCCCACAATAAGTTCAAACTTTTGCTGTGGAGCAAGATCAGGAACCTGTGCTCTTCTTTCTTGATCCGGCATCGAAATCAAAACGCTCGCCCCTCTGACATAGTGGTTCGAGGTATTATAAATTTCAAGTTTTAAAACAACTTTATCATTCATTACAGAAACTGATGAATCAATAATTTCTAAGTCCTGTGAAAATGAAAATAAAAATACTATTGAAAAAAAGACAAGTGCAAAAATTATTATAAAGAAAGAATAAACTCTCCTCCGAGAAGTATAAACCATATTATAGTTTAACTAAAAGCAGTATTTAATATTTGTGTATTGCCGTATCACTCAGATTTCTTAATTTCAACAAAATTATCAAAGAATTGACTGAGTTTTGGAACAAGACTCTTTTTATTTAAGATGTAAAAACAATCAATTTTATTCTTGCGCATTATTTTTGCAACCGAATAAATAAACTTAAATATCACAATTTCCGAGTGATAAAGTTCAAGAACATTTAAAGAATCAAATATGAAAACTATTTCTTTTTCTTTTTCAATTAAATTAATTATCCTTATTTGGATTTGTGTCAGATTCCTAAGTGAATCAACAAAAAGAATTTTCTCTGTTTCCTTTGTATCAGAAAGGTTTTTCGAGACCGCGTCAATTATGTAAAAATCACTACTAATATGTGATTCAGAAAGCATTTTCTGCATTGATTTATAATTAGTTGATGTCAAAATTAATACAGGAAACTTTTTTTCAATTGAAACTTTTTTCAGAACAGAAATCATCACATCAAAATTGTTTTCTGCATTGCAAAGAATCAATGCTTGCCCATATGGAGCTGAAGGAAAATTTCTTGATATTTCACTGGATATTTTTCTTTCTTTAGATAGAAAACCTTGTAATTCATCAAAACGCGAAGCTTCTTTTTCAACATGTGAAGAAACCTTTTTCTTATCAGAAAGCAAATCATCAAAATTCAAAGAATTTTCTTCAGAATGTTTAGAAACTATTTTCTTATTTGAAAGCAAATCTTCAAGCTCTTGCATTGCTTCTTTTACACTTTTTTGCATGCAATAATAATGAATAAAGTTATTATTAAAGTTAATAGTAAGCAAAAAAATTATTTCTATAAAAAGAAACAAGAGAAGCTATTTTTCAGCTAAAGACAAATTATTAAACAAGAATGAAGTAATTATAACAGAATTGTAATCGTTTTCCTAGTCGAAAAAAGGTGTTATTTTTGGGTGTAGAAAAAAGCAGTCCGGGTAAAAACAACAAGCTTGATGAGATGAGAAAACTTCTTGCAAAAACTGATTCTAAAAATGTTTCAAAAACAAATAATGAAAGCGCTTTTGAAAAAGAACAAAAGATATTCAATAGATTAAAATCAGAGAAAGAAATAACAAAAATAAGTGAAAAAGAAAATGTTTTACAAAAAAATGCTTCTGAGATAAAGTTAAAGGATCCGCAGCAAGAAAAAAATATTGCTACAGCAAAAATTAATGCAAATGAAAAGAATACAAGCACCGGAAATAGTGCTTTTGAAAAACTAAGAATGCTTTCGTCTTCAAAACCCGGAATAAATGTCAGTGAAGAAAAAACATTTGGTAATTCACAAGACAAAATCAAAAAAAATACTCTTGAAATAAAAGAAGCTCTTCTAAAACAAAAAGCACCCGTGATTGAGAAAAATATTGAGACAAAAAAAATAGAGCAAATAAGCCCTGCTGAGAAAAAAGTTTTAGATTATTTTGGAAAAGAAAAAAAACAGGAGAACACTGTAAGCATTGAAAAAAACAAAGCAATAAACACACCAACAAAACAAACAACAAATACAGAAAAAGACAAAGCAATAGCGCCTATAGCAAATGAAAACACAAATAATGAAAAGAATAAAGTAACAATACCCATAGCAAAAAAAGAGATTACCCCACCCCCCACAAAAGATACCCCAGAAGAAGTAAATAAAGAAAAAACAAGTCTTGATTGGCTTAAAAGAGAAATAATTGAAGAACCAAAAGCAGATGATTTCACAGAAAAAACAAATATGCCCACACAAACTACAGCAACAAAAGATTTTGACTGGATGAAAGAAACACAAATTGATAAACCGAGTGAAAAAGATTTTGGATTTGATAATGAATCTGTTGAGGAAAACGAAAGTGATGAAACTAGCCCGAAGTGGAAAAAAGATTTTGTAGGAAGCACAAAAACAGAAAAGGGCCCAAAGTGGATTATTAATTCAAATACAGAAAATAACGCAGAAAAAACCGGCACTGAAAACGGAATGAAAAAAGAAGAGATAAAAGCGGAAGAAAAAAGTGATGAAACGGGAGTCAAATGGAAACACGAAAAAGATGAAGCGTTTGGAAATGAAAATAAAAAAGATTCACTTTCCCAAGCAGACTACAAGTCTATTTCTGCAGGAGGTAACGCAAAATGGAAATTAAAACCAATGCAAAAAGAAGAAATAGAAATTGCAAAAGAAAAATCAAGGCTCGTTGAAGACCAGACTCCGAAAGAATACGGTGCAGAAATTGGTGCGGATTTCAAAACTCCGATTGACATAATGTTTGAGCTCCTTACTTCATACAAAAAAGTGGATAGTGCTGAACTAGCAAGAGCAAGCAATACCGATTTTTATCTAATAGAAAAAATAGCAAAACTATTTGAAAATTATGAAATAGTTGAAATAAAATATCCTACAAGTCTCAACAAAAAACCAATGATAGTATTGAAAAATGAAGTGCAAACCAAAATAAAGGAACTCCCAAAAGGCAAAGTTGTGGAGAGCTACGAAGTAAAAGTTGATTTTGTTCCGGCAAAAATATCAATTATTTTTTCACAGGAAGACGCAAGACCTGTTTATTGCATAAGCATTCCATCAATCGGAAAATACACTAGACGATTCCTTGATTTTGTCAAATCAGAGATTGCAGAAAATATGCCCATAGAGCTAGATGAGATAATTGATCCAAAAAAATCAAAAATATTGAAAGACAGATTTTTTGTTGAATCAAAAAAGCATTTGAAAGATTATTTTCCAACACTAAATGAAAAAATTTTGAACACTTTAAGCGGAGTAATATTACATGAAATGTATGGACTCGGGGATATTGAACTTATTCTTGGAGATGATATGCTTGAAGAAGTTGCAATCAATTCGGCAAAAACACCAATTACGATTTACCATAGAATACACGGCTGGTTGAAAACAAATCTTTATCCCGGAACAGAAGAAGAGATAATGAATTATGCTTCGCAAATAGGAAGAAAAGTTGGGAGAGAAATAACTAATCTTGCTCCGATACTTGATGCACACTTACTTTCAGGAGACAGAGTAAATGCAACACTATTCCCTGTTTCGGCAGAAGGAAATACTCTAACAATAAGGCGCTTTGCAAGAAAGCCATGGACAATAGTTGATTTCATCGGAAAAGCCCACACAATGGATGTCGAAATGGCTGCACTTTTATGGCTAGCAATGCAATATGAATTAAATGTTGTTATTTCTGGAGGAACTGCATCAGGAAAAACATCTGCGCTAAACACACTTCTTTCGCTTGTACCATCTTATCACAGATTAATTTCTATTGAAGATGTAAGAGAAATTGTTTTACCAAAGTTCTTGAACTGGAATTGGATACCAATGGTTACACGCTCAGCTAATCCTGAAGGGTTAGGAGAATTAACAATGCTTGACTGCATGGTATCATCTCTTAGAATGAGACCTGATAGAATAATTGTTGGAGAAATTAGAAGAAAAAGAGAAGCAGAAGTACTAATGGAGGCAATAGAAACAGGACACAGCATTTACTCTACAATACACGCTAATTCTTCTTATCAGGTTTTGCGAAGACTTGCAGAAGCCCCCATGAGTATACCCCTAATGCAAATAGAGTTAATAGATTTAATTATTGTGCAGTTCAGAGACAGAAAAACAAACAGAAGAAGAACATTTGAAATATCTGAAATAGAACAAACTTCAACAGGAAAAGGACTCCAAGTAAATACAATTTACAAGTGGGTTCCGCGTTCAGATAGCTGGGAGAAATTGAATAAGCCTACAAAATTATTAACTTTGCTCAACATGCACACCGGACTTACTGAAGATGAAGTAAATAAAGAATTGAAAACAAGAGAAAAAATTCTTTTGTGGCTTGTAAAAGAAAATATTAATGATCTTGATATGATTGGTTATATTGTAAAACTATTTTACACTACACCCGAAGCAATTTTGAAAATGGCACAGGACGGAACAACAAAAGAACAAATAAGCGAGTTGATGAAATGAAAGAAAAAAATCCTGTAATGTTACTCTTTCCAATTGAGAAAGCAAAGCACTTCAGCAACAAATATCTTTTTATAGGGCGGGCAGTTTCAAGAATAATTTTTTCTCTAAAATATGATTTAGAAAAAGCCGAGATAGAAATTGAACCCGAAAAATATGGTTTAGCTGCACTACTTTCTGCAGCAGTTTATGCAGTGATGTTTTCTTTTATTGGAATTGCTTTTGGGATAATATTAAACAAGGGATTTACTTCGAATGTTGTTTTGCTGGCAGTAATTACTGCAATAGGAGCATTCGTTGCAATGTTACTCTTCCATTTAATTTACCCAAAAATGGCGGCTGTGCAATTAGCTAATGCCGTTGATCAAGAATTACTATTTGCTCTAAGAACACTTTTGATACAACTTAGCTCCGGAGTAAGTTTATTTGAATCAATGCGTTCAATTTCAAAATCAAATTATGGACAAGTATCAGAAGAATTTGCAGAAGTAGTAAAAGAAATAAATTCTGGGAGCAGTGAAAGCGCTGCACTGGAAAAACTTGCTTTTAAAACAAAATCAGATATATTGAAAAAAACTCTATGGCAAGTAGTAATAACAATGAAAAGCGGAGGCTCAATAGTAAATGCGCTTAACTCACAAGTAGATGTACTTGTTGCACAGCAAAGAGAAGTGATAAAAAATTATTCTGCTTCATTGAATCTGTGGACACTTGTTTACTTGATTATTGCAGCAGCAATGCCATCGCTAGGAGTAACTTTTTTAGTAATTGCTTCGTCTATAGGCGGAGCTGGTATAGGGAAAGACTCAATAGTATTAATTGCAGTAATGGCATTCGCAGTACAAATAGTGTTAATATTTTTAATAAAAGAACAAGTTCCGAAGGTGATTAAATGAATCTTCGCGGAATCGCAGTTACTTGTTCGATTTTTTTGCCGAGAAATTTTCTTGAAGGTACAATAAAACGCTGGCTTCGATATGCCGGCTCAAAGGACGATGAAAGAATTTGGGCGGGTTCAAGAGTATTTATTGCATTACTTTTAGCAGCAATCGGTTTTCTTATTCCATTCAGTATTTTTCCATTACTAAATATTTTTCTTGAAATGGAAATTTATTTTGAATTACCAATGCAATTACTACTAATGTTTGTCTTTGCAGCAATAGGATTTACAATGGCAGTAGTATTATTTTATCTCCA
>CAYODU010000024.1:0-10352 GCA_964402905.1 uncultured archaeon
TTCGGCTTCTACTATACAACCAAACTTTTCCGCTTTTGAGTGTTTTTTCTAGACTCGTAGGGCTTGAATAAACAAGCGAAAGCACTGTTCCATCTTTTTCTTGGATAATTGTTGGAATTAGTCCGTTTGATTTTTCAAAGTCTAGCATTTTTATGAATGCTTGTTTTGCGCTGAATTTTTTGGAAGAAAGGGCCATTCCTGTTACACAATCAATCCCAATTTGGTCAAGGGTTTTTACTTCTTCAATTTCTTTTACTCCGCCGCCATAGGAAACTTTGTTCTTTGTTGATTTTAAAATTTCTTTTATCTTTTCAATGTCAGTTCCTTTCACCAACCCAACTTTTTCTATGGGGGTGTAAAAGAATTCACAGCAGTAGTCCTCAAGTTCTTTAGCTAGCTCAATAGGGCTTTTTGTTGTCCTTTTTTTCCAACCCCTTATTGCCACTTTTCCGTTTTTTGAGTCAAGCGCAACAATTATTTTTTCTTTTCCAATTGCTTTTGCTAATTGGCTTAGAAAATCTTTCTCAGCCCTTGTACCAATAATTATTTTTTCTGCGCCGACATTAATTAATTCAACCGCTTTCTCTATTGTTCTTATTCCTCCACCTACTCGGCAGGGGGCAATTTTGCATATTTTTTTAACTAACTCAAAATTATCTCCCTTTCCAAAAGCACTGTCAAGGTCAATTAGCTGGATTGTCGAAAACGCCGCGTACTTTTTGGCCAGCGCCAAAGGGTTATTTATTTCAAGCACTTTCTTTTCTCCTTTTTCTAATTGAACAAGCTTTCCTTTCATTAAATCAATTGATGGAATTATCATTTTCTCACCTCCAAGAGAACTATGTTTGATTCGAATATTTTGTCTATTACTTCAAGCCCGGCTTTTTTTGCTGATTTGCCAGAATAAACAATGTCAATGACAAAGTCAGCTATTCCTTTTTCAAAAGCAGTTTCGGTGCAGCCGGAAAAGTAATACTTTTTTACTTTTTTGTTTTTGAGATAGGTTTCAGCAATATTTTTGTATTTAGAATTAATTGCTACTCTTGAGTTTTCTTTTAGCGGTGTTTTACCGAGTAGGCAAATTGCGGGTTTTCCAAACAAAGCATTTTTATCAATCCAAGGGATTTTTTGTTTTATTACTAAATTAGTTTGTTTTTTTAGTGTGAATTCTTTGAACAAATCTTCCCCTGTTAGGCCTACACAAGGTTTTTCGTTTTTTGACATTTCTTCAACAAAGAAAGGAACATCTTCTGCTCGAACAACGATTTTGTCGTTAGGCATTTCTTCAAGCGCTTTTCGGTACGCTTCAAGCCCCGAGTTTTTTGGAAGAACAATTATTGTTTCTTTAGAAACATCTTTAGAAATAGTTTGAGGGATGATGAAGATAAGGCACCTTACTTTGTATTACTTTCAGTTCTTTTGTTTGCTTCATTTTATTTACCCCCATAAAAATAATTTAATTCTTTAGATTGTTTTATTTTCGCCTTCAACAACCTTCTTTATTTTTTCAGCATTCATTTCAATCAGTTCTTGTTTTCCTGTTGAAAGATTTTTTAGCATTACTTTTTTTGCTTTCAATTCGTTTTCACCGAGAATTATTACAAAAGGAATTCCTTTTTTGTTTGCGTACTCAAGATTTTTTTGTATTGAGCGTTGCATTAAATCATTTTCAACATTCATTCCTGCATTTCTTAGTTCTCGCCCTAATCTTAAACTTTCTTTTCCAGCTTCAATTCCTAATGGGACAACCATTAATTGTGTTTTTTGTGGGCACAATTCTTTTTCTCTTAAATTAAGTAATCTGTCAATTCCAAAACTTATTCCAACGCAAGGTGTTTTTGGTCCGCCGTAAGTTTCAACAAGATTGTCATATCTTCCGCCGCCCCCAACGCTAGGTCCTTTCTCTCCTTTTTCATTTTCTGAAATTATTTCAAAAACATTTCCAGTGTAATATTCAAGTCCGCGTGCGAGGGAAGCATCAAATTTAACAAATTCCGACAAACCTGCTTTTTCGCAATACTCTAAAAGTTCTTTTAATTCTTCAAGTCCTTTTTTGTCTTTCACAATTTTCTCAATTTTTTTCAAATCATTTTCTTTTATTACTTTTAGTACTTTATCACTTATTCCTTTTTCTTTTAGTTCTTTTGAAACTCCTTCTGTACTAATTTTATCTAATTTATCTATTGAGCGCATACAATCAGTTAACTGTTCTTTTTTTACTCCGCTTGCAATACAAATTTCTTCTAAGAGTTTTTTGTTAGCAACTTTTATTACAAATTTTAAGCTTAAATCTTTCATTACTTTGTATGCGAGTGCAACGCACTCATAATCAGCTAAAATTGATGCGCTTCCCACAATATCTGCATCCGCTTGCGTAAATTCCCTGTATCTGCTTGCTCCGGGGCGATCATAACGATAAACCTTTCCCATTTGGTATCTTTTGAATGGTTTTATCAATTGGGGATTACTTACAATAATTCTTGCTAGTGGAACAGTTAAATCAAATCTTAGCCCTAGTTCTCTTTCGCCTTTATCTTTAAAATAATAAATCTCATCTTTTACAGCTTCTCCAGCACTCCCTTTTGCTGCTAATAAGTTAAAGTCTTCTAGTATGGGCGTTTCAATTGGCTCGAAACCATATGCTTCAAATTCTTTTCTTATTCTGTCTTCTATTAGCTGTTTTTTCTTTGCTTGTTCTGGGAGTAAATCCCTCATTCCTCTTACTGTTTGAAAAGCCATTTTATTCACGTCCTTGAATAGAAAGGCCGGAGCCGAGAATTGAACTCGGGTCCACCGGACCACAACCGATGATTCTAACCACTAAACTACTCCAGCCATCAATTAAAAAAAAATAAGATGTGAAACAATTAAAAAAAGACTTATTTGCCCTTTGCTCTCTAATAAAGCAAAATTCGTTCTTACGACTAACAAAAAGTTCTGTGAATTCAGAGATGAAGTAAATCACTTTTTGCAATCATAATTAATTATTCAGCACTTTTGTTTTTAAAACTAACTATTGTCCTAGAAAACGTGTGTTTTCTGGGTCCAGAAAATTTTTGATTTTCTTTGGTCCTAGAAAACGTGTGTTTTATATGGATAGGTATAAATTCTAATTTGGAATAAGTTAATTATGGATTTTTTGACTGTGGGTATGCCCGTTTGGAATGATCCTGATTCAGTAGAAAAATCAGTAATGGCAATTACTCGTTCAACTGCGTGGACTGAAAGACTTGATTCTAAAAAAGAATTGATTGTTTGTGTTAATGGTTGCACTGGGAAAAATGATGCAACACTAATTGCTGTAAATAGATTAAAGAAAAGAGTGCCTCGCTTGAAAGTTTTTGTTCTAAAAGCAAAGGGAAGAAACTTAGCAATTAATTTCATAGCAAGAAATGCCTCACGCAAATCAAAGACAATTTTTTTCTGTGACGCTGATGTTTTAGTTACACGGGATGCAATTTCAAGAGTTCTTGAAGCGCTAAAGAGCCATCCTCATGCAAGATTTGCAGGGGCTGCTGCCATGCCAATGACTTCGCTTGTCCCGGAAAAGTATAGGGATCCTTTACGGGCGTATTTTCTTGAGAGAGCGAAAAAAAGATTAGCTAGTGGAGCAAATTATATTTCTGGCGCGGGTTATGCTGTGGATAGATATTTTTTCTTAAGACACCCTTTGCCCAGCACAAATCACATTGCTGATGATTTATTCATTAACGAGAACTTTGGCAGAAGAATTGTTTTGGTACGCAATGCAAGATTATTTTATTTGTTGCCAAGTGCAGTTGATACGATTTTGCAAAGGGCGAGATACATTGTTCAGGAAAGAGAACAGGGAGTAAAAAAAGTAAATCGACCTTCTTTAGTACCTGAAGAACAAAGTAGAAAAGTAAAACAAGGTTTGCTCTTAAGAAGAGCCCTTGGCGGAGTAGCCCAATTGCTTGTTAAGGTGCACCCAAGAATTGGTTGGAAATCATTAGGCAGTACAAAATTAAAAAGAAAAAAATGATTCTTTTGTTAGTTGTAATTGGTGAAAACATTAATTAACCACTAAAAGCATTATTGTTTCATGTCAGATCAAAAGCTTGCTTTGAAAATAAGAAAAGCGATTTATGCTCTTAATAAATCGCGCCCAACAAAAGAAAAAACTGCTAATGCGCGTAGACAGGCAAACCAAGCGAAAACAATTCTTCACACTCACAAAAAAAGAAAACCACTTCACCACAAAAAAGTTGCAATAAAAGCAAGTAACTAAAAAAAGTAAATCAAGAATAATATCTTTTGATTAAAATAAAAAAGCTTTTTTATGATTTTCAACTAGAGTATTTTTTGTCTTACTTTATTAGCAACTTCTCTTTTAGCAATAATAAGTATTTTCATTCCTGCTTTTATTTTTGTTTCTGGGCCAGGAATAATTAGTTCTCCTTTTTCATAGAAACCAATTATCGCACTCCCCGCAGGATTTTCAATTTCTTTTACTTTCTTTCCCTGTAGTTTGCTTTTGCTAGTAACTTCTATCTCCATTATTTCAGCAGAACCTCTAGAAATAAACGCTAGGTCAAGCACTTCAGGTTTTGTAATAAGTTCTTCAATATAACCTGCGGCAGCAGCTTCTGGATGGATAACAACATCTATTCCAAGTTTTTTTAGTATCTCTTCATTGTAATCAATTCTTGATATTCTTGCACCCACTTGTTTTGCCCCAATATCTTTTGCAAGTAAACAAATAATCATATTGGTTTCATCTTGTCCCGTTAGGGCAACAAGCGCGTCACACTCTTTTATATCAGCTTTACCCAAAACTTTTGGATCTGTTGCATCTCCATTAATTGCAACAATATCTAGTTCGTTAGCAATTTTGTCGCATCGTGAAGAGTCCTTATCAATAACAATGCACTCATGATTCTCATCAAGTAATAGATGTGCTAAGTAGTAACCAAGATTTCCTGCGCCCACAATAACAATATACATTAAATCAACCTACCAATTAATGTTTTTTCTATTTAAATAATTTTGCTAAACACAAAATGTGTTTCTCATCTTCTTTTCAGAGATAAGATTAATCCAATGCTTGCAAGTATTGGTATTATTTCTAGTCTTCCAACAAACATATTTATTATGAGCATTACTTCTACAACAATGGGCATTCCGGGAACAGTTATACCTGTGCTTATTCCCGCATTGCTTTGTGCTGAAGCCACTTCAAAGAAAACATTTCCAAGTCCATAACCGTGGAAAGCGAGTACTATCACTCCAATGAAAATAAATACTATCCAAAGTAGAATAAATTGATTAATTTCTTTTAGTTGTGAATCATTTATTTGTTCTCCATTATAACTTTTCTTAAAAAAACTGTTTTCAGGTAAAATACTTTGCTTTATTTTCCAATAAATTCCTTTAACAAAAATAATTGCTCTTGATAGTTTTATTCCGCCTGCAGTAGAACCAGCAGAGCCACCAATAATCATTAAAACAACTAAAAATATTTTTGCAAAGTCATCCCACGAACCGATTCCTGCAGGGGTAAGGTAAGCGAAGCCTCCGCATGTAACTGCAGAGAAAGTGTGAAAAAAAGAGGTCATCAAACCCATTTTTGTTGAAACGATTATTGTTCCAATAATTCCAAGTGCCATTAGCAAACGGAATTCAGAGTCCTTGAAAAAAACCATAACAGATTTTTTCTTGAATGCGAGGTAGTATAGAGAGAAACTGATTGCTCCCAAAATCATAATTATTACTAGGGAAATCTCTACCCAGTAATTATTTACTCCGATAGGAAGCCACCCGTTATTTGTTGTGGTCAATCCCACGGTAGTAATATCCATTCCGTTTGTTGATATTGCTGACATTGAATAATTTGTTGCTTGCCAAAGAGTTTGTCCTGAAAATAATAACAAAATAATTCCAATTACTGTTAGCACAATATATATTCCTGAAATCTTTTTTGCACTTGTTTTAAGATTTTCTTTTAGTTGGTCGCCCCTTCCCTCAGCGATTAATAGTTTTGATGTTTTAGAGTAAGTTGTAATTAATCCAATTAGTGCCATTAAAACAATTCCTATTCCCCCTATCCAACCAAGGAAAGTTCTCCAAAAAATAAGTGATGGGGGCATAGAGTCCAACAAAGGCACCATTATGCTTAGCCCTGTTGTTGTAAGAGAACTCATTGCTTCAAAAAAAGAATCTAAGAAACTTGTTTTCATTAAAAAAACAAATGGTAGTGAAGCAAAGAAACAATAGAGAATCCAAATTAATACAATTGAAAGCAAAGCGTGTTTTATTTCAGTTTCTTTTTTTGTTTCAATTGAACGCAAAATATATCCTAGAGCAAATACTCCTAAAGCACTTAGTGCAAAAGCAAGTAAATTAAAAGGATCTTTGTCTAAAAGGATAGCAATTATTATCGGAATAAAAAAACTTAGTCCGGAATAAGTGAGTACTGTTCCAGTATCTTTTAGAGCAACCCGAAAATCCTCTTTTCCTATTCTTAAAAACATAGAAAAGTAACGCAATTTTAATTATTAAACTTAATTATCCAGTATTTTTGTGTTGCCCGCATAGTATAGTGGATTAGTATATTAGCTTGCGGATTTAATAATAGCAAATAGCTAAAGACCCGAGTTCGATTCTCGGTGCGGGCATTATTTCCAAATTAGCACTCTGAAATCAAACTATATGATTTTAATCTCTTTTATTTAACTTAATTGTATTATGTCAGAACCAATTGTCACTAATTTGGCCAAAATATGGGAAGATGAAAACCAGATAATGCACATACTTTTTTTCCAGAGAGCTGAACTCACAAAAGAAGATATTGAAGAATATGTAAAATCATGTGTACAACTTTCCGGTGGAAAACAAAGCCTTGTTCTAACAGATTTTAGTAATATTAGTTACTTTGCAATGGGTGCGCTTAAAAAAATTATTGGTCCCGAGTTAACCCGAATAACAAAAGCTTCTGCAGTTCTTGTAAAACCTTCTAGCCCAATTGTTTTAACAGGAATAAGTTTTTTATTGAAAATAGAAAAAGAACCTTTTCCAATAAAGGTTTTTACTGATGAAAAAGAAGCGACTAATTGGCTTTTATCAATGAAAAATTGAAATAAGAATTTTTCTTATTACTTTTTACTCGCCGAGAACAATTACTTTGTCTTCCAGAACCAAAAGAGATTTTTCTGTTTGTGAAACAAAATTTCCTTTAGTTTCTTTTAAACCAGGGAAATTCTCGAAAATACCTAGCTTCATTATTTCTTTTAAAGCAAAAGTAAATTGAAAATCATTTATTTTTCCGAGAGCATCTTTTCTTAACCAACGCTCTGCAAATGGAAGTGTTTCATATTTCTCTGATAATTCAATAATTTTTCTTGCACTTGTATTTCTAACCCCTTTTTTTTCGCCCATAGCAAAAATCTCTACTTGAGCTGATTCACCAATAAAACCTTTTCCTGTCGAAGCAAATGGTTCTATTGCAATTGCCCCTTCTTCAATTTTTTCTTCGCTTCCATTTTTGTGATTTGGTATTCCCGGAGATGAATGAATATTATTTTTTTCTAAACCATGTCCCCCTAAATTATAAATCGGATTAAATCCTTTTTCTTTTAATGTTCTTTCAATTTCTGCACCAATTATTTCAACAGTTTTTCCAAGGGCAACAACACTAATTGCATTTTCTAGTGCTAATTCATTTGCTTCTATTTGTTTTGCGTGCGAATTATCAAGATTAATGCTTATTGCGCCGTCACAAATGTATCCATTTGAGTGAACACCAATATCAATTTTTAACAAATCACTTTTTTGTAAAGTTCTTTCATCATTATACTTTGGAGTGAAGTGAGCCGCTTCTTCATTCAAACTCAGATTAACAGGAAAAGCTATTCCGCAGCCCTCTTTCAAAATATTCGCTTCTATTTTTTGTGCAAGACTAAGTAGTGGGACTCCGTCCTTAGCTTCTTTTCGTGCAAGCTTTAAAGTGCTCTTCCAAACAGCTGCTGCCTTTTCATATTCATTGATTTCTTTTGTATCCATGAAAAAAGAGTGATTGGTTAGGTTTTTATAATTAGTTTTGATGAGTTCTTTGTAGTCTTTGCCTTATTTTTATAGCAGCCATTACATTTTGTGACTTAGCTGTTTCCTCTAATCTATCAGCAAGGGCACTGGCTCTTCGTCTTTCCCCGATTTCTACCAAATACAATCCAGCTTTTAGTGGGTTTTCAGATAAAAGTCTGTTGTAGTATCTATTGGATTCTAAAATAAATCTGGTTCCTTTTATGTCTTTTGCTGCTCTAAAATAATTGCCCCCAGATTTGGCTTCTTCAAAATTATATATTCGCCCTAGTTCACCTGGAGTTAAATATCCATATTTGACAATATAGTTTGCATAGTGAGGAAGAGTTTCTTTTTCATCTGCACTAATCTTTTTTGCTCTTCTGACAAGTTTTTTTCTTATTTCTGGATTATCGCTGCGCATTGCTTCTCTTAATAAAGCATCAGCATTTGTATAAGTTGCTCTAAACTTTTTTGCTCCCTCTTTATCTTTTTGTTTTCTTAATAATCTAATTTCTTTTTCAATAATACTTGTGGCTGCTCGCCCAATTCTTGTTTTTCTTCTTTTACTTAAAAGTGATTGTAAATAATATATTTTTTCATCAATACTTTTTTTGTTATAAGATTCACTTTCTTTTAGTTTTTCTAAATATTTTTCTCTGATTCCTTGTCTTCTGGCAGATTGTTTTTCTTTACCGACTCTCATTTTTTGAACAAATTCTTGCGTCGAAAATTCTTTTTTTTGTTCTAGTTCTTTTTTTGCTAGCATTAATTCAACTTCGAGTTCTCGTGGTACGAGAGTTCCTTTTTTGCTACCAATTGCTCTTGAGAGATTAGTCAAAAATCTTGCATAAGAAGTATCCTTATTTTTATTTGCAGCTTCTATTTGTCTTGAAAGAGCTTCTCTTAATGTTGCTCTATTTTGTGCAAAATCAATAATTCTTTGAAGATAAATTATTCTCCCACGATCGCTTTTAAGTAAAGTCATTTTTCTATTAACTGCACTTTGTGCAACAAGAGTATTTAAAAATCTGTCAAGTAACAAATCAAGCTTTTCTTGTTTCACAGTTTTTCCTTGACTAGGATTTCTTTCTGTTCTACCCGCGCTCGCTTGAACAGAAACACTATTACCAACCGCCCTTTGAGCATTTGTTTTAATTGGATTTATAAGCCCGCGCCTTAATAATTCAGTTTGTCTTTGTGCAGCTGATTTTCTTTTTAACAACGCCATTTTACCCACTTTCTTTTTTTCTATAAAAATTTATTATTATAATTATTTTAAAGTAGGATAACCTGATGCATTTGCCTGCCAAATGTCAGTACTCCAGCCAAGTCCGGTTTCAGAATTAAAAGGTATTCCACTTGCGCCATAATAAGAAGAAGCTGCGTCTGCTGTTGGAGTACATCCTGTGCTGGCTGTTCTGTAGCAGTATTCTTGTCCAGTTAGGGTTGTGTCCCAATAAGAATTTGTTATAGTACTTGTGTTTCCAACTAGTCCTGCCATAAAAGCTCCTCCGCTAATTGCCCCTACTGCAAATGAGTTTTCAATTCCTGTAGCAGATGTTCCTGAAATACCGCCAACTCTTGGAGTAGTTCCTCCTCCAGTAATTGCTCCGCTTGAGTAACAATTGCTTACTGTTCCCGTGTTAGTGCCTGCTATACCGCCAGCTGTTTGTCCAACAACACTTCCTGTAAAATAAGAATTTGAAATGGTTCCTGAACTTTGTGCAGAAATTCCTCCTGTTGAGGTATTACCCCCTGCAATAGAACCTGATGCGTAAGAGAATGAAATTGTTCCTGTATTTTGTGAAGCTATTCCTCCGCCTTCAAAAGAACTTGAAACGGTTGCCGAAGAATTTGAATAACTTATTGTTCCAGCACTTGTTCCAGCTATTCCCCCATAAACTCCGCTACTTGTACCAATATCACTTATAGTTCCAGATGTACTTGAAAGAGTTATTGTTCCTGTTGATTCATTTACTCCAACAATTCCGCCAACAGTGCTATACCCTTTGACTGTTCCACTGAATGAACAATTACTAATTGTTCCAGCGTTTGTACTAGCTAGTCCGCCAACATAAGTGTATCCTTCAATATCGCCATCAGTAACTTGAATGTTTGATAAAGAAGAAGTTTCTGTAGTAGCAGAAAATATTCCCACATAGTTACTTTCAGTTAAAGAAATACTTAAGTCTTGAATTTCATTACTTCTTCCGTTTAAGCTCCCAGTAAAACTTGTTATTGGAGTAAAAGAATAATTGTAGCAGTTGATGTCTGCTCCTAGTGCGTAGTTTCCGTCTAAATCATTTTGTATT
>CAYODU010000025.1:0-4154 GCA_964402905.1 uncultured archaeon
GTGTTTTTGTGATGAAGTAAATCCCTACTGATTTCGTGATGATTTAATCCAACTCTGAAAAACACATAAAGTTTAAGGGTGGTTTTGTGGAATTAAAGGATAGTGTTGAAAGAATAAAAGAAGTACTGGAAGAAATGAAAGGTAATGATGCTAGTGGAACTATTTCAGATACACTTGTAGATATTGAAAATGATTTATGTGAAATTAAGGATAGTCTTGCAACTATTGCTTTACACTTTGAAAGAGAAGATAATTCATTAGTTAATAAAATCTCGCGAGGGATGAATAAGTAGTTTTAGCAAAGGTTTTGGAGTTTTATAAATCCCTATAAGGGTTCAAGGTTTTTATGAAGTAAATCCCTGCTGACTAGTGATGATTTAATCCAACTCTGAGGCATTTAATTTTGTTATCGCACTACTAAAAGTAGTGCATGCAATTCGCTCCGAATCGGTGAAAGGATTCTAACTTCCAACTCTGGGGCACTTAACTTTTATATTCTGTTCCGTTATTTGTATTTATATGATTTCAAAGTTAAGAAATAGTATTGCTCCGCTACAAGGTATTTTGGCTTGGCCTTTTATTAAACTAAAAATTTCTCCGAACACTATTTCGGTTCTTGGTTTGGTGCTAGCACTAATAGGTGCTTACTTTGTTTCACAACAGCAATGGCTAATTGCCTTTGTTTTTTTTGTGCTTGCTCCTATAATGGATTTTATTGATGGAAAGGTTGCGCGTACGTTAAAAATGGTTTCTAATTGGGGTAATTACTTTGAAACAATGATTGATAAGTTCGTTGACTTTGCAATGCTTGGTTCATTTGTTTTTGTTCCGGGTTTAGAAATTCCTGCATTGCTTGCGTTAGGATTCTCAATGCTTTCTAGTTACGCTAAACCAAGAGTTGCTTTGATAATAATTACTGATAATAGGGATTGGCCTGCAATTGGGGAACATGCAGATAAATTGGTTCTTGTTTTAGTTGCATTGTTGTTGGCAGCAATTAATTTCAATTACATTAATTATTTCTTATACATAATAATAATTATTTCCGCAGTGGGTACATTGCAAAGAATGCTTTATGCAAAAAAACTTATTGGGGAAGCAGAAAAGAAGGGAACGCTTCTCCCTTATATAAAGAAAAGAAAAGAGCGTTAAGCACAGCTTTTATATTTTTTTTGAAACACACATTTGTTGGTGATTTGATTGGTTTCTTTTGATGAGTGGAAAAACATTGACTTAAGAGTGGGTTTAATTGAGAGCGTTGAAGAAATTACTGGAAAAGATAAGCTCTACAAATTAAGTGTGGATTTTGGTGAAGAAAAAAGAACTATTGTTGCTGGACTAAAATCATTTTACAAAACAAGTGAACTTGAAGGAAAAAAAGCTATTTTTGTTTTTAATCTTGAACCAGTTAAACTTGCTGGAATCCAATCAGAAGCAATGATACTTGCAGCAAAAAATAACGAAAACAAATACAAAATATTTTTTGCTGATGACTCAGTAATACAAGGAACAAAACTAGAGTAAAATGTTGTAAAACAATTACTTGTTGTGATATTTTTTATAATATGCTTCAACAATTTCCTTGCAGTTAAATGCACAATTAAGTTTTCTTATTTTCTTGAAAGAAAAAAATTCGCCTCTTTGTCCTTCAAATACATTTACTTTTTTTGTTTTAAAGAATTTATTATTGTCAAGTATGTGGTACATAAATATTGAGTAGCTGTCAAAAGGAAAGTTACCAAAATATTCAGCTTCAGTAAATTCATAATTTAATTCTTCTTTTAATTCTCTTTTTAGAGAATCAAGTGGATTTTCATTTTCCTCAAGAGCTCCGCCGAAAGTCCCCCATTTATTTGGAAACTTTATTTTATCATTGTTGTCTCTTAGTTGTAAAAGAATTTCTTTTTTTGAATTTTCGATTAGAGCGCCACACTTATCTTTTTTCTTCATTCTATCACTTATGCAAGTAATGCAACAAAGTAAGGTAAAGCAACTATTGTTCCGATTGTAGAACCAATATTTACTAGTGCAGTTACAATGAGTATGTGTGTTACTTTGTTTTTGTAAAAACCACCTATGCTTGAAACGCTTGAAAGTTTTTCAAAATCCATTACTAGTGGCGGATTAACTTTGGTTTCAACTATTGCTGCAAACCATCCTGCAGCTATTGCTGGGTGAAGAGAAGTAAATGGCGCTGCAACAAAAGAAGTTAGTATTGTTAGGGGGTGTGCTCGTGCAAGCAGTGCACCTATTGCTGCAAGTATTCCATTTGCAAGGAACCATATTACAAGTGCAGAAATAGTTGTTTCTACTCCTTTGAAATACAAGAGATATCCAATAAAAATAAAGAATAGCGCAGGAATCAAATACTTTACATACTTCAAATAATTTTTTTTCTTTGGAATAAAATTCATTTTCTCTAAATTAATTTTTTTATTTGATTTAATGGTTTCTTCTATTCCGTGTAAGTGCCCTGCTCCAACAACTGCAACAATTTTTTTGCCTGGACTCTGTCTAATCATTTGTGCAATGAAATCGTCTCTCTCATCTACAAGAACTTTTTTCATTGAAGGCATTTGTTGTCCAAGTTCTTTCATTAACTTGTTAATCAAATCTTCTTGTTTCAAACTTTCAATTACTTGTGGAGTAACTTTTTCTCCGTAACCAAAAAAACCTGCTAATAATGAGCTACCCAGTTTTAGTTTTTCAATTAATTTCATTTCCTGAAAAGCTCTTTTAAGTGTTATCCTAACATCCCTGTCAAGTAATTGCACGGGAATCTTTTTTTCTGAAGCAATTTTTATTGCGGCAAGCATTTCCGAACCGGGTTTTATTCCTACACTTGCACCAATTTGTTTTTGCATATTTGAAAGCAATGTGTTTAACAAAAACAAGTAAGTTTTTCCGCTTTTGACAACATCAATAATATTTGTTTCTTGCCATTTTTTTCCAGATAATAATTGGGCAAGTCTTTCTCGATCAAGTTCTACTCCGATAACATCAGGCTTTTCTTTTTCGATTGTTTCTTCAACGAGTTTTACTGATTCTGCTGAAATATGTGCTGTCCCAACAAGAATAATTTCTTTATCATCAATTTTTAAGCGTTTAATCATTTTTCTCTATGTAATTTGAAGCCAAAGTATTTTAAACAAAATCAGGCGAAGGATTTAAATATTCTGAGAGCGTATTTCTATTATGCCTTCAAAAAAGTTGCTTTGGATTGGATTGCTTATAATATTTTTATCTGTATACACGTCAGCTTTCTCAATTGATTCAGAAAATCCAATTTCACAGGGTTCCCAATGGGATTTTACAGTAGATTTTTCATCACAAGAAGTGTTTAATGAAGCAAAAGTCTTTGTTGATGGTGAAACAGTTTTGGTTGCACTGAATTATTCGGGTAACCTTCAAGTAATAGGGAGTGAGAGCTCTTCAAAGGTTTCAAGCTATAATATTTCGGGACAAAAAATAACTGTTTTCTTTGCAGGTATGAGTTCAGGTACTCATACAATAATGGCTGCGGATTATTACAATGATTCGGTTGTTGAAGAACAATCAGTTGAAATAAATTTCTTTGAACCTATTAGTTATTCTGATAAAGAAGAATTACAAAATAAAATTGATTCTCTTAACACAACAATAAACAATTTAGAAGATACAATTTCTTCTATGCAAACACAAATAAATAATAAAGATGAAACAATTAGTTCTTTGGAAAGACAAAATGAATCTTTATCAAACTCAATTAGTTCTTTGCAAGCAAATATTTCTCTTTTAGAACAAAATGGAAAAACAAGTGGAGAAGTAGTTTCACAAATAAAAAGTGATTTGGATGTTCTATTAACTGAGCGTGAAGAATCACAAAAATCTCCGGTAGCTGGTTTTTTAGCTTTTAGTTCAAGTAACCCCGGTTTTGTTATTGGTGTAATCGCATTGATTTTGATTGTTGTGGTTGTATTGTTTGTAAAATCAAATTCACGGGGTGGTGGTTCATCAATTTATTCTGGACAATTATTTTCAAACATTAAAAGTAAATTTAAAAGAAGCCCGCGAAAAGAAAAGGAAACAGATGTAAAGTGGCCACTTGGTTCTGAGAAAGCAAAAGAAGAAAAGTTTAGTTTGGGCGATCTAGTAAAGAAAAATTAACTTTCTTA
>CAYODU010000025.1:4254-9670 GCA_964402905.1 uncultured archaeon
TTAAAAATTAATCTTCTATTTATCCGCTTTTTATTATAAGTATTATTCCTATTATAATTAGTATTATCCAAAGCCATGGGCGAAATAATTCAAGCGGTCCTGGAAAAGCTGGAAGAGCTGTTCCTAAACCGACACCGATTAGGAATAATCCTGCTTGTACCTTTGAAGTCATGAACAATATAGGGACTAGTTGCATTTTTAATTGTTCTTTTTGAAGAATAACTTATGAAGAAGCTTTGTTTTGTTGAAATGGAAGGAATTCTCATTTCTGATAAGAGCTATTCTGCTAATGAAAAAAAAGTAAAGTCTTTTTTGAAAGAACTAAATAAATTTTGCGATTCAAAAAAAATTAGGCTCATTCTTTTATCAGGATTTCACAAAGATGTTGCTGAAAAAAAGTTTTCTGAAAGTTTTCTTCCCAAGTACTTTAAACAAAAAAACTTTTTCTTTGTTAATGAAGAATATATTTCATCAAAACAGGATACGGACGAAAAAATTCACAGGGATTCGCTCAAAAAAGATCCAGAGTATAATGATGGTTACTTTAAGCAGACAATTATTCAGAAAATTTGTAAAGATGAAAAAGTTACTGAAAAAGATGCTTTGCTTTTATGTGATGATATTTGGATTGATGGTTATTATACTACACGCTTTTCAAAAATTGATTTTGCTTTGTTTGAAGAAAATTTGTGTGATAGGGGAAAAACTTGTGATAGAATAAGCGGATTAGCTTATTTTTCACTTAAATTTATTTCAGTAAAAAATCTTTTGTTGGATTTTCCAACGGTTGATTTCTCTGTGCTTGATAGATATGTTTTTAATAAGATGAAAGATGTTTTGCTTGGTAACACAGATTTTTCAGCCATCATTAAAAAAAAGATGGAACAAAACGAAATAAAAAAAGAGCAAAACGAAATAAAAAATATTGAACAAGGGGACTATTCAGAAAAGTTTGATTAGGTGTTTTTATGGGTTTGGTAAATATTAATGGATTAATTGTTCCTCTTTTAACTCCGATGTGTGAGGATTTTGAGATTGATGAAATTTCTCTTAAAGCTCTTACTGCGCGTCTCATGAATAAGGGAGTAAAAAACTTTTTCATTTTAAGTTCTCTTGGAGAAGCTTTCAATATTGATAAAGAAAAGCAAAAAAAAGTTATTCAATTGGTTTCAAAGATTGTGCAAAGAGGAAATATTTTAATTGGCTGTTTTGATGATTCCACAGAAAAAATAATTGAGAAGGTTCGCTTTGCCGAACGTTACTCGGATTACTGTGTTATTAATGTGCCTTTTTCAGCGCTTACAAACGAAGTTTTTTTCATAGATTTTTTTGATGAATTATTCAAAAGAACTAGAGCAAAAATTATTCTTTGTAATGATCCATTCAATTTCAAAAGAAACATTCCAATTGTGGGAATAGATAGGATAGCTAATTGGGAGAAACTAATTGGAGTAATTGATTTTTCAAGGAATATAACTTACTTTAGAAGTCTTTCAGATTACAAACAATCCATGCAAATATTTCAGGGTGTTGAAGAGCAGTTAGTTGAAGCTTTTAGTAATAATTGTTCTGGACTTGTTGCTGGGCTTGCAAATATCTCTCCGACCTATTTTCTTGGGATTAATGAGGGGGCAAATATCTCTGATATAAATTTTTTTATTAGAAAAGAAGCTAACATACAAAGAGTTATGAAAGCGTTTTTTCCTTTTGAGAAAAGAATTCAATCCTATAAATATGTTTTGGCGGTTGAAGGAATAACACAACCATTTCACTCAAAACAAATTCCCTCAATAGCTGAGGAAGAAAAAATTCATTTAGAAGAATTTGTCAAATCTTCTTTTGCATAAAATAAAAAATTTTGCTTGGATAAAGGTGAATTTTTCTCATAAAAAACATTTTTTCTGTATTATTTCCTTCTAAAAAAGGTATTTATACTACTTTGTTCTCTTTCTTTTTCATGTACAAAATAAGGGCAGTTAAAGCTAGACAGATTTTTGATTCTAGGGGAAATCCTACAGTTGAGTGTGAATTAAAAACTGCTTTTGGAAGATTTGTTGCTTCTGTTCCAAGTGGAGCATCTACTGGTGAAAAAGAAGCTGTTGAGTTGCGTGATGGCGGAGAGAATTTTTCCGGACTTGGGGTGGGTAATGCTGTAAGAAATATTAATGAAATTCTTTCGGTTGTTGTAATTGGAAAAGATTGTCGTGAACAAAAAGAAATTGATGATTTACTCATAAAAGAGGATGGTACACCAAATAAATCAAGACTAGGTGCAAATGCAATTCTTGCTGTTTCTTTAGCGGTTGCAAGAGCTGGTGCGGTAGCATCACAAAAAGAATTGCATGAATACATTTCACATTTATCTGGAAGAAAAGAATTGCTTCCTGTTCCTGCACTGAATATAATAAATGGTGGAAAGCATGCGGGAAACAAAATTGATTTTCAGGAGTATCAATTGCTTCCGGTTAAATTTAAATCATTTGAAGAATCTTTTTCTGCTGGAGTGGAAGTTTTTCAAACGCTCAAAAAGAATCTTGAAAAAAAATATGGTAAGGACGCAATTAATGTTGGTGATGAAGGGGGTTTTGCTCCGCAATTAAATAAAGTTGAGGAACCGATTGAAGAAATTCTTTCTGCGGTTGAAAAAGCGGGTTATTCAACAGAGCTTTTTGTTGCAATGGATGTTGCTGCGAGTTCTTTTGCAAAGCGCGATGATACTGGAAAAATGATTTACACTGTTGAAGAACACAAATTATCTTCTGATAAACTATTGTCAGAGTACGAAGCTTTGATAAAAGACTACAAGATAATTTCTATAGAGGATCCATTTGATGAAAACGATTTCTCTGCATGGGAAATCATGACAGGGAAGTTAGGGAAACAAATCCAAATACTTGCTGACGATTTAACGGTTTCACAAAAAAAGTTTGTTGAAGAAGCTATAAAGAAAAAAAGAGCGAATGCCTTGCTTTTGAAAGTAAATCAAGTGGGTTCTCTCTCAGAAGCAATTGAATCAGCAAAAGTGGCTTTTGAATCAGATTTTTGTGTTCAAGTAAGTCACCGAAGCGGAGAAACAAATGATTATTTTATTGCTGATCTTGCGGTTGGGCTTGGAACAGGACAAATTAAGTCTGGGGCACCTTGTCGGGGAGAGCGACTTTCAAAATATAACCGGCTTTTGAAAATAGAAAAAGAGCAAGGAATTCCTTTTGCTGGGAAAAAAGCTTTTCCTTATCTAAAATAATTTGCAAGAACATACTTTTATTTAAAAAAACACAAATTTATTTCGCTTCCCGTCGAATATTCCCTCGACGAAAAGCTTTTTATATATGTTTACTCATTCTTTCTTCAAAAAAGGAGGGTTGCTATGGCATCTCAAAAAATAGGTAGTTGGGCATTCTTGGTCGGCGTAATACTTGCTGTGCTTTTTGCAATAGCGGTAATAGCTATGCCAGTTGCAGTTGCTGGAGTGGGCGGACTGATGACTATTATTCTTGTAATAATAGGACTAATAATCGGTTTCATGAACATTCACGCAAAGCATATGTCTGATTTCTTAATAGCTGCAATTGCAGTAGCTATGGTTGGTGGGACAGCAGGAGGACTAATTGGTTTAGATCAATTTGCTCCGCCAGTTGGTTCATTCTTAATGTACATTGTTATGAACATTGTATCAATCGCAGCTGCAGCAGCATTAATTGTTGGTTTGAAGCAAATTATGGCTTTGGCTAAACAACAAGTAATGTGAATAAAATAAGGGGGTGTCTCAGACACCCTCTTTTTATTTTTATTTTTCCATTAATTTAGTATGGGTCTATCCAGAAAACGCGCTCTTAGTAATGCGCTAAAACACCAAGAGTACCACTTTTCTATTCCATTTAATTTCAATGGCTTTTTCGAGGAAAAAGAGCTTATAGAGGAAATATTCAAGAAAATGGTTGAAATTGCGGGGGAAAAGGAATTTAGTAAGTTTAGGGTTGCTGTTTCCTGGCCTAAAAAACCCAAGTTAGATGAAGTAACAAAGGACCATTTAAAGTATGCTATTCAGCGAGTTCTGAACATTGAATTGTCAGAAAAACTAGGTAAAACAATAGATTTCTACAATCCTGATGCTATTTTTTTAATAGATTTCAACAATAATGAGCTTTTCATGAGGCTTGAACCAGTATATGTTGTGGGGCGTTATTGTAAGTTTTCTCGTAAAATAGCTCAAACCGAGTATTTTTGCAATAAATGTCGTGGAAAGGGTTGTTGGTATTGTAAGGATACAGGGCACTTTTCAGAGGAAAGCGTTGAAGAACTTCTTGAAAAAATAATTGTCCCTCATTTTGGAGCAAAAGCAATGATTCTTCACGGGGCAGGCAGAGAAGATTTAGATGTTTTGATGCTTGGAAAAGGTAGGCCCTTTATTGCACAAATAATTTCTCCGCAAAAAAGATTGGTTAATTTAAGAGAAATTGAAGAAAAAATCAATGAGGAACTAAAAGAAAAGATTTCTGTTAATTCATTGCAGTACTCAAATGAAAAAGAAGTTGCTCCGCTGAAAAACAATCCGCATGATAAAATCTATCTCGCAAAAGTTGCTTATTACGGAGAAATTGATTTGATAAAAATTCCTATTGGAAAAGAACTAGTTGTGAAACAGGGTACTCCGCAAAGAGTAGAAAAAAGAAGAGCTATTCTTGAAAGAGAAAAAAAAGTTACTATTATTGGTGCTGATTTAATTCAGTGTAAAAATAATTGTGAGAGTGAAAGAAAATTTTTTAATTTAACAGTGCAGACATCTCACGGCACTTATGTAAAAGAATTTATTTCCTCAGATAATGGGCGAACAAAACCAAGCATTTCTTCTATTCTTGGTGTGCAGTGTTTTTGTGAACAACTTGATGTACTTGAAATAATTGATTAAAAAAAATTTGTTTTCTAAATTTGTTTTTTTTTTCAATTTGATTTTATTTAATTTTATTTGTACTCAAATATTTTTTTCTGGCTTTTTCCGATTCCTTTTATTGTGCTTCTCTTTCCTATCTCAAAATCATAACTGAAATATTCTAGATTATAACTTTTCAATAATTCTAAAGCACTTTTTCTTATTTCAGGGGCAAGAAGAATTCCTCTTGTTTTTACTCCCTTCATTTTTTCTACTTGTTCAGCATATCTTTTTAGTTGTGTTACTGCAGCATAATCTGCTTTTCTTCTTTTTAGTTCTATTACTACAAGTCTTCCTTGCGAATCCTCTGCGACAATATCACAAATTCCTTTTCTAAATACTTGTTGTTGATTAATTGGTTTAAGTCCAGGTTCTAAAAAACTTAAATCATCCATTAAAGCATCATTTAATTCTTTTTCACTTCCACTTAAACGTAAGTCATTGCTCATTGGTAAATCATAATAAATTGTATCTTCAATATTATAA
>CAYODU010000026.1:0-9497 GCA_964402905.1 uncultured archaeon
GTACTAACAATAAACGCGGGAATGCATATACATGGTTCTATGCCAGAAGTACCTGGAGCAAGCATAGGCACAACAACTTCTTCAAGCACAAGTGATTATGATGTTATTTGTAGCGAAGAAACTTTCGGAGATTATTGGATTGGAAGCACTGATGAAGATGGTTTGTGTGCAACAGTAACAGACAAAACTTATTCACAAAAATATCATTTAAGAGTTGTTAGCGGAGAACCACAAGATGAGGCTCCAAAAATAGTTAAAGCAAATACTTGTGTTAGCGGAGCAATGGTTGGTGCTACGGGAATAGATGCTCTACCAAAAATAAAATTAAATTGGGACTGGGACAAAATTGATTCTACTACGTGTGATTATAGTAATGCAAATTACATTTACTGTGATGCAACACAATTTACAATAGAACTAACAAAGAAAATTGCTGAACTTGATGAGTTCTTTAATTTAAATTCAAATTTATCTTGTCCAGTTGATCCAGTTCTAGAAAGCACTAACTCTCAAATAAATATAATCAATAGTGCAACAGAAATTGTTGTTAGCGGAAGAGCCGGAGTAACAGATATAAGTATTGGTTTAGATGATGACCAAGCAACTGCAACAGTTACAATTGTTAATGAAACTGGAGAAAATCTTGAAACATATGTTACAGGGGTTTGGAAGGGTTCTGGAGAACCTGTACAAGAATTAAAATCAATTACTCTTAATACGGGAACAAATGTTGTTGAGTTTACACAAAATACTCCAACATATGATGGAACATATTTGTTTAGTGCAGTTGTTAATGGTCCAAGCGGAACAAGAAGAACTCTTACAAGAGCATTCCAGAATAATGTTATTACTAGTGATTGTTGGGCACCAAGAACAACTAGTGCCGTTGGCGGAGTACCATCAATCACATATTACTTAGCAAATAATGATAGCATTGCTTGGACAAACAGCATAAGAGATGCAACTGATTTAATGAATCACATTAACTTTGGAGCATATTTAATTAAAGATACTTACAGCACTGCTTTTTGGAAAGATTTCAAAGACAGATACAAAACTATTTTGACTGTTTCGGATCAAAAAGAAATGAATGTTCTTAATTACCTTGATTCGGGAAAAGTAAGTGTAGCAAAAAGATTTTCTGGAACAAACGAAATTGAAGCTGGACTATACGATGTTTGGTTGAATATTGATTTCGGAGAAGACTTTTCTTTGGTAAATGAAAGAAAAGATACTACAATAGAAGCAAGTTTACTACTAGTAAAAAAACCAAGCGAAGCTTATCCATTCTACAATATTCCTTTTGATGGGATGGTTGGTTCAAAGAGCGGTAGACAAAATTACGGAGCAAATTATTCTAATCAAGGTGAAACACTAGAAATAAACTCTTCTCAGAATTCATCTGAGAAAACAAGTACTTTTGATAATGCAATTAGCAATGGGGTAGTAAAAGTAAATACTCGTCTAGAAAATAATTTCTCTGCAACTAATTCAAGCGTTGCCACAAGAGGACAATTAGCCGCAGTTAGTTATAATGGTTCTACAGCCGAAATGGTTTTCAGTCCCAATTATGCTACTCCAGTAATAATGAGTTATTCTTTAGAAGGGACTCAAGGAGAAGTAGCTTATAGTATACAGAAAAATAATGCTCCTGTTATTACTGGAAGCAATTTAACTTATTGGACTGGTGCTGCACAGAGCCGAGACTTCTTTGGTGCAAGCGCTTCTGAATCATTCAGAAATACTGCAGATAAGCAACTCGATACAGGACAAGAATATGGCTTTAGTTGGAAAGACACTACAAGAAACGGAACAATTTACTTGAAAACCATTTTTTATACTCCAGTAAATAGTCCTTATTCTGTTGTAGCGAGCTCAGATAACACATTATTCTGGGCACCAAACCGTCAATTTAGTGCAGAAACACAGCTAGAAGGAATAAAAGGTATGCCAAATAACAGCAAAATTGATAGTTCTTACTTTTCTAGCCTAAGCGATTTGTTTGATATGGTTAAAGATCAAGAAGTTTGTGTTTCAAATGACGGAAGCAATATTTCTTTCTGGTGGAATCCAAGAGCAATAGAACTAAACCCTGGTTTAAATAATAGCTTGAGTAAAAAAGAAGCTGAACTTGTTGGAAGTAGTTAAAGAAAATAATGTGTTATTTAGTAAAAAAAATAACTGGTAAAGAAATTACTTAAAGTCTTCAAAAAAATAAAAAAACCAAATCTTTTATATAGGAATAAATCTTAGTATAGTTTATGCTTGGCAGTGGACTACTATTAAATGGCTTTATTTTTCTTGGTTTTTTCGGAGAGCTAAGCGGAGATATGATTTTAGTTTTAAAGATATTTACTTTGATGGCAATATTTGCTTATGTTACACAGCACCTTGGAAAAGGACCGATAACAATACTAATCATGGTTGTGATGTCTTGGTTTATTATCTTTGATTACTTTTGGTTCTTTGGCGGAATATATGTTTTGTGGATGCTACTAGCATTCGGTTTCACGGGAGTAATAATAGATTTCTTCTTTGTTAATCCTGGGAACGGGCAAAAGAATGAGGGTGGAATTTCTTCCGGCAGAGACTATATGTCAAGACAAGCACAATACCAAAATATTATGAGGAGAAGATAAAATGGAAAAAAGTTTTTTAGCTAACCAAAAAGGAAATCTCCTTTTAATAATTGTAGCAGTCATGATTGGAGTTGTATTGCTTTTACCAGTACTAATGAAAGTTTTTCCGCCCGCAGATATTATAGTAAGAATAATTCTTGTGTTTGTTATACTGACAACAGTTAGAGGTTATTTAGGAAACGGAATAATGACACTAATTATTTCTGGAATACTAATTTATTTTTTGGTTTTCAAATGGGCTTGGCTTGGAGCAAGTGTATGGTTATTCATTACATTACTAAGCATAGGGTTCTTTGGTGTAATTGTTTGGGGAGTTGGAACCACACTACGAAAATAAAACAAATAAAAAAGAAAAAACAAAGGCATTATCCTGTGAGAATTCACAGGAATTGCTTAACAGTAAGGTTTATTATTATTGGAAAAGAATTATTATTACAGAGAAAAGGAATAGGTGAAACAATATGGCTTTTGATTTTTTTGGAGCGATAGGCGGAAATGATTTAGCACTAAGCTTTGCGCTTGTTTTAATGATAATATATTTCTTGTGGTTCTATAATTGGGGCAAAAAACAAATCGGAATGAAAATGGGTTTGCTTTTAGCAATAATTCTATTTTATTTGACATTCTATCTTTATCCGGCTCTAGTATGGGTACCATTTATTTTATTTATTTTTGCAACTTTTGGCAAAGAAATGCTGGAGCGCATTTCAAAGTAATTTTATAAAAGAGGTTTTTTGATTGGACTTGGTGAACTATACTGTTTCAGTAGCACTGATTGCTTTTACTATACAGTTTGGTGAACTGTGGATGGGTATTGGCGCAACACTGATACTAATAATTGCTTCACGTAATCTAAAAGCAAGTTTGTTGATGGTAATTTCTTTTGCTGTAATATATTTCATTAATGGAATTGGAATGAAAGAGTACTGGTTATTTGCTATGCTTGCTCTAATTGCACTTGGTTATTTATTGGGATTAGGGGCGGATGAACAGCCGGTTGATCCATATGCAGGACTCCTTGGTGGAGGAGGAATGGGCGGAGGATTGGGAATGTGAATTACTATGCCTTCATCGCTTTTTTTGTAGTAGCTCTTTTTATGTTATACCTTAGATTTGAGTGGCTTGGATTAATTTTCTTTATTCTCGCAGTAATTGTTCTTTTTTATGACCCACTAAAAGATAAATCAAAAGATGCTTGGGAAGAAATGAAAAAAGCTGAAGGATCTAGTCCTGAAAACAAATTCGGAGATTATGTTAAAACAACTACAAAAATATTTGCACAAGAAATAAATGCATCAAAAAAATCAACTATTAATACAAAGGATTATCCAAAAAAATTGCATTCTTCTTCAAAAAACTTTTTCTCAGAACTAAAAGATTTGTTCAAGTAGAAAAAAATAGATCAATTCTCAAGTATTAAAAAAATTATTTAAATAGAAAAAAATTTTTTTCAATTAATTATTTTTACTTTTTTGATTCAAGTTCTGTAAGAATTTTCCTATTCGCTTCCAAAATATCTTTCATTATTGACAAGAGTGCATCGCTCTGAGCTTTTAACTCACTTACTTTTTCTTCGAGAGAAGAAAGTTTTACTGTTAGTGAAGAATCGTTTCCTTTAACTGATACGGTCTGTTTTACTTCATCAATCTTTTTGTGTAATTCATCAAGTTTATCAGCATGAGCCCCAAGCATATTATGAGTTGTTGTTTCATGTAACTGCTGTGTTTTTGATTGAGATTCATACTCATTTTGCATTGATCTAATTCGCTTTGCCTGTTCGTCCAAATCAACTTTATCTATATCATCTTCTTCTTTTGCAGGACTCTTTTGGGATTCAATCATTTTTTTTGCTTGTGCCGCATCTATTCCAATATCATTTAAAGTAGATATAATTGTTTCTTCATCAATGCCCGTGTCAAGCATTCTTTTTATTGTTTCATTAACAATCTCTTCATTAACCATAAACAAACCTTTTTTGCATACACTGAGGCCAACAGACATTTAAACCTGCCCAAAAAATCCTCAATATGATTTTGTTTTTAGAATATAAAAACCTTACTTAGAGAAAAAAAAGAGTTTTTGACAGTGAGAAAAGCATAAATAAGTGGAAGAGTATTAGTAATATGATTTCGTTTGATTTGGTAAAAAAATAAAGAAAAATTGTTTTTGGTGTTTTAATGGATTTTAAAGTAGATAACGGGCCTTGGCAGACAATTTTTGAGGGAAAACTTTATGGACACAATGTCGAAATAGTTGTTAATCCTGAAAATTATTATCTCACAATAATTTATGATGAAAAAGATAATGAAAAAGTCGGGGCTCTTGTTGAAGGAAACAAAGCACTTGTGGCAAAAGGGGCTCTTGATTCTTTTATACAAAGCATTTCAAAGCCCTGTATTGGGGTAACGAAAAATACTGGCGACAGGACATACAAAATGATTTTTGTTTCATTTCCACCGGTTTATCTTGATTTCAAACAAGAAGATTATATCAGAAAAGTTGATAATGCAATAAAGAAGAGCTATAACAGTATCTCAACGATAACTGAACTAGCACGTTCATCTGCCCTATCTTTAAGAGAAGTTTCCACAGCACCCGAGTACGAATCATCATCTATTTTAGGAGATCCATTTACTGCACGGGCATTATTAAGTGGATTGAAAAAAAGCGCTTTGGAATTAATTGATTTAAAGGGAATATCAAAGTACGAAAGAGAAAGCAATTCCATCCAACTAGGGCTTGGTAAAACAAGAGAAATAATAAAAGAACCAACATCTGATCTTGAAAGAAGTATTGTTATAGGAAAAGAAAAAGAAAGTGTTTTGTATACAATTTATGTTCTCACAGAAAACTTTTTGCTTGACAATAAAACCACAATAATTTTTGATTCCAATGATTATTTTTCAGAACTAAGTTTTGCATCAAAAAATGATAAAGTGCTAAAAGATGCTCTTGTTGATTATGAGCCTGCCGGTTTCCCACTAAAAAAATTTATAGCAAAAAAAGATATTCGCTTATCTGTTGCTGATGCTGATATGGAAATAATATTAAGAGCTATTGGAGCAAATGACAGCAAAATAATTAGTGCGATTGCAAAGAGCGCTGCTTCTGCAAAAGTAAAAACTCCACTAGAACTTGCAGGGCATGCAGGAGAGATGAGTGAACTAAATGATTTTGAAAAATTAAAAGCTGAGAGATTACTAAACATTGTAGCAAATGATTACAACGAATTATTTGGCGAAAGTATTGATATAAAAGAACTTATAAAAAAGTGGCCCGGCAACTTGGGCAGAGCAACAATTATTGATACAAAAGAAATGAGTGAACAAGAAAGAATTGTTTTTAATCAAGCCACTCTAAAAATGATTAGCAAAAAACTTGAGAACAATGTTGATGGACTAGTTTTTGTTATGCCAGATATTGAAGAAGTACTTTCTTTTGAAAAAGAGAAAGTCATTGATAATATTCTTCAATTAGAAAACCATGGAATAGGATTTATTTTTGGTTCAGGAAAATCAATTAATGAATTGACCGAAAATGTTACAGCCACACTTACAATTGTTAGTGGAAAAGATACTGCGGTTGCAATCAAGAACAAGAGAAATTATCGTGTACACTTACGCCCTACATTAAGTGGAAACAAAGCTTATTCATAATATGTTCTTATTTAGAAGCAATTCAATTAGAAGCAATTTAATTACTTTTTTTCGCTCTTGCTTTTACTTTCACTCATTTTTTTATCAATCAGTTCTTTTACCTGTGAAAGAGTAGCAAACTCAAGCGGATTAATTGAATCAATAACATATTTTAGTTCTTTTAACTCTTCTTTTTTTGCAGATTGGAAACCTAGTTCATCAAGTTGTGCCTCAAGCAAAGAAATTTTTTGCTGTAATTTCTGCATTTCTTCGGAAGAAGCAATACTACTACCTTCTTCGGCAACCGGATTTAAAACAATTTTATCTTCAAGAGCCTTTATTTTCTTATTTAAAACAATTAGATTTCGCCCAAGTATTTTTTCATTACGAACAATATACTTTATTTTTTGAGTTACAAGCAAAATACTTGAATTAAGCGCCCTTATGTCCTCTCTTATACCGCCCGCCTGCACTGGTGCTGAAGAAGAATGTTTTTGTCTATCAGGTCTGCCCATTAAACCAACTCAAATCGCTCAAATATCACTAATTATAGCTATTATTAAATGGTTATTGATACTTAAAAAAGTATTGTATGGTAAAAAAAGAAAAAGAAGAAAATACAAGAAAAGCCACGCTTGTTTCTGTAACTTACAAAGATGATAAAGAGTATTCTATAATAAAACTTTTTTTACACGAAAAGAAAAAGAGTTACTGGTTATTTGACAAAAAATTCCACCCATATTTATACATAACTGTGCCTCAGTATTTGAAAGAAAAGAAAAAAGAAGAACTAGAAAAAATAGTTTTTGGTGAAAATGAAAAATTCAAAGCACTACTTGTAAGTGATACAAAAAGAAAAAATAATGAAGACGCTATACTACAAGTTTTCTTCAAAAAAGTTTCTCATTTAGTAGAAGCAAGAAAATATTTAAACGAAAAGGGTTTTGAAAAACACGAATATGATATCCCTTTTTATAAAAGATATTTAATTGATAATCGCCTAGAACCTGGAAACGAAGTGATATTAGAAATAAAGAATGAAAATGAATTGAAAAAAATTTCACAGAGCCAAGAGAACAAAGAATTTGATGTACCAATGATAGCTTTTGATCTCGAAACCTGGTGCGGCCCAAAATTTGAAGTTGGAAAAGAGCCCATACTAATGTCATCAATTGTTTCAGAAAAAGAAAAGATAATTTACTCTTACAATACAGCAAAAATAAAAGAAATTGAAATTCTGGAAAACGAAAAAGAATTAATTGAAAAAACAAGAAAAAAGATTGATTCCTTTGATTTTATTGTTACTTACAACGGCGACAACTTTGATTTTCCTTATCTAAAAGAAAGGGCAAGAAAATTTGGTGAAGAATTTTTAATTAATAATGAAAAAATAAGGGTTAAACGACACGGACTTGATAATGCGGTTGAGCTTTCTGGAAAACAACATATAGATGCTTTTCAGATAATAAAATTCATGCAAAGAACCGGCTCGATTAATACTATTAAACTTGACCTCGAGACAGTTTCAGAAAAAGTTTTTGGAATAAAAAAAGAAAAGGTTTATCCAAATGAAATAAACGAAGCATGGAAAAGCAGGGACGAAGAAAAAATTGAAAGGCTTGCTGACTACAATTTAAAGGACTCAGAGACTACACTTAGAATAGCAAAAGAATTTCTTCCAATGTTCTGCGAGATATCAAAACTCACTTCACAAACACTTTCCGATTCAACAAGGAGTTCAACATCACAAATGGTAGAGGATTTACTCATAAAAGAAACTCATTCGCGACAAATACTAGCACCCAACAAACCACACGAAGGAGAAATAAGGGCACGCATGGATAATCCAATAAAAGGAGCTTTTGTTAAAGAACCGCTAGCAGGGCTACATGAAAACATTTCAGTACTTGATTTTGCTTCACTTTACCCAAGCATAATTATTAGTCACAATATTTCCCCCGAAACACTTAATTGTTCGCACAGCGAATGCAAAAAAAATGTTTCACCAGATGGAACATATTTTTGCACAAAACAAAAAGGATTGTTTCCCGAAATACTTGAAAATCTTTTAAAAAAAAGATTGAAACTAAAAGCCGAGTACAAAAAAAAGAAAAAAGAAGGAAAAGATGATAAAGTACTTTTCGCAAAACAATGGGCACTCAAAATAATTCTTAATTCGGTTTACGGTTACCTGGGCTATCCAAGAGCAAGATGGTACTCGAGAGAAAGTGCTTCTGCAACAACTGCGTGGGCAAGAAAATATATTACTGAAACACAAAAAAAAGCTGAGGAATTCGGTTTCCCTGTTTTGTATATGGACACTGATAGTTGCTTCTTACTAATGAATAAAAAAACAAAAAAAGATATTGAAAATTTTTTGGATAAAATAAATGGTGAATTGCCCGAAACAATGGAGCTGGAGTTCGATGGTTTCTACAAAAGAGGAATATTTGTAACAAAAAAAGAAGGCGGAGCAGCAAAAAAGAGATATGCTTTGATTGATGAAAAAGGAAATCTAAAAATAGTTGGCTTTGAATATGTGAGAAGAGATTGGTGCGAAATAGCAAAAGAAACACAAAAAAAAGTTATTGAACTTGTCCTAAAAGAAGGTAATCCAGAAGAAGCAATAAAATACATAAGAAAAATAATTGTGGATTTAAGAAAAGGAAAAGTAGCGAAAAGAGAACTTGCAATAATAACTATGCTCAAAAGAAAAACCGCTGATTATGATTCGGTTGGACCACATGTTGCTGCTGCAAAAAAAGCAATTGAAAAAGGAAAAGAACTAAGTGTTGGTTCATTACTGAGCTTCATTATCACAAAAAATGGGAAAACCATCTCAGATAAAGCAGAACTAGAAGAATTTGTAGAAGAAGGAAACTATGATGCAGAGTACTACATTGAAAATCAAGTTATACCTGCAGTAATCAAAATCGTGCGCGAACTTGGTTACACAAAAGAAGATTTAATACAAGGTGGAAAACAATCAGGTTTAGGCCAATGGTTTTGAAAGTGGTTCAAAAGAAAAAAAGTCATTTTTAAACAATAGTAAATTTGAATATAACTAACAATACAATAAGTTATTTAAACAAAAAAGGACTTGATATTAGCATGCAAAAAAGAAATAAGTCAGTACAAAACAGAGCACAGGGGACAATAGAATATCTTGTTATTATTGCTGTTATTGTTGTTATTGGTTTAGTGGTTGCGGCAATGTCAACAA
>CAYODU010000027.1:0-8651 GCA_964402905.1 uncultured archaeon
TTATTATTTTTATAAACTCAAAAATGTATCCAGAAAAAATTCAAAAGAGATTTGGCTGACTTCACAGGACCTAGGTTGTTATGGTTTTGATATCGGAACAAATCTTCCCAAACTGCTAAAATTACTTTTAAAAAATAAGGGCGATTATAGATTGCGTCTTGGAATGATGAATCCTAATAACTTTAAAAAAATTCGTTCTGATTTAATTCCTTTGTTTAATGATAAACGATTATATCGTTTTCTTCACTTGCCCGTGCAATCAGGCTCTGATAGAATATTAAAATTGATGAACAGAAAATATTCATCAAAAGAATTTCTTTCTTGTATTAACTTTGCTAGAAAAAGTTTTCCTGATATGACAATTTCGACTGACATAATTGTTGGTTTTCCTTCAGAAACGGAAAAAGATTTTTTGGATTCAATAAAACTAATAAAAAAATCTAAAATAAATGTAATTAACATTTCGCGTTTTGGAAAAAGAAAAGGTACAACTGCTGAAAAAATGCTTTTGCAGGTGAATGAAAATGAGAAGAAAAAGAGGAGCAAATACTTATCGGATTTTTCAAAAAACATGTTTTTGGATCAAAACAAGCCTTTTGAGGGAAAAATTTTTTCTGTGCTTGTTTCAAAAAAAGCAAAAGATGGTTTCACAGCAAGAACAAATAGTTATCGTCCGATTCTTGTTAGTTCTGGTTTTGGAGAATTTACAAGGGTAAAGATTACTAAAGCTTATTCCAACTTTTTTAAAGGGGGTTTTATTGGGTAAATAGGGCATTCTAAACGCTTTATTTTCTTTCTAAGCTTGTTTTTTAAACTTTTTTTAATGAATATATTTCATGATTCAGCTTGTTTTAAAGAGAGCTATTGACGAGTACAGGGATAATATTAAAGTAATGCTAAGTTTTGGAGTATTGTTTCTTTTTGTTGCGTTATTTGTTTTCTTTGAACAATTCTTTGTTTCTTCTGGAACAGTTTTCTTTTTGTTCAATGAATCACTCTTGGCGGTAGTTGGGCTAATTTTTGGGTTGGTTTTTTTGTATGTCTTTTCTTTTTTTGTTTCACTAACAGTTTATTCAGTAAAGAGAGATATGCAAAGAATTTCGCTTGATGTTTATTGGAACACTCTGATGAAGAAAGCTTCTCTTAAAATATTTTTGTTCTATCTTGCGATGACTCTGTTTGTTTACATTGTTTCATTTATGGGTTTATTTTTTGGTTACTCAGTTATTGCAGGAATAATATGTTTCATAATTATTTTGCTTTTGATTTATGTTCCACAAAGTATTGTTCTTGATGAGCTCTCAATAAAAGATTCAATTTATGAGAGCATTGTTTTTTGGTTAAAGAATCCAATTGTTAGTATTGCAATAATTTTTATTGGAGCAATAATTCTGACAATTATTCTTGCCATTGAATTTGCACTTGAATTACTTTCTTTGCCGGGGATAGTTGTATCCTTTGTTCTAGTGCTTATTTTCTTGGTTCCTTTTTTGGAACAGATGAAATCTTATGCTTTTATTTTGAAATTTGATTTGATAAAACAGCCAGAAATACAGCGCTCAAAGATGGTTTATACTAAACCGGTAAAGATTGATGCAATAAGATTAAGAGAAAAGCCTAAGAGTGGTTCAAAAATATAATTTATTAAATTTAATAAAAGTGCAAAGCAAAAAAACTGTTTCTAAAAAGCATATCCTTTTTTATCATTTTATTTTTTATTAATTGAATTTTATTTGCTTAATTTTTTATCCAATGAATTCAATTTGCTTTACTTTTTTATCAATCAATTCGCCAACTTCTTTTATTGTTGTGGCTTTTCCAGTGAAACAACATTTTTTTGAGTTAAGGCATTCATCAAAATCAAGGGTATTTTGTGAGAGTACTTCTTTTTGTGTAAGATTAGAAAAACGCTGTCTTATTTTTTCGCTAGATAAACCAAATAAGAGTTCTTCGGGAAAAAGTTTTGAAATTTCTTTGTATATTTTGTTTGCGAACTCGCCCGGTTTTGTATTGTAATATTCTCCGATTGTAAATAAGTTTGTTAGACCAATGGCAGTTTTTAACTGTTCTAAATCATATTCTTTAGAATAAGATTTATTTTTTAATAAAATTGTTTTTTCTTTTTTTAATAATTCTATTGTTTCTGCAGTTTCTTTCAAAGAATCAAAAAAACTCATTTCGTCATTTTCTTTTGCAATTTTTTCAAGATTAATGTTAACAAACAATCCAATTCCTTGTGTGGGTGAAAAGAATTTATTATTTAAGGGAAAAAATTCTGTGCCCGAATTATTTAGTATTAAAAAGTTTTTTCCTTTTGGCTCAATTAGTTTTAGTGAGTACTTTGAATCAACTCCAACAACACTATTTTTCATGCCTGACAAGCAACTTGACAACTTTGCAGCTAAAAGTCTTTTTTCTTTGTATTTTTCCATGGCGGTTGGGGTAAATAATTCGAGTGAAATTGAATAATTTTTTGGAATTAAAAGAAATTCTTTCATTAGTTCTGCTGCTTTTTTCGCCTGGCTTTCTTTCTTCAAAAGATTTGCACAAACAAATGTTATTCCGAACAAATTGGGTGGCAAACAAAAGTATTTTCTTTTTCTTAGAAGTTTTTTTGTATTCCACGCAATTGTTTTTTCAAAGCTTTCTTTTTCTTCTGCAATAAAAGAATATGAGAATGGTCTGTGAGAAAAACCTTCAATATCTTCAATATGCATTAATCCGTTAAAATGCATTTCCCTAGCTTTTTTTGGAATGACAATAAGGGTATTGTATTCGCGAAGCATTTCTCCAGACATAGGCTCTTTCATAAGCATTTTTCTTATTTCATGTGTTGGTAAACCAACTCGGGTATAATTATTTCTTATTTCTTCAAAACCGTATGCGATTAATTTTGCATTAACTAATTCTCTTATTAGTCCTGTGTTAAGAAAATCTATTTTGGAATCTTTTATTAGATTCTCTACTTCTGCAGTAATTTTTTCAGCAACGCTTCTTGGAATCTTTGTTTCTTTTAATAAAGAAGTTATTATATTTCCGCGATTAAAATTATTTATTACTTCATTTGAAGAATAAACTTTCATTTTGCTAAAGCGTTCATAAATATTAGCTGCATTTGAATCAAGTTCTTTTAGCATCTCAAGAGCTTTTTCGCGTAATTTTTTTTCGTTGCCCGTGTCCATTTCTGAAAGAGTTTTTATTATGCGAGTTATGGTCCACGGAGAAGCCTCAGCTTCCTGAATCTCTTTTGCGATCAATTGTATTTTTTCCTCAATTAGTGCCATTAATAGATTATTGTCAGAAATAATTAAATATAACATATTTCATTCATTTTTCAATACAAAAAAAAGCTTTTATTTCGAAAAGCAAATAATTAATATGGCTTTTGTTTGTAATATTAAATGAGGTTTTTGTTTTTTGAACTAATTGGGGGTTTTTTGTTTGGTTGTTGCACTTGATAAAATTGATCACATTATTTTGCATGCTTTGCTTGAGGACGGAAGAGCTAGTTTCTCCGCTATTGCAAGGGAAACAAAGCTAACTGATGTAGCAATAAAAAAGCGTGTTGAATCACTGAAAAGAAGGGGAGTCATTTCTGGAATTTCAGTTAATCTAAATTATAAGGCGCTTGGTTATGAAAACCCTATTTTTGTTCAGATACGTTCAGAAGTATCAAAACACAAAGATATAATAAAAAAACTTGGCCTGATGGATTTTGTTTTAGAGTTATATCAAGTATTGGGAGAATATAATTTAATTGCAAAACTCATTGTTCCTAATCTTGAAACTGCGGAAAAATTTATTTCACAATTAGGTTTGATTGATGGAATAATTGATTTGAAAACAATGGTTGTTTTGTCTGAAATAAAAAAAGCGAGTACTCTTCCAAGCAGAACTCTTCAAAATAAAATTTGATTTGCTATGCAATCTTAATTTCGCTTATTTATTATTATTTTGACGAATTATAACTTACATTTATAATTCCTTTTCACTCAAAACATTTCATGCAACTTATTATTTCAGAGAAAGCAATTGCGGGTGAAAGAATAGCTGCCTTGTTATCAAATAATAATTTTTCCCAGAAAAATTGTGCCGGAGCAAAAGTTTTTGAGTTTGAGTGGGGCGGAGTAGAAACAAGGCTAATACCTTTACGCGGGCACATAAGTGATGTTGAATTTCCAAAAGATTATTCTAACTGGATAAATACTTCTCTTAACAGTTTGATTGATGCGCCTATTGTTTACACCGGAAAAGAATATAGAATAATTGATTGTATAAAAGAATCTGCCCCGGAAGCTGATTTGATTGTGATTGCAACTGATGCTGACCGTGAAGGAGAATCAATTGGGCTTGAAGCTATTAATTATGCAAAAAAAACAAACAAAGAAATTGAAATCAAAAGAGCGTATTTTTCTGCCATAATAAAAGAGGATATTGAAAAATCTTTTTCTTCTCTTGAAAAGTTTGATTATAATTTTGCATTTTCTGCGGATGCACGCAGAGAAATTGATTTGATTTGGGGGGCAGTACTAACACGTTACTTGTCAATTACTTCAGGACAACTTGGAAAAAACTTTTTGAGCGTTGGGAGAGTTCAGACTCCTACGCTTGCTCTTATTATTGATCGAGAGAAAGAAAGAATTGCTTTTCAGAAAAAAAATTATTGGGAAATTATTGCTCACTGCGAGAAAGGAAAAAAGTTTTTAGCAAATCATGTGCAGGATAAATTCTGGGAAAAAGAAAAGGCGCTTGTTGCTTTTAACAAGAATCCAAAGAAAGCTGTTGTGAATAAAATTGATAAAAAAATAATGAATTTAAAAAGACCCGTTCCTTTCAATACAACTGAATTTATTCGTGCGGCAACTGCAATAGGTCTTTCTGCTGGTAAAGCAATGAGCTTAGCTGAAACGCTTTACCAAAAAGGTTTTACTTCTTATCCGCGAACAGATAACAAAGCTTATCCAAAAAACCTTAATCTAAAAGAAATTCTTAACAAATTGGTTTCAGTACAGGCTCTAGTGGATGATGTACAAAAAGTTCTTTCGCAAAAACAAATCATTCCTTCGAAAGGAAAAGAAACAAAGGATCATCCTCCAATTTATCCGGTTTCAGCTGTGCAAAAAAATTCTTTGAATCCTGATGAATGGAAAATATACGAATTAATTGTTAGGCGCTTTTTGGCTACGCTTAGTACTGATGCAAGGACAGAAAATGTAGTTGTTCTTTTTGATGCTGATGACGAACAATATGTTTCACGCGGACAGATTATTCTTGATGCTGGCTGGAAAGCGCTTTATCCGTATAGCAAATTGAGTGAAGTAATTCTTCCAGAATTAAGTGTTGGAGATGTTGTTAAAATTGAGAAGCTTGAATTATTGGAAAAAGAGACTCAGCCGCCAGGAAGGTATAGTCAGGGTTCTTTAATTAGATTAATGGAAAAATATAATCTTGGAACAAAGTCAACTCGCCCTGCAATAATACAAAAACTTTATTTGCGTAAATATATTTCGGGTAGTAAGAGTATTGAACCAAGCGAAATTGCTTTTGCAGTTATTAATTCACTTGAAAAAAGTTGTGAGATTGTTACAAAGCCCGAGATGACTGCCGAGCTTGAAAAAAACATGGATGAAATTGCCGCGGGTAAAAAAACACAGAAAGAAGTTGTTGATGATTCTGGAGAAAAACTCCACAAGATATTGGACTTGCTTTTAAAAGATAAAAAAGGAGTTGCTTTAGAAATAAAAAGTTCTGTTTCTTCTTTGAAAGTTATTGCCAAGTGCGATAAATGTGCTGAAGGCGATTTGATTATGCGTAAAGGAAAAACCGGAAAAAGATTTGTTGGTTGTTCAAGCTATCCCAAATGCAGTAATTCATATCCTTTGCCACAAAAAGGAAATGTTTTTTCAACAGAAGAAAAGTGTGTCGAGTGTGGTGCTCCAGTAATAAAAGTTAATACCGGTCGCTTCAATTACAAAATGTGTTTGAATATGACTTGTGTAACAAAAAAAGATTGGGGCAAGAAAAAATCTTCACAGGCAGATAAAGACACTACTAAGGAAAAGAGTACTAAAGAAAAAGGTAGTAAAAAGTAAGCATAAAATTTAAACAATGATAAATCTTTATTTTGAAAGTTTAATTCATTTTGAATTTTTTTCTAAAAAAATATTATTTTTAGAGGATTGTGAATCTTTAGAATCAGTTAAGCCTGGTGAGCCTATTCACAATCCTCTTTTTCAAAAATCTTTTCTAAAACACTCTCTTACTATCCCCTCCTCAAATTTTAACTAATTTATACTAATATGGTGGCTTTTCAATTAATAACTATTAATAGCTTTTGAATGTAACAAAAAATACATTTAAATACTTTTGTTTGTAAGTTTATGTTAGCATAAGCCTTTTTTGGCTTTAAATATGGTGGGTGAAAATTATGGCTCAAAAAATGAAAGTTGATGATGAAATAAGATTAAATGTATTAAAGGCTTTGCTTGAAAAGGGTTCTACTCAGCCAAATTTGAGAAGAATAAAAGCAAAGACACACTACCATTTAGCAACAATAAAAAGTTCAATTGATTTTCTTCAAAAAGAAGGGGTAGTAGTAGGTTATGGGCCAAAAACAGCTTTTTGGAAAATGGGTTATAAGTTAGAAGCTATTGAATTACTCCAACTTGATTTTTCAAAGCAAGAACTTGTTGAAAAGTATCTTGCTGTAGCAGAAAAAGATCCCCATGTATATAGTTTACACACAATAATGGGTTCAGGCAATTTTAATGTAATGAGTTTTCAGTTTTATCAGGATGTTGAGTCATACCACAAAAATCTTCAAGAGAGATACATAAAAAAGATTCCTAATTATTATGAAATTGTAAAGGACAGACTTGTTTTTTATCAAACCGAACCAACTTTTAAGAGAAGCTCGCGAACAGATTCAATAATACAAATACTTCGTGAACAAAGCGGATTAGATTAGGTGGCTTTTTAATGCAAAAAAAAGAAAGTGGCATTGAAATAGAACTTGATTTTTCAAAGAGTGTTGAAGAAAATGCTGCAATTTATTTTGAAAAGTCAAAGCTTGCGAGGAAAAAAATTCTTGGTTTAAATAAAGCAATTTTAATTCAAAAACAAAAAAGCGAAAACAAATTAGCTGAAAAAGAAAAAAAGCAATTAGAAGAAAGAAAAAAAGGGTGGTTTGAAAAATATCGCTGGTTCTTTACAAGTGATGGTTTGCTTGTTGTTGGTGGAAGAGACGCTCATTCGAACGAAGAAATAGTAAAAAAGCACATGAAACAAAACGATATTTACTTTCATGCAGATGTTTTTGGTGCTCCGCATTGTGTGATAAAATTATCTGATTCAAAATTAAAATCGGTTCCTGAAAAATCAATGCTGGAAGTTGCACAATTTGCAGTGGTTTTTTCAAAGGCATGGGAACAAGGGCTTGCAAGTGCTGATGCTTACTCTGTTTTACCTGAACAAGTATCGAAAAGTGCTCCAAGCGGAATGTCTCTTGGGGGGGGAGCATTTATGATTTATGGAGAAAGAAACTGGTTCAAAAAAACACCTCTTTTAGCAGCAATTGGTTATAACTCTAAACAAAAGACACTAATGTGCGGTCCCCTTGAAGCAATAAAAAAAAATTGTTCTTTTTTTGTTGAATTAAAACTAGGTACTGTAAACAAAAATCTTGTGGCAAAGAAACTAAAGGAAATATTTGAGAAGAAAGGACTGATTTTTCCAATAGAAACATTCATTTCTCTTTTGCCAAACGGCGGATTTGAAATATAAGCATTATTTTCGCTTTTTTCATTTTTTCTCTGCTTAGCTTTTTAATCCTTTTTCACTTGAATAATCTTGGAGAGTTTGTCATGGGTACAGAAATCGTTTTACAAGTTCAGGATCCCGATCCAACGCACGTTGGAAGAAATATTGTTACTCTTGACAAGGAAACCAAAACTTCATTGAACATTACTTCTGGGGATATAGTTGAAATAGAGGGAACAAAAACAACTGCAGCAATAGTTTGGCCCGCGCGTACTGATGACGAAGGAAAAAAAATTATTAGAATGGATTCTTTTATTCGTCACAATGCTGGAGTGGGTCTTGGTGAAAGAGTAAAAGTACGGAAAAGTTCTCCAAAAGAAGCAAAGAAAATAATTTTGGCGCCGATAGAAGAAGTTAGGATAATTGCTTCGGGTTATGAAAGAATACTAAAAAAAGGTTTTTTGGGAAGACCACTTACAATAGGGGATAATGTTTGGGTAAGTGTTTTTGGTTCTGGTTTTATTTATCGAGTAGTTGATTCTCAGCCAAGGGGAATAGTAAAAGTTACTGACATCACCGTTTTTTCTTTAAAAGAAAAACCGGTTAAGGATGCACTAGAAAATATTCCGAGAGTAGCTTATGAAGACATAGGTGGATTAGACGAACAAGTAAAAAAAGTTCGTGAAATGGTTGAGCTTCCTATGAAGCACCCTGAGTTATTTAAAAAACTTGGAATTGTTCCTCCTAAGGGTATTTTGTTGTATGGTCCTCCGGGCACTGGGAAAACTCTTTTAGCAAAAGCAGTTGCTAATGAAGCGCAAGTACACTTTATTTCTGTTTCTGCTCCAGAAGTTATGGGAAAATTTGTTGGAGAAGCAGAAGAAAGAGTAAGA
>CAYODU010000028.1:0-8333 GCA_964402905.1 uncultured archaeon
ATTAGACCAAGTATTTCTCTTGAAGGAGGAATAAAATCAGAAGATGATTTAACACACAAATTAGTTGATATTATCAGAATCAATAATAGATTAAAAGATAATATTTCTGCAGGAGCGCCACAATTAATAATAGAAGATTTGTGGGACCTATTACAATACCATCTCACAACTTACTTTGATAATAACACTGCAGGTGTTCCACCAGCAAAACATAGAAGCGGTAGACCACTAAGAACAATTATACAAAGATTGAAAGGAAAAAAAGGAAGATTCAGATACAATTTGACAGGAAAAAGAGTTAATCACGCTGCCCGATCAATAATTGTTCCAGATCCATTCATTGATATTTCACAACTAGGTATTCCTGAAGAAGCAGCAAAAGAATTAACTGTTCCAGAATTTGTTACTGAATGGAATTTAGCTACAGTAAAAAAAGAGATAGAGAAAAGTGATAAACCTGTTTATATTATTAGACCAAACGGAACAAGAAAAAAAGTTACTGAAGAAAACAGAGCAGAAATAATTGAAGAAGTTGATGTTGGTTACAGAGTAGAAAGAAATATTCAAGATGGAGACATCGTTTTGTTTAACAGACAGCCATCGCTACACAGAATTTCAATGATGGCACACACAGCAAAAATAATGCCTGGAAAAGTATTTAGAATAAATCCAATTGTGTGTCCACCATACAATGCGGACTTTGATGGAGATGAAATGAACTGCCACGTTCCACAAACAGAAGAAGGAAAAGCAGAGGCAACAAGATTAATGCTAGTACGCGACCAAATTATTTCTCCAAGATATGGTTCGCCTGTAATTGCTCCAAAAGAAGACGGAGTATCAGGATGTTTTACACTAACCATGCCACAAACAACTTTCGCAAAAGAAGAGGCAATGCAATTACTTTACTCAATAGGAGTAACAGAACTACCAAAACCAGATAAAGGAAAAAACTATTCAGGAAAAATGATTTTCTCGCAAATACTTCCAAAAACACTTAACCTAGAATTTGATTCTTACACAAGTAAGGTATTCAAAAAAGCTGGTTACACTCCAGAAGATTCAGAACTTATCGGAGAAATAATGGCTAAAGTAAAAGTTGTTAATGGACAACTGGTAAGCGGAGTAATTGATTCAGCTGCACTAAGCGAAGGAAAAGGAAGACTTGTTGACACCATAGCAAGAGAATATCCCGGTGAAACAATAGAAGCTTTCTACAGAGGAATAAACAGAATAACTTCTTACATTTTAACTGAAAAAGGAATGACTGCATCACTTGCAGAATACGAAGTAAGCGATGACATAAAATCACTAAAACAGAGAATAATAAATGAGACTTTGAAAAAAGCAGATGCAATCGTTGAATCTTATGAAAAAGGAACTTTGGAAATTATTCCAGGAAGAACGATAAACGAATCATTCGAAATATACATGGTTAGACTTGCATTCGAATCAAAAGAAAAAGTTGAGAGAGAAATCACAAAAGAAAAACTAAAGTATGTTACAGGAGAAGATATGGTTTTGAATACTATTGCAATGATACTTGCAAAATCAAGAGGAAGCACAACAAACCTAATGAACATATCCGGTTTCTGGGGACAGGCTAGTGTAAGAGAGGGAAGACCAAAAAAAGGATTTACTAAGAGACTTATTACTTCAAACCAAAGAGGAGATGTTGGTTTGTTAGCAGGCGGATTTATTGGAAATAATTTCCTTGATGGTTTGACAGCAAAAGAATATTTCTATCACTCAATGGGTGGAAGACAAGGAGAAGTTGACACAGGAGTATCAACAAAAGTATCTGGTTACTTATACAGAAGACTTGCAAATGCACTAAAGGACTTAGTGGCTGCTCCAGATGGAACAGTAAGAACAGCATCAAACTCACTTATACAATATCAATATGGAGAAGATGGAGTATTCCCAAAGAACACAAAGGGCGGAATAAGCGTTGATGTTACTGAAGAATATTTAAAAGCAAAGAGCAATGGAGAAATATAAATAACAAATAAAAAAGTTAAAAATAATTTTTGGTGGTAAAATGGTTGATGAAAAAAAAGCAAAAGAAAATACTGCAAAAACAGATAATAAAAAAGAGAAGAAAGAACCACTAAAAGAAAATGATACTGAAACAAAAAAAGGTATAGAAAAAGAAACAGATATCTCAAACAAAAACGACAAAAGAACTTACGAAGAAGAAGAAAGAAGCTGGGAACAAGTACCACTACCAAAAAAACTTTTAGAAGAAATTGTGGCTGTTGCAGAAGTATTTAATCTTTCAAAAGAAAAAGCGGATAAGCTTGCAGATATAATCAAAGCAAAATATGATTCTGTTTTAGTGGAACCAGGCGAAGCAGTTGGAATAATTTCTGCACAAAGCCTAGGAGAACCCGGAACACAGTTAACTCTTAGAACAAAGCACTTTGCTGGTTCGGCGGAAGTAAGTGTTGGTTCAGGAATACAAAGAGTTGAAGAAATAGTTGATGGAAGAAGCAAAGCAAAGTACCCGACAATGACTATTTATTTAAATAATGAAATAAAAAATAATAAAGAAAAAGCAGAAAAATTTTCAAAAGAACTTATTGATGTGAGAGTAGAAGATATAACAAAAGTGAGCGAGAGCTTTGAAGAACTAAAATTCTCAATAGAATTAAATAAAAGCAAAATGAAGGAACTTGAACTAAAAATTGATGATGTTGCTGATGTGATAAAAAAAGGTTTTAAAGATTTGAAGACAAGACAAATTGATAACACAATTCATTTCACTATTGACAAAAAATCTGATTATTTGAAAGCAAGAAAAGATCTTGTAAAAATAATGAAAGAAAAAGTACACGGAGTAAAAGGAATAGGAAAAACTCTTTTAGTAAAAGAAGAAACAGAATTTGTAATTAAAACAAGCGGAAGCAATCTAAAAGCAGTCCTAAAATTAGAAGAAATTAATCAGGAAAGGGTATTTACAAATGATATAATAGAAACATCAAAAATACTTGGAATTGAAGCTGGAAGACTTCTTATTGTACAAGAACTAAAAAAAGTGCTTGATGATAACGGAATTGCTGTTGACGTGCGACACATAATGCTTTTAGCTGACCTAATGACATTTAGCGGAGAAGTAAAAGGAATAGTAAGAACAGGAATAACAAAACTAAAAGCATCTCCATTTGCAAGAGCATCTTTCGAAGAAACAACAAAGCACTTACTTGATGCAGCATTCAAAGGCGAAGTAGAAACACTTTCAGGTGTAGTTGAGAACATGATTGTGGGCCAGCCAGTGAAAGTTGGAACTGGAATTGTTGAACTGCTAATGAAATAACTTTTTAAACCTTAAGCAAGGTTTATTTTTTTAGAAGCGCCTCAAAGAGGCTAATGCGGAGAAGTTCTTTTTGAACGGAGTCGCAACAATTCAAAATACAAATAAAATAATTTTTTTGTTTTGAATAAGCAAAACTCTTTTTCTCACGTAGTAGCTTTTATAAAGGTTAGCTTCGAAAAATATTGTAACTGGTGAGTATGGATTTAAATAAAGAGATTCGTAGAGCCGTGGACACGGGTAAAGTTGCTTTTGGTTATAAAGTATGCGAAAAACAGCTTCTGCAAGGCAATGGTGCAATGATTATTGTCAGCTCTAATATGCCAGAGAACAATAAAGAAAAACTAAAACACTTAGCAGAAATAGCAGACAAGAAGTTTTTGACTTATGATCAAAGCGGACTTGTTTTGGGAAGCGTTTGCGGAAAACCTTTCGTTGTATCTGCAATGATTGTTTTGGATAAAGGAAAGAGTAACATACTCGATGCACAGTGAAAAAAATGAAATTATCATTAGAAGAAATACGTTTGATGAACGCCCTCGAAGAGGTCGCAGATGTTAGCGTAAAAGATTGTTTAATAACAGGAAACCTAGTTTCATTTCTTGTTAGAGAACAAGAAGTCGGCAAAGCCATAGGAAAAAAGGCTTCCAATGTAAAGTTGCTTGAAAGCAAATTGAAAAAAAGAATTGAGATAATAGGTTTTTCGGAAAATCCGGAAAAAATGATTGAGAAAACATTTGAAGTAAAAATAAATGAGGTACAGAAAAAAAAAGGAAAATTATTGGTTTCGCTTGATGCAATTGAAAAGAAAAAAATTTTCAATAACGCGGGAAGGCTAAGAAGAGTAAAAGAATTAATAAAAAGAAATTATGATTTGGATTTGATATTGAGTTAAAAGAGTTGATTTTATGGGTTATGGAGAATTTGCTGCACTTGGACTTGAAAGAAAAAGAAAAAAGTGGAGACAAAAAGATAGAAGACATTCAAAAAAAGAAAAAGCAAGGAATAATATTCATGATGATTTGCTTGAAGGTTCTCCACAAGGAAGAGGAATTGTTCTTGAAAAAAGAGGAGTAACAGCAAAACAGCCAAACTCAGGAATAAGAAAATGTGTTAGAGTACAATTAATCAAAAATGGAAAAGAATTAACTGCACTTGCACCAAGAGATGGTGCAATAAAATTTATTGATGAACACGATGAAGTAATAGTTTCTGGTTTAGGCGGAGCACAGAACGGCCCATACGGAGATCTATGGGGAGTAAAGTACCAGGTCACACATGTAAATGGAATAGCTTTAGAAATGCTTAGAACAGGAAAAAAGGAAAAATCAAAGAGATAGTGGTTAAATGGCTGACATTGTTGAAAAAGAGAAAGCAGTTTCTCACGAAGAAAAGACAACTCACAAAAGCGAAGCACACCACAAAGAAACAAAAACTGAACATAAAGAAGAAGCACAGAAAAAGGAAGAAACAACACACAAAGAACAAAAAAGTGAAACAGTTCAACACAAAAAAGATGAAAATACTCACAAAGAAAGTAAAACTGAAACAGTTAACGCTCACAAAGAACAAAAAAGTTATGTGCCTCATTCCCAAGACAGAGAAAGAAGTCGTTTTGGTGGAAATCGTTTTTTCGATAAAGAATCTCCAAGAGAAGAGCAAAAAGAAGCTCCTATTTTTGTTAAAAAGAAAAGTCCTTTCTCAGATTACAAAATATTCAATAAATGGAATATCAGCGAAGTTGTAGTATCTGATTTGAGTCTTGTAAGATATATTAATCTTGATCCAGTAATAACTCCGCATTCTTCTGGAAGAAAAAGCAAAGGAAGATTTGGAAAAGCAAATATGAATATTGTTGAGAGATTGATAAACAAAACAATGCGCTCTGGACAAGGAAAAAGAAAATTAAGTGGAAAATATATACGCGGTAGAGGAAGTTGCGGTAAAAAAATACAGGCAATGAATATTGTTGAAAAGGCATTCGAAATAGTAGAACTAAAAACAAAAAAGAATCCTGTACAAGCACTGGTTGATGCAATACAAAATGCAGCACCAAGAGAAGATGTTACAAGAGTAAAAAAAGGTGGAGTTGCTTACACACTTGCAGTTGATGTTGCTCCAATGAAAAGACTTGATGAAGCAATAAAAAATATTGCTTTGGCTGGATTTGGAAATTCTTTTAATAAGAAAACAAGTGCACAACAAGCACTTGCAGAAGAAATAATTGCTGCTTCAACAAACGACAACAAAAGTACTTCAATAAAAAGAAAAGACGAAGTTGAGAGGATAGCAAAAGCAAGTAGATAAAGAAAAAAACAAAAAGGGTTTTTTTGTAGAAACGTATTTACAAAACTTTTTTTGATTTTTATTTTTTTAATAAAAAAATTAATGGGTGAGTTATTTGGGACGAAAAGAAGACATGGTTGCATTAGTTGAAAAATTGATGAGCGGAAGAGAAAATATCAGAAACATCGGAACTGTTGCTCACATTGACCATGGTAAAACTACGTTAAGTGACTCACTAATCGCTGCAGCAGGACTAATTAATTCTAATCTTTCAGGCGAAGTACAATTAATGGATTATGAAGACCAAGAACAAGATAGAGGAATAACAATTAACTCCGCTAACATTTCACTTGTTTTTGAATGGCTGGGAAAACAAAATCTAATTAATTTAATTGATACTCCGGGTCACGTTGATTTTACTGGAGAAGTAATAAGAGCAATGAGAGCCGTTGATGGAGTAATACTTGTTGTTGATGCTGTTGAAGGAGTTATGCCCCAAACAGAAACAGTTATCCGCCAATCACTTAGAGAATATGTTAGACCAGTTTTATTCATAAATAAAGTTGATAGAATAATTTCAGAATTAAATGCAAGCGAACAGCAAATGCAAGAAAAATTCATTAAAGTAATTGCACAAGTTAATGCTTTGATAGAAAGAAATGCTCCTGATAAATTTAAAGAAACCTGGAAAGTTGGAATAGAAAAAGGAACCGTTGCTTTTGGTTCTGCTAAAAAAAAGTGGGCAGTTTCTGCACCTTATATAAAAAAATCAGGTGTTAGTTTTAAACAAGTTTATGAGTACATGAAAAATAATCAACAAGATATTTTAGCTGAAAAATCTCCGGTACATGAAGTAACAATGCAAATGGTTATAGAACACTTACCAAGCCCTGTTGAAGCACAAAAATACAGGATACAAAAAATATGGGCAGGCGACGAAACACAAGGCATTGGAAAATCAATGGCTGAGTGTGACGCTAGTGCAGACCTTGCAATGGTTATCACCGATGTTAGTGTTGATCCACACGCAGGAGATGTTGCAACAGGAAGAATTTATTCAGGAACAATAAAACCAGGCGACATTGTAAGACTAAGTACCTCAAATAAAGAAATAAAAGTTCAAAAGTTAGGTGTTTATATGAGCCACGACTTTTTAACAATACAAAAAGCTCAAGCAGGAAATATTGCTGCGATTGTTGGGGCAAAAGATATTTATGCAGGAGAAACAATTTCAACAACAGAAATAAAGCCCTTTGAAAGCTTTATGAGTAATGTTAAACCAGTTATGACTGTTTCAATAGAAGCAAAGAATCCAAAGGATCTACCAAAATTAATTGAAGTACTAAAAAAACTTTCAAAAGAAGATCCTAATCTCCAAACAACAATTAATCAGGAAACAGGCGAACACTTGCTTTCAGGAATGGGAGAACTACACCTTGAAGTAAATATTTATAGAATAACAAAAACAAATAACATTGCTGTAGATACATCTGCACCAATAGTTGTTTACCATGAAGGAATACAAAAAGGTTCTGAAGTACTTGAATCAAAGAGCCCAAACAAACACAACAAATTCAAAATGAAAGTTACTCAACTACCAAAAGAAATTTTTGAAAAAGTTTCTGAATCTGATCTTGATGGAAAGATTAAACCAAAGCACACTGAAAGTATTGACAAATTAAAAGCACTTGGATTTGATACAGATACTGCAAGAAAAATATGGGCAGTTTCAAACAACAGCGCTTTAGTCGATAGAACTAGAGGAATACAAGCTCTAACAGAAATTAGGGAACTTGTTGTACAAGGATTTATTGATGCAATGAATGAGGGACCACTTGCAAAAGAAAGAGGACAAGCAATACTAGTTGAGTTAATGGATGCTACTCTGCACGAAGATGCTATTCACAGAGGCCCAGCACAAGTACTACCCGCAATCACAAGAGGAATATATGCTTGCATGCTACAAGCAGGAACACAATTATATGAACCAAAACAAATACTTACAATAACTGTTCCGGAAGACCAAATGGGAGCAGCTTCAAGAGAACTAGGTTCAAGAAGAGTACAAATAACCGAAATGCGACAAGAAGGAGACTCAAGTATTATTATTGGAAAAGCCCCTGTAAAAGAATTAATTGGTTTTTCAAGCGCAATGAGAAGTGCTACACAAGGAAGAGCTGTTTGGACAGCAGAGTACTATGGATACGAATTATTGCCGCGAGAATTACAAGAACAAACAATTAAAGAAATAAGAAAGAGAAAAGGAATGCCTGAAGAAGTAAAGGGTTGGCAATTTTTCTTAGAATAAAATTGCCAATTTTAGCGCAGGTTTTTTGCAATGCAAAAAAAGTGCTGGTAATTTTTCTTAGAATAAAATTGTCAAATTTTGTGAACTTTTATTAAAAGTTCTGGCGATTTTTCTTAGAACAGAATTGTCGAAAGCTCAAAGTAATATTTAAAAGCTTTCTCAATGCAATTTAATTCAAGGTGAGCCCAAATTATTGGGTAATTTTTTTAAGGAAGGAAAATTGAGGTGTAATGAAAATGGCTGCAAAAGAATTGATTAACATAGTTTTCATTGGTCACGTTGATCATGGAAAATCTACAACAGTTGGTAGACTGCTTTACGATGGAGGAGCACTATCAGAACAAGAATATAGAAAGTTAGAAGAAATTGCAAAAGAAAAAGGAAAGGGAACATTTGCGTTCGCTTATGCAATGGATAACTTAAAAG
>CAYODU010000029.1:0-8236 GCA_964402905.1 uncultured archaeon
AAGTTTTTTTGTTAAAAAAAGATATTTTATTAAGTAAAATTTTTATTGATAAAGAGGAAGTTAGTGAGGTGCGTTACTTTACAAAAAAAGAATTGGAAGAGTGTGCTAATTCTAAAGAAAAAGTTCTTTCTTCTGCTTTTACTCGTTTTGTAAAAGAATACTTACTCTTATAAAAATTATTTTTGTGCCTCAGTTCGCCCATCTGCGCCGATAGGCCAAGACTTAGTTAAAAATTAGGGTGACTGCCATGCCATAGTCAACCATGCGGCATCTTTGCTAAGTTTTTTGTTGTATGCTTTTAAAATTAATAAAGTTGAAAAAACCATTGAGCTGCATGACAAAACTATTCCAACTAGTATCTCAAGCGGATAGCTGAAGAAGATATGGATGTTAACAAACTGTCCAACAATTAAAATAATTTGAAATATGGTTGCTAACAATATAAACCAAGAAATTATTTTTATTAGTCTCTTTTTTTTAAGTATTGGGATTGAAATCAAGTATGCTAAAGCAATTATTCCGCCTGTTATTAAGAAAAAATTGCTAACTGAAACAGTTGAAAAAATTGAATTGTAAATTATTATGATTAATGCATTCAAAATAAAGCCAATAATTGCTGTATTTTTTATGCTCATTCTTTCTAATCTGCCAACTTTGTCTTTAGTCATTAATTAATCTATGTCTGGATTGTATTTAAATATTAGTTTTAGTGCCTCAGCCTGCCCATCATCTCTGAAAGACCAAGGCTTAGTTACAAATTATCAGTAACCAATCCTGCAAAACATTCTGAAGTATAATTATTCCAAAAACATTTAATTGCTTCTTGTGTTCCTGCTGGAAGGTATGCAGCATTGCTGCAATTTTCTTCTGTAAATTGGGAACAATATTCATAAGCTTGTTCAATAATCTCATTTTCATTGGTTAGATTGGGGCTGGAACTTGTTGTGCAACCAAGAAAAAATAAACAAAGTGAAATTATTGTTATTGCTAGACTTATTTTTTTCATAGTTAGTTTTGGTATTTTGTGTATTTATAGTTTTGTTTTTTGTTAGTTTTGCGCCTCAGTCTGCCCATCATTCATCATGTGTCAGAATAATATTTATCATCACAGGCAAAAATATTGTGTCACCAATAGTATTTAACTTTGTTGAAACCGCTTGTTTTCCTATTTTTAAGGCTTTTTAGGGCATTTTGCACCATTCCATTTAAATACCTTTAAGTTTTAATCATATAAAATAGGCCCTAGGGCAAAGGAGGATTTTTTATGGCTGAAGTACTAGTTGTAGCATCAAAGGTAAAGGATGCAATAAAAACAGAGGGATGTAATACTGCAAGCGATGCAGTTGATGTTCTAAGCTCAAAAGTAGCTAAAATGATAAAGGACGCTGCTGCAAGAGCAAAAGAAAACGGAAGAAAAACAGTTAGAGGAATAGATTTCTAAGTGTTTTTACAAAGTTTTTAATTTATTTTTGTTTTGGGGGCAGAAATGCCTTCCAAAGCAACTATTTTTTTTATTGTTTTACATTAATAATTTCTATTTTTTGCAGTGACGAGACATCTGATTTAGTTCTTGTTGGATAATAGCAATCGCATGAAAAATATCATGTCGAATTTGGAAATCAACTACTTTTTTGAATGATTCTAAATCATTATATCTTGGTCGCATCTCAAATGCTATGGCGGAAATGGCTGGTCCTAAGCTGTTTGTAATATCATTTTTAATGTTTGTTAGTGCTCTTTTGTCAAATAACTTGTCAATTTCTTGAGCGTGTTCTTTTATATGTGACAGATCCACAGAAACATTTTCATTGAATGCAAAACTTAGTTCTTTTAAAAGAAACCTTCTTTGTTCAGGGGTTAAGTGTATTGGGGCTAAAACATTTTTTGCCACAAGTGGTCCAATTAAACTTAAAACTTTTTCAGTATGTGCTACGCTTCTATATTGCCCAATAGGATATCTTAAAATTGTTCTGACGGTTTCAACAACAATCTTTTCTTCCAATGGAGACAGTTTTTTTTGAGTAAATAAATCAAGCGTTCTTAGTCTTGGAATTTTGTAGGGGTGTACGCTTCGTTTCCTTAAATTCATCAAATCACTAAATCAATTTCTTTTCTATTATTGGCTGTTAATCAATAAAAGCAGATATTCTTCTCATTTCTTCTCTTATTTGTAATGGGGTGGGCCTTTTCACTCCGTTGTTGTACAGAGATTTTAATGCAGTTGTTTTTAGATCTCTATATCTTATTGGTATTTTTTTTGGTGCCCTTTTCTTTGGCCCTACTGAAACTCTTCTTTTCATTTCATCACAATAATTTCCTTTCTAGTATATAATAATTAACTGAGTTCTCATGATCAATAACTGCAACAATTGCTTTGATGTGTATGTTTCCTGCTAGGCGAGTCATTCTGCTTATTTGTGTCATAGAAATTCTTTCACTTTCGTTTGCAACATGTACTCCGAATTGTGAGTGGGTTTCACCCATTTTTTTTCCTTTTGGATAAACCCTAAAATCAAAACCAAACTTTAAACCGGTTTTAATGCAGTAACCGTTTTCTTTTATATTTGAGTATACAACTGATTTTGCATAAAACTTTTTGTCTTTTTTCATTCCAATTTCAAGTAGTTTTTTCTCTGAAACCTTTTTTTTGCCTTGTAAAATAACTATCTTTCCATTTGTTTTCAAATAAATTGCTTCAAATAAATCTAGCACAAGATTTCTTCCTTTGTTTTCACCGAATCCTTTTTCAACAAGAATTCCTTTTAGTGTTGAGTCCTCAACCAAAACTTTGTTCTCTATCAATTGTGCTTCCATAATAATTTTTTTCTTCATCTTTTCCCACCAAAAATCCTTTTTCTCATTGTTTTATTATTTTCTTCTTCTTTTTTTTCTGCAACGAATACTGTTTCGTATGAAATTTTATTTTTTTTAAGTTCTTCAATTATTTCTTTGAAAAAAACATTTTTTTGTTCTACTAAAACAACTTTATCTATTTTTTGTATCAAAGCTATTGAAACAATTTTTTTTATTGTTGCTCCCCACTCAGTTATCTCATCGCACTTTTTTCTTTTTTGCCCAATTAGTCTTTTCATTTCTGATAGTATTGAATGAAATTGCATTACTTCTCCCATTGCAGCACTTGTCTTGTTCATAAAATTTCGGTCCACTATCTGAAGTAATATTATTTTGTCAGCTTTGTTTGTAATCGCATTGATGTATTCTTCTGAGCTTTCTTTCCCAGAAATTATTGGTGCCAAAACGTGCATATTATCTATTAATAATCTGCATTAAAGCATTTAAATCTGTTTTGGGGGTCACGCCAAAAATTAAATACCTGTAATCAGTAGTATTTATATGTTTAAGAGCATGGCTTTTGATTTGAGTGAGATTCTCAAGCTCTTTGGGCAAAAAAGAGTTGTTGAATTAAGGGGGCTTTCTAATCGTCTAATAAGAGAGGCTTCTATGGAAAATAATGTTCCAAAAGCGGAACTTGGGGTAATAGCTTATGCTTTGCATAAGATAGAGACTAAAGAGCACTTTGTTAATGACAAAAAGTGGTTTGAAATAAGGGGAAAAATAGTTTCTGTTTTAGAGGAATCGATTATTGCTTCAAAGCGAGAAGACAAAGCAGTAATTTTAAAGAATTTAAAAAAGATTATTTCAAGTATTGACATGATTGATAGTAAGCTTGGAAATTATGCGCAAAGCATTTATGAAAAATCAAAGGTAAAACAAGCGTCTTTGGCTTATAGTTATGGATTAAGTATTGCGCAGGCCGCAGAGTTAACAGGTGCTGATAAAAAAGAGCTTCAAAGCTATATCGGTTTTACTACTATGCCTGATGAAGAAAAAGAACTAAAGAGTATTTCTCTTCGTGTTTCTGAATTAAAAAAACTTTTGGGAGAAAGCAGGGGAAAGTGAGTTGGTTTTTATGATTGCTGTTATTGATTCTGGGACAATGATTACTCTTTCGAGTACTTGTTTGATAAATGTTTTTAGTAATTTTGTTAAATTCAATAAATTTGATTTAATTGTTTCTAGTACTGTTGCTGATGAAAGTGTTTGGAAACCAATTTCTAATAAAAGGTTTTCACTTAATGCTGCGAGAATAAAACATATTTTTAATGAAAAAATTGTGCGCGTTACTAACACTAGTCCGGAAATAAAATCTTTGGAAGAAAAAATTCTGTTCCTCACAAACAATTCTTTTTTTGTTAATGGGAATCCTTTGAAAATAATACAGGGCGGAGAAGCAGAGGCAATGGCTTTAGCAAAAGTGTTTGGTGCTAAAGCAATGTTTATTGATGAGAGAACAACACGTTCCTTGATTGAAAATCCTTTGCGTTTAAAACAGGTTTTGGAAAAGCGTCAGAACTCTACTGTGACAATTAATAAGAAAAATATTGATGAGTTTCGTAATATGTTTCCTGATTTGAGTGTTTTTAGGAGTGTTGATATAATTGCTTTAGCATACGAACAGGATTTGTTTGACCATGAACTTGATCACGGTAAGCTTGAACTAGAAGCGGCGCTTTATGCTGCAAAGTTTTCTGGTTGTGCTGTAAGCGAAAAAGAAATTGATGGGTATATTAATTCGAAAAATAATTTTTCGAAGAAATGATTTTTATTCCAAAAGGAGAACGCACAATTTGTAGGACAAAGAAAATTAAAAATTTTCTGGATCCAGAAAACACACGTTTTCTAGGACATATTAAGGCAAAACTTTGCTTGTCCTTTAAAATAATAATTTTAATTGAACATTTTGGTGATTTTTTGAAAATAGAAAAAGTAACTTTAAAAGATGCGAAAGTAATTAATGAAGTAATAAATGAGTATTTTCCATACACTTTTTTTACAGTTGAAGATATTTCGGACAAGATTGGAGAAGAAAATTTTTTTATTATAAAAGCGCATCAGAGAAATATTTTTCTTGGTTTTGCTGAAGTTGAGTTTTTCAAGGAAAAAAATGAGGCGCGTCTGAATGCAATTTTTGTTGAGAGTGCGTGGCGTGGGCAGAAAGTTGCAACAAAAATTGTCAAGAAAATAATTCATGAGTGTAAAAGAAAAAGAATTCACAGACTTTTTTTGCTTGTGAAAGAATCTAATTTGGCTGCAAAAAAGCTCTATAAAAATGCCGGTTTTGAATTTGAAAAAATTCATAACAAAATAATTGAGGGAAGTAAAATAGAGGTTTGGGTAACCAAACTCAAATAATTCTTAAAAAAATGGGGCATCGAGGATTTGAACCCCGGTTTGACGCTCCCAAAGCGCCGGTCCTACCAGGCTAGACTAATGCCCCTGATTTATATAGAAAAGTTCAAGTAAATTGTTTTTAAAAGTTCCCCTTTGCTTTAAACAGCTGTCTTTTCAACTATTTACTAACAGGCTTTTTTTTGTCTCTTATTTCCTTTTGACTTTTTATTATTGCATATGCTAAGTAAATAAGAAAGAGAATATTTCTTGAGAAAAGATCAAGTGAACCGAAAATCGCAAGTAATGCAAAAATTGTTATTGATGAGATAATCCATTCCTTTTTTTCTAATTTAAGAATTCCTTTGCTGAATACTATATATGCAAGAATAACAATTATTCCTACAAGCAAAGAATTTATCCCTGCAAAGTTTAGTATAAAACCGATTAGAACTGGCGGCAGAAGTAGTTCCACTGTTTTCTCAGCGGGTTTTTCTACACTACTACGTACTCCAAAATAAGTGAAGATAAATAGAAATGCGAATAAGGAAAAGAAACCGATTAATCCGCCAGAAAATAAATCGAAGCGTGCAAAATATTCTAGTAATGGAATTGCCATTTCACCACTAATATCTTATTGATAGACGCATTTAAATACTTTTTAATCATTATTTTTGTTGGTTAGGATGAGCGAAGAAAATGTTTTTGAACCTGCCTCAGAAGAGGGAATAAAAATAGTTAGTGCTCCGGAGCAGAAAAAAAGTGAGGCTTCAGAAGAAGATTTTGTTGCACCCGAAAGAGAAATCTCTTCTGAGAAAGAGCAAGTGGTGGAAAAAGTTTCATCTGTTGATGCTGGTGTGTCAGATGAAAAAGATTTGCTTGCTGGTGTTAATGCCGTAAATGATGATAATTCTTCTGATGACAAGCGAGTTGCTACAGGGATAAGGGGTTTTGATGAACTAATTAGCGGGGGATTCGAAAAAAATTCTATTGTTCTTTTAGTTGGTTCTGCAGGAACAGGAAAAACTCTTTTTAGTATGCAGTTTTTATTTGAGGGGGTAAAACAGTTTGGTGAGCCCGGGGTATTTATTTCATTTGAAGAAGAAAGAGATTCATTATACAAACATGCTCTTCAATTTGGATGGGATTTTGAATCAATGGAAAAAGAAAATAAATTCAAATTGCTTTACTTCAAACCGCACCAAGTAACAGCTATTCTTGAAGAAGGCGGTGGACAAATAAGAGATGCTTTGAAATCAATTGGAGCAAAAAGAGTTGTAATTGATTCCATAACAGCTTATGGATTATTGTTTCATGATGAATATAAGCGTCGTGAAAAAGTTCTTGAATTTTTTAATCTTTTGAGTAAGTGGGGAGTAACAGCATTGGTTATTGCAGAGGACTCTCCAGCAGATGTTGAAAAAGAAGAGGGGAGCATTGGTTTTATCAGCGATGCAGTGATATCAATGTACTACCAACACGATGAAGAAAAAGGTATTAGGGTTCATTCTCTTGAAGTTCTAAAAATGCGCGGAACAAGGCACACCAATAAATTGTGTGCAATTAATTTTGAAAAAGATGGTATAACAGTTTATCCTGATGTTGAAGTGTTCTAATTAACATTGTTTTGAAAAAATACTATTTTTTAAAAAAGTGCTTTTTTCTGAATTAGTTTTTACCCTAATAAAAAAATGGGTTTTTTAAACAGAAGATACAAATATTATAAAAAAAGGTGGTTAGTTTATGGTTGAAAAGAAAGAAAAGAATTTTCTTGGAATAGGAGTTCTTTTTGTCGGAGTAATAATTGTTCTGTTAGTCGGAGTGATTGCAGGGACAATGGTTAATCCTTCAAGCATTGAAGTTTTTTCAAGTGAAACAAAAGAGTATAGGACAATTAATGTTTCTGGAACTGTAACAAAAAATGTTTCTCCTGATAAAGCAGAAATTGTCTTGAGTGCGCAAACAATAGATGTATCTGCACAGGATAGCCAGTCACAGAATGCAGTTATTTCTGAGCAGATAAGAAATGCACTCAAAAATATTGGTTTGAGTGATAAAAGCATTCAGACAGTAAATTATTATGTCGGAGAAGAGCGGCAGTGGAATTCAAAGAACGGCAAGTATGACATAATAGGTTTTAGAACAACTAATACAATAAAAATAACTTTAACTGATTTAAGCATTACAGGGAAAGTTGTTGATGCTGCAGTGAGTGCAGGAGCAAATGATGTGAGTAGTATTGCTTTCACTTTGAGCGATGAAAAACAATTGCAGATGAAGAACGAAGCGCTAAGAGAAGCTTCACAAGCTGCAAAGCAAAAAGCTCAGAGTATTACTTCTTCAATAAATGTAGTACTTGGACAAGTAAAAACAATAAATGAAAATGCATATTATTACACACCAAATTATGTAACTTACAGTGCTATGGAAGATTCTTCAATGAAATCAGCAGAAACCCCCATAAACCCGAGTGATGTTTCTGTTACAGCAACAGTAAATATTGAATTTGAGTTACAATAAATATAAAATATTTTTTTGCAGAGCATTGTTTTTTTGTTCTGCAAAAAATTCTTTTTCAAAAATTATCTTTTCTATTTAACAGCTTCTATTGATTCAACAAAAATATTTGAGTAATCATAGTACTTGTCGCACAACTGTTGTGCAGTTACAAGAACATTTTCTTCTATAGCATCCTTTACAGCAAAAAAAATACAGGAATCATCATTCAGCCTTGTTTTGTTGCTGAAATAGTAAATGAATCTACCCAAATCTCTTTCAGTGTTATAAACGGATAGCATGCTTAGCGAATCAAAAATAATTGTTTTATTTGCATTGACTGTTTTTGAAAATTTCATCATAAAACAAACAACAATTTACACATCAAGCAATAGAATTTACAAACGTTTCACTAAACCTTTAATAAAATGAGCATAGGTAAAGAATTCAAGGAATTTGCTATGAAAGGCAACGTAGTTGATATGGCCGTGGGTATTATTATTGGTGCGGCTTTTGGCAAAATTGTCGCTTCGGTAGTTAACGACATTAT
>CAYODU010000030.1:0-8041 GCA_964402905.1 uncultured archaeon
AGTTGATGAAAAATGTGTGGTTGAACTAAATGGAAGAAGTATTGATCTTAGCAAAAAATTTGTTGACCCAAATGCTTTTTCAACAACACAATTATTGTTTAATTTAATTGGAAAAAAGCTTTCAAAAAGAATGGCTTTTTTTGCATGTATTGGAATGCTTGAGGATACAGGAAGATTTTTAGTGGGTTCAAAAGAATTGTTCAATGCATTTTCTTTTTGTCTCTCTAAATCAGGTAAAAATTATTCAGATATTTTCGAGGAATCAAAGCATGTGGTTAGACATGATGAACAAATGGCCTTTATTAAAGCGGCACAAAGGGCACAGATATTTTCCATAGGAAAAATCATTGTTGTTGTTAGTGAATTATCTTTTTATCAAGGACCTGCGGCAACGATTCTAATTGATTTTGGGGCACACATTTCTCTTGTTGCTGGTACAGAAAAGAATGGTTCATCTGTTTTATCTGCAAGGGCAGAAACTTATTTCAAAGAAAAAAGTAACTTTAATCTAATGACTCATTTGATGAAACCTCTTCAGGAAGCAATTGGTGGAGAAGTGGGCGGACACTCTGGAGCAGCACAGTGGAGTGGCACAACAAATCACAAAAAAGTTGTTAAAGAGGCAATAAATATTTTAAATAAAAAGTTTTCTTGATGGATTAAAATAAAATGGTTGAATAAATTATTTCAAATACAGAACCGTGCTACCTTTTTTTATTTTGCTTCTATCAGCGTACTTCAAAAGATAGTGTACTGTTGATTTTGGTACATCAGTTACTTTTTCTATGTCTCTAATGCTTTGATAGTCTTTTCTCAATTCAATTATTTGAAGCATTTTTTCAAGAGATATATCAAGTGCGCGTCCCCTTCTTTTTTCAGATAAGAGTTCTATTCCCTTTGATTTTATTTTTTCAAGCATTTTCTTTGGAAGTCTTTTTAGACACGAATTGGATAGAGTTATTGTTGTAATATTTCTGTGTTCAAGTAAAAAAGCAAATTTTTCTTTGTTTATTGGTCTTACAAGATGAATTTCATTTGTATCTTTTGGAACCTTTGATACATCCGTTTTTTCAGTTACTGCACATTTCATTTCATTATCTCCTTCAAGTTCTATTCTTTCTTCTTATTCTTAATCTTTTTGCTATTTTTGTTGAACCGATTTTTTTCAGTTTTTTCCTGATTTTCTTGTTTAATTTCCTTTTTCTTATTTTTTTCTGTAATCTTTTTTTTGTTATATACTTTAGTCCTTCTAAAAGTTCTTTTTTTCTTATTTTATCCACAGGGTTTTTTGAATAAATATTTGGTCCTGCCCAATTGATTTGTTTCTTTTTTATCATTAATAAAAAGTCACTTTCATTTTTTGGTTTTCTTTTAAGTTCAACGACAGCTGTACCAATTACTCGTGGATAATGAGCATCGCTTCCGGATGTAACATAATTTGCTTTTTCAGCAAACAAAATTCCTTTTTTTACTCGGTCAAGAGTTTCCTCTGAAATTTTTTCGAGCTTTGATTTTATTTTTCTGCTCTTTTTTTGCAGGTGAAGTTTTTTTGCTTTATTACTTTTATCAAGAAAATCAAAAAAATTGTATAGTTTTTTTATCCATTGGGTTCCGAAAACAAAATTGTTTGCTGAGCCAAGCATTCCATTGTAATACTCGGAGCCGATTTTGAATTCTCTTAGTAGTTTACTTGATTCTTTTTCATTTAATATCAAGCATGCAGAATCTGTTTTGTATCCGTAGGGGTGTGCAAAGCTTGCAACCAGATTATTTTTTCTCACAGCAATTAGTGCATCTCTTATGGGAACATTTATTTTTTTTAGTTCTTCTATTTGATATACTGAATCATCTTTTCCATATACCAGCAAGTGTCCTGCAGTTGTTTTTGCTTCAAGCCCCGGAATCAATATAATATCTTTTGGTTTTTCTGCTAAAAGTTTTGAATATGCTGTTTCTGGATTGTATTCTGTGTGTTCTGTAATTGCAATTGCGCAAAGCTTTTGTTTTTTTACTTGTGCCCACCATTCTTTTGGATCAATTTTTTTTTCATTTAAGTGGGTGTGCATATCTGCAATATAGTGTTTTTTTGCCATAGACTATTTTTGTTTAAACTCCTTTATAAAAACTCGCTTTTTTTAGGACAGTTTTTTCAAAATCTTTTTTAAAAATATTTTTTTTGTTGCACTAAAAGAGAAAAAAAGCATTATGTATAAGAAATTTCTCTTTTTTTTATATTTTTTTGTCTATTTTAAGAAATTTAGCCTGTCTTGCCAGATTAATTAGTTTTATATACTTCTTATTTGCTTTGTTTAATCGATATGGAAGTAGATTATTCTGACTTGCCAGACTTATCGGGCCTAAGCGAGCTTGAACGCGAGATATTTGACTTTGTTTTAGAGCACTGGCCCACGAATACTATTGAAATAGCTGAAAACCTCAAAGAAGATCTTACAACAAGAGAAAAAAAGCGCAGAATGAGCGCAAAATACACTTATTATTTGAAAAAACTCGTTGAAAAGCGGCTTGTGATGTGCAAAAAAGCGGGAAATTCCATTATAGTTTGGCCGCTGGTAGTGGAAAAGTATAGGGTGATACATGACATTTTGAAGGGACAAAAATATGAATATTCTACTTTTTTCAATGATTATTTAGGCAAAAAATATGGTGAGCAAAAAAAATCGCATAAAAGTTTGGAGGTAAATAAAAATGCTTAACCATTTTTTTGACAAATATATTTTTACTAATACTTTGAAGTACACACACAATAATTTTTTTTTGGTTAATCTACCTTTTTTTATAATGCCTGTGGATGTCATGGTTTCGCTTGCAGGAAACTCTGACATTGAGATGCACAAAAAAATTTATTTGTCTTTTAAAGAGAATACAAAGGCAAATTTTTTGCCACGTTTCAAACAAATGGGGGTTGAACAAGAAAAAATTCTTATGCTAGTAAAAACTTTTTTTGTCGCTTCTGGTTGGGGAAACATAGAAATAATTGATAACAAGTTGGAATCAAAAAGAGCCATTGTTGTTCTGGATAATTCTCCGTTTGTCACAGAATTAAAAGGAAAAGTTTCTCTTTCGGTAGATGTTTTCTTAAGAGGAATACTTGCAGGATTATTCTCAGTTGTTTTTGCAGAAGATGTTGACTGCGTTGAATCAGAGTGCGCAGCTCTTTCCGGAGAAAGATGCAAATTCATTATAAAACCAAAAACAGAGTTTGATTTAGAAAGCAAAGCAGTTCAAGAACAATTGGTGCTTGACTAATTAAATTCAAAACACTTTTTGGGTGAGTAGCAATTTTATTCTTGTTTTTTAATTTCTTTTTTTCCGTCCATATATTTTTGCAGTGCTTTTGGGATAAGTATTGTTCCTTTTTCAGTTTGATATGTTTCTAGGATTATTCTCAGCATTCTTGTTGTGGGTATCATTGTGTTGTTAAGTGTGTGAACAAATTCCTTTTCGCCACTAGCTTTTCTGTATTTTATGTTTAGTCTCCCTGCTTGGTAAGAAGTGCAGTTACTACATGAACCAAGTTCTATGTACTTTCCTTCCCTTGGTGACCATGCCTCTAAATCAAATTTTTTTGCAGCAACAATTCCCATGTCTCCAGTACAAACATTAACTATTCTATAAGGTATTTCGAGTGCATCAAAAAAATCTCTTTGATTTTTTGATATTTCTTCAAAGATTTTCCATGATTGTTCTGGTTTACATATTACTACTTGCTCTATTTTGTTGAATTGGTGTACTCGGAAAAATCCTCTTTCATCCAAACCATGTTTTCCAATTTCTTTTCTAAAACAAGGACTCATTCCAGTGTACTTAATTGGTTTATCTAATTCTTTTTCTGTAAATATTTCGTTCATGTGCATTGCAACTAATGGGTGTTCGCTTGTAGCAATCATATACAAATCCTCGTTTTCTATTTTGTACATTACAGTTTCAAAATCTCCAAGGTCAGTTACCCCCGAGTAAGCTGCTCTATTCATCATCAATGGTGGTTGTACTGGTACAAAGCCCTTTTTTATTAGCATATCCAGTGCAAGTCTTTGCAAAGCGAGATCAAGTAATGCAAGGTCTCCTTTAAGATAAAAAAATCCTGTGCCAGCTACTTTAACTGCTCTTTCAAATTCAGCGAGATTAAGCTCAATTGCTAGTTGTCCATGATGTTTTAATTTTGGTTTATGCACAGCTTTCCCAATTTTTTTTACTTCTACATTTTCAGTATCATTTTTTCCAAATGGAACACTTTCGTGAAGCAAATTTGGTATTCGCATTAATATGTTTTTGTTTTCTTCTTCAAGTTGCCTAACTTTTGGTTCATACTCTTTTATTTTTTGAGGAATATCCTTTGCCTTTTTTAGCAAAGCAGAAATATCTTTTTTAGCGGACTTAGCAATCTTTATTTTTTCAGTAATATCATTTCTCTCTTTTTTTAGTTCTTCCATTTCTTTTTTTAGGTTTCTCCACTCTTCATCCTGTTTAATCCAGGTGTTAAGGCGCAAGATTACTTCATTATCTTGTCTCTTCTTGAGATTTTCCTTAACTTCTTTATTATTTTCTCTTATATACTTTGCATCAAGCATTTAGTTCCGCCTCCATAAAAACAAACTCCACAAATATTTTAAATGCGCTCTTATGCGCAAAAAACAATTATATTGCTTTTTACCAATGGCAAAATTAGCTGGACGATGAACCTTCAACAGCTTCTACCAAGTTATTTAGCATAATAACTATTTCCGTATCAACTGCTTCAATCATCAAACCACTATTATATTCTATCCATAGCTATTAATAAGAAATTATTGTTTTTGGATGTAACAAAAGTAACATTCTTCAAAGAAAGCTATTTTTATTCTTTTTGATGTAAGAGTCTAGTATGGATTCATCGAAGTATTCAATGCTAAAAATGAGTTTCACTGGTTTTTACCGAACTGCTTAGACGTAAGTAGGTTCGGCGATTTTTGAATTCAATACAAAGTCAAATCCTGTCTTTTGTTCTATTACTTGTCAAGTTTTTTTTTGCTTGCTACATTTAGACAATCACGAACCTGCTTTTTTTAAGTTAAAGGTGGTGGTTGTGATGGCAATGCCTCACAGTGTTTTTAAGAAAAAAAGTGTTGAAGAATTAAAAGGTTTAAGCGGACAAAAAAGAATGGATAAAGTGATTGAGTTACTTGACAGAATGCCCAATTACAAGGATGGACCATATGCAGAAGTCAGAAAGTGGCTTAATGCCCAAAAAGAAAAAGCATTTGTTTCAAAGAAAATCTTTGCGCGCGAACAATGGGAAGTGAAGAAACAGGGCGATGTTTCCTTTGCTTTTATCGGTTTACCTAGCGTGGGTAAAAGCTCTTTGATAAAAGCGATTACTAATGCACAAATAGAAATAGCTGCTTATGAGTTTACTACAAAAAAACCTTTTTCTGCTACAACAAAAATTAATGGGGCTTTGATACAGTTAATTGATTTGCCCGGAATAATTTTTGGGGCCTCCGAAGGAAAGGGCCTTGGAAAAAGAGTTCTTGGTAATGCAAGAAATGCTGAAAGGATTTTGTTGGTAGTTGATTCAACAAAACCTGCGCAATTAAATGTACTAATAAATGAATTGCTTAGTTTTGGTTTTCAACTGCAAAAAGAAAATGTGTGTGTTGTTTACACAAAAAGCGATTTGCTTGGGCAAAAAAGTTTTTGGCAAAATGATTTGTCTCTGGAAAATGCTTTTCCAAGTATTTTTGTATCTGCCAACGCCAATACAAGTGTTGAGAATTTTAAACAATTTCTTTTCCTGCACTCAGGAATGATAAGAGTAAAACCATTTAATTCCAAAGATTATTTGGTTTTAAAAAATGGTGCTGTGCTAGAGGATTATTGCGAAAAAATACACAAAGAAATTTGTGCAAAATTTAAATACGCGCTTGTAAGTGGCAGTTCAGTAAAGTTTTCAAAGCAAAGAGTCGGACTGAAACATGAGCTAAAAGATCTGGATGAAGTTGAGTTAGTGCTTTCGCACTAACTCTTTTCACCTTATATTTGTTTTATTAGCTCAAACAAAACTTCAATTGAGTTGTTTAAGCCGTTGTGTATTATTTGTGAAGTGAAGTGGGGTTCCCACTCTTCTTTTAGCTTATCTGAAACCCAAAAGATTCCTGCAATTTCTACTCCCCTGAATTTGGCTACAGCAAAAAGCGAAGCAGCTTCCATTTCAACACTTAGTACTCCTTCACTTTGAAACAATCTAACTTTTTTTATTGTTTCTCTGTACGGAGCATCTGTAGTCCAAGTAATTCCTTTTTCAAAGGGAATTTTTTTATCTTCAAGAATCTCTATTATTTTTTCTTTCAGACTCCCTGTTGGTTCGACAAATTTACTTGGTTCAAGGTAATGGTAGCTTGTCCCTTCATCTCTAATTGCTTTTGTTGGAATCATTATTGTTCCGGGCGCAATATCCTGAAGTGAACCTGCATAACCCATGAAAACAATTTTTTTTATTCCAAGGGCTATAAGTTCTTCCATTATTGTTGCTGATGCGGGTCCGCCGATACCTGATTTTATGAAAGTTATTTTTTTTCCAAATAACTCTACAAAATCATAGTCGCTTGAACCGTTTATATGTCTTGTTAGCCTTCTCTCAATTTTTTCTTCAATTTTGTCGAACAAATCATTGTTGAAAACAATGACTGCCAACTTAGAGTTTAATGGCTCTTTTTCTTTGTGCGCAAGGTAGTGTTCGGGATTGAACAATGCCTTATCATTTGGAGAACCAAAAAACAGTGGTATTTCACTAATAGAGGGCATTGGCTCTGCAAATCCAAGCTTCTCGCATAGTGGAAATAGATTCTTCTTTTATTGATTTAACTTTCATTTACATCGCCTCCGAATATAATGAATGCTCTTGCTTTGATTAATAAGAAATTATTAGTTTTTCCTGTAACAAGATGTATACTCAAATCATTTTCAAAAAAGTAGTGATTGCTTTGCTCACTTCTTTTTCTTTTCCAGTATAAATGTGTATTGCTCCAGAAATGATTATTGTTTCCATGAGAACTGACTTTGTTTTTTTTCTAAGTGTGGCAAGTGATTCTTTGCCATTTTTATCAGCAAAGTAATCTTTTCCGCCGAATAGCGCCAGTATTGGTTGTTTTACATTTGAAAAGTGCTTTAGTTTTCCATTATAGTTAAACAGTTGTGCTTCAAGATTTTTCGGATCAGCGAAACTTAGGTAGCGTTTAGCAGAGTAATTGCTAATCCAACTTGGAAGAATATCATTTCCTTTACCAGTACTAACCATTTTCTTTGCAATACCCAATGATTTTTTGTAAGTGGGCTTAATTTTTTCTAAATTGTAATCGTCGCATGGAGAGAGAAGCAAAAGTGCTTTAACTTTTTTACTTTGTTTTTTTGATTGATAAAGCGCAACTTTTTGGCAGCCGGTACTATGCCCGGATAAAACAAATTCTTTGTAACCCATTTTTGTAGCTTCTTTTATTGCTCCATCAATATCATAAATACTTTCAATTATTTTTTCTCTGGCAGTGCCAATTCTTTTTCTTTTTTTCCCGCAATAAAATTTTGTAATCAAACCATAACCCCTAGTGTTGATTGAAAATAAATCAAATGGTGTTCCTTTTAGTTGTCTTGATAATTGAAAAATAAATCCTCCACGAAAAAAGTCTCCAGTCATTCCGTGAATATGAATAATAATTTTTTTATTGTTCGGTTTTGATTTTGAAACAAATCCATCTAGAAGTAAACCATCTTTTGTTTTGAATTTAACTAAATCAACATTTATTTTATTGATATTTGTTTTTGTCATTAAAACACCTTCCAGTAAATTTCTTTGTCTACGAACCCTTTTTTTGTTTTGTAATAATCTTTTAGTAAGCCAATTCTTTTAAAACCAATTTTTTCCAAAATCTTTTTACTTGCAACATTTTTTGGGTTTGTTGCAGCCTCAATTGTGCGTACCTTTATTTTTTTCTTTGCAAAAGCAACTGCTTTTTTTGCTGCAATTGCCCCAATACCTTTTCCATTTAAT
>CAYODU010000031.1:0-7803 GCA_964402905.1 uncultured archaeon
TAACTATGTTGCCTTCTCCCCAAAGGTTTTTTGCATAATCGAAAGATTCCATAAATTTTGTTCTTCCAATTTTTGATTTTCCGGGGCATACATTTTCCCATGCTTTTTGGTCCCAGGCTTCCATGTTGAAACTTATCACATCTACTCCAGTTTCATACACTTTGTTAAGGTATGACAGCGTTTTTGGGGGGGTGAGTGAAAAGGGCCCACCAAATTTTCTTTTAAGAACGGACTTTATCACATTTCCAACTTTTGCATATTCTAATGCTTCCTGATCTCTATCTTCAAAAGTTCCTCCAGTTAAGTCAAAAAAGGGAAATGTGTTCTTTGTCAATCTAACCACTTCTTCAACATGCTGAAGATTTGGTAATAGAGGATAGTTTGTTCTAACTGTTGTTGGATCAATATTGCAAAATTTGCATGGTTTTCCTATTCTCCAATGATAGCAATTTCTTGCCATTGCTATTGCTAGACAATCAACACCCATTACCTGTGCTACATGCTTCATTGGTGTTCCATCACTGGTTACTTGTGAGTAAAAATACGGTCTTTGTGGAAAACTAATTTCTAGCATTTCTTCATTATTTTCTTTTTTTAATAGCACATATTTTTGTTTAATTTTCTTTATTACATAATTTGATTCTGGGTTGTAAATAAGTTTTGTTGTTATCTTATCCGCTAAAATTATCTCTGGTGGATATTTTTTTCCTTTAGCTTCTGAGGGAGACCTTAGTAAACCTTGAATGTCTTCTTTATATTTTTCTCCAACACCACTAATTTCACAGGCAATATCAACTCCTTTGCTTCGCAGTATTACCTTTAATAGGGTGGCAATCTTTAGTTTTTCTTTTTTGTTCATTTAAACACCTCAATTGCTTTGTTATATATATCATTAACACTTATTAAATTCAGACAATATTTATTTTCACAGCGATCATACCAGCAAGGTGTGCACGAAAGTTTTTTCCAAATGTACGTTAGATTTGGAAAAACACAAATTATTTCGGGGTCAGTGGGACCAAAAATTGCAAGAGTTGTTTTGTTGAAGGCTGCTGCGATGTGCAGTGTGCCACTATCTAATGTTATTACATCATCGACTGAACTAATTAGTGAAAAAAGTTCTCTGATGGTGTGATTATTAAAGAAAACCATGTTTTTATCTTTCCAGTGTATTTTTTTATCAACAATTATTATATTAAATCCGGCAGCGTATAATTTTTTTGCAAGAATTTTCCATCTTGTGATATACCAATTTCGTGTTTTGCTGTCTGTTGAAATTGCTATTGCTATGGTTTTTTTTTTAGCCTGGCATGTTCTGTTAATGAAATCTTTTCCAAATGCTTTTTCTTTGTCACTCAAATAAATTTTTATTCTTTTATCGGAAGTGCTAGGCATATTTGCGCATTCGAGAAACAATTCAATTTTGTTTTTTTCTATTATTGGTTGGTGTGTAATTGCATAATTAAATTCATAATCACTTAAATCAATTATTTTCATATATGTATTTTCATTTATGTTACTTATGTCAATAACTTCATTTATGTTTGGGTTATTGTATAGTGCGTCTTCATATTCTTTTGGAAGTGCATAATCAATTGGTAGTCCATATTTCTTTTTCACTGCTTCAATTACTGGGGTAGTCATTAGTATGTCGCCAAGGTGCCCGTATTTTCTTTTTATTAAAACTTTACTCTTTAACTGTCTAGACATATCTCTTTATGGATTGCAAAGCATTTATATTATTAACTAAAGTTACTGCAATAATTTTGTATGTTTTATAATTATCAGGATGTTATTATTGTACTGTATGTTTTATATCATGTTATTTGTTAACACTATGGGGCAACTGTAATATTAATAAGTTACACTTGGCGTTATTGATTTTTCTGCTCTTAGAAAATTTTCTAGGGCACTAACAACTCATGTGTTTAAATCAACTTTTTCAAAGTCATTCCAAGAGATTATTTTCATTCCTCATATAAGCCTTGCCATTATTATTTCATCAAAGAGTTTGTCTTTTCTTTGCAAAGACTTTTTTCTTATGCCTTCTTTCTTGAATCCTAGCTTTTTGTAAAAATTAATAGCCTTTTTGTTATCTGAAAATACCCCTAGTTCAATTCTCTTTAGTTTCATTTTTTTTTGCTCTTGCAAAAAGCTTTTTCATTATAGCTGTTGCAACTCCATTTCGTTGAAATTCTTTTGCAACAAATATTACAAATTCTGTACAGTGATTTCTTCTTCCGTGCCCAAGGCGCATTGATGAAAAACCAATTACTTTTTCTTTTTCAAGTGCGATAAAAGTATTTTTTTTGTCTTCAAGGCATCTTTCATTAAGTCTTTTAACAGTACTTCTCTCTTTTGTGCTAAGTGTTTGTTTTGTTACTTCATCCGAAAGCCACAAACCAATTATTTGTTTTGAATACTTTTCATCAAAACTAATTATTCTCATAAATTATCTGTATTTTTCGTAATTAATAAAACTATTTGTTTAAACAAAAAACACTATTTAAAAGCCTTTTTTTGCTTTTTCTTTGTATGCTTTTTGGTGGAAAACGAATTCTTGTTACAAGTGCTTTGCCTTATGTTAACAATATTCCCCATTTGGGTAATTTGATTGGCTCTGTTTTGAGTGCAGATGTTTTTGCTAGGTTTGCTAGGCTAGAAGGTAATAAAGTATTATTTGTTTTGGGTACTGATGAATATGGGACAACTGCAGAAACAAAAGCTATTGAAGAAGGATTGACTCCGAAGCAACTTGTTGATAAGTACTTTAAAATCCACAAAAATATTTATGATTGGTTTGGGACGAGCTATGATTGCTTGGGGAGAACAACAAGCAAAGAAAATCAAGAAATAGCTCAAAACATTTTTTTGAAATTATATAAAAATGGTTTTATTGTTGAAAAAGAAATTGAGCAACTTTACTCTGAAAAAAGTAAAAAGTTTTTGAGTGACAGGTTTGTTGAGGGAGAGTGTCCTTTTTGCCATGCAAAGGGCGCGAGAGGAGATCAGTGCGATGCATGTGGAAAACTTCTTGACCAGAAAGATTTGATTAATCCGATAAGCAAATTAGATGGTTCAAAACCTATAATGAAAAAAACCCGTCACTTGTATGTGGACTTACCAAAAGCCGAAAAAGAATTAAAAAAGTTTTTTGATAAAAGAAAAAGTGGTTGGAGCAAACAAGCAGTTTCAATAACAGAGCAATGGCTAAAAAGAGGATTAGAGTTAAGAGCAATTACGCGTGACCTTGAATGGGGGATACCTGTTCCGTTAAAAGGCTGGGAGCACAAAGTTTTTTATAGCTGGTTTGATGCACCAATAGGTTACATTGGAATTACTGCAGAGTGTTTGAAAGAAAAGTGGAAGAATTGGTGGAAAAAAGATGATGTTGTTTTGTATCAGTTCATGGGAAAAGATAATGTGCCTTTCCACTCAATTATGTTTCCGACTTATTTAATCGGCGCAAAAGATAATTATCATTTGATTGATGTGCTTGACTCAACCGCATATCTAAATTATGAGGGCGGAAAATTTTCTAAGAGCAAAAATGTTGGTGTATTTGGAAATGATGTAATTGAATCAGGAATAGAAAGTGATTTGTGGCGTTATTATTTATTTAGGGTGCGCCCAGAAGACTCTGATACGGAATTTAATTGGGATGATTTTAAAGCTAAAATTAATAATGAGCTTGTGGGAAATTTCGGTAATTTTATTAATAGGGTAATTACTTTGAGCGAAAAGTTTTTTGCTGGGAAAAAACCTGTAAAGAAAAAAAGTTTTTTGAAGAAAGAAGTTCAAATACTTTTGAAAGAGTATACCGAATTGATGGGAAAGAGCAGAGAAAAAGATGCTTTGTCTAAAGCAAATGAAATTTCTTCTCTTGGAAACAAATTTTTACAGGAAAAAGAACCGTGGAATCTTATTAAAACTGATAAAAAAGCTGCGGGCGAGGTAATAGCAGAGTGCATTGATTTGTTTAAAGTACTTGCTCTCGTTTATTATCCGTTTGTTCCAAGTGCTGCGCAGAAAGTTGCTGATGCAATTAAATTTGATTTGAAAAAAGGATTTAAAGAAGCTTTTGTTGGGGTAAAAGAAAAAACAACTATTGTTCCGCAAGGAATACTTTTTGCTAAGCTCGAAGACAAGCAAATAGAATCTTTAAGAAAAAAGTTTTCCGGAAAAAGATAAACGTTCTAAATCTTTATTATTAAAGATTTAATTGTAAATAAAAAATCTTTTTCATGAGTTTTTTTAGTAGTTGTCTGAATTGTTTTTCATTTGTTTTTTTACACTCGTTTTCATTTGCTTTTTAAGCATTTTCTTTTTCCTATTAGTTAAGTTTTAGCTTTTAACGAGGGGTGAATATGGCAAAAAAACACAAAAAAGTTTCTGAGCAATCAACTAGTGCAAAAGAAGTAAAAGTTGTTGCAAAGGGAAAAAATATTTTGGGCGTTCCTGTTAATCAAAATTCTGTTATAATTGCAGTTGTTTTGATTATTATTGGATTAATTGTCGGGGCATTAGCTATTGGCCCAGTGATTAGTGCTCAACAAAATGGTGATGTCTGCAATGCTAATTTAACAAGCGTTGAAGAACTAAAAACAAAAGTAGCTAATTATTTGAACGATAATCTTGTTTTAGATGACACAATTGTTGCAAGCGTTTCAGATGTTAATTCTCTTGGAGGAGGATTATACGAAATGGCTTTTGAAGTAAATCAAAACGGTTCTGTTATTGGAAACGGAGTTTTGTTTGCTACAAATGAAAAAGTTATTTTGGGGCAATCATTTAATCTTGATGAACCATTAGATAATTCAACAACTGATACACAGGGTACTGTAGAAGTACAGAAATCTGATTTTCCACAAGTGGACTTGTTTGTAATGAGCTTTTGTCTTTATGGAAATGAAGCAGAAGATACTATGCTTCCTGTTTATGAATTACTAAAAGACAAAGCACAATTCAACATTCATTTCATTGTTAACACAAACGGTGATACTGTCCAATCACGTCACGGACAGCCAGAAGTTGATCAGGATGAAAGAGAAGCATGTGTATTGCAGAACAGTGGTACTGATGCGTGGTGGTCATTTGCTACATATGTGAATAGTAATTGTGGTAGTGATGGCTCTTGCTGGGAAGATGCAGCAGCTAGTGCTGGACTTGATTCAACAGCAATAAGTAGTTGTGTTGCAACAGATGGATTAGCTTTAATGCAAGAAAATGAGGCTATTGCAAATGCTCTTGGAGTAAGCGGTTCTCCAACACTATTTGTTAATGGGACACAATCAAGCAATGTTTACAGCTACGGAAATTCAGAAGCATATAAGCAAGCAATCTGCGATGCTTTTAATGTTTCTCCACAAGAATGTCTGCAAGCACTTGGTTCAACAGCTACTGGGACATCTGGAAGTTGTTAGAAAGATAATTTAAAATGAGGAAAGGCAAATCGCCTTTTCTCTTTCTTTTTTTTAAAAATTTAATTTCATTCGATTCTCTTTTTGTAGATCTTTTAATTTTGTTTGTTATGATTCCTCATTTTTTTAGTATTTTTGTTTTTCAAAAAATATTTTTTCTCTAATAAAAAGGCAAGGCATATAAAGGGATTTCAACCTATTATTTTAATTGGAAGTGAGAAGAATAATTATTAATTCTTGGTGTTATAATGAATAGTTTAACTGGTCTTGGAGCTTGTCAAGAGGTTGGCAGAAGTGCTTTTGTACTTGATTTTGGGGAAAAATTTTTGTTGGATTACGGAGTAAAACTTGCTCCTGAAGGAGTTGAGTATCCACTTGATGTAAAAGAGAATATTAAAGCAGTAATTATTTCTCATGCGCACTTGGATCACTCAGGCTACTTACCTTATTTTTATAATAAATCTGAAGCCCTAAGTTTCATGACCCAACCCACATTAGAAATAGCAGATATTTTGTGGCAGGATTCTGTAAAAATTGCTGAGTTTGAAGGGATGGCGCCCAAGTACAATAAAAAAGAAATTGAACGTACCCACAAATATAATTTTGTTGTACCATACAAAAAGCAATTGCATTTGACCAATGATGTTTCGCTAGAATTTTTTGATGCAGGACATATTCTTGGTTCTGCTTTGACAAAAATAACTCACAAAGAAAAAAGTTTTCTTTACACCGGAGACTATAAAGTAAATGAAACACAATTGCATATAGGTGCTGATTTAAATGTTGGAAAAGTTGATTCAGTTTTAATTGAATCAACCTATGGAGACAGAGAACACCCAAACAGAAAAGAAGAAGAGAAAAAACTTTGTGAATCTGTGCAAGAAACTGTTGATCGCGGGGGTTGGGCGGTTGTACCTGCTTTTGCTGTTGGAAGAAGTCAGGAATTAGTTGACATTTTAACTGGGTATAATATTGATGTGCCGATTTACTTTGATGGAATGGGAAAAAAAGTTGCTAACATTTATTTAAAACACTCTGAGTTAATTAAGGACCCAAAAAGATTAAAGAAGGGTTTAGCACAAGTAAAGTGGATTCTTGGTGCGGGCGACAGAAAAAAAGCTTTGAGACAGCCATCAGTAATAGTTACTACTTCAGGAATGATGAAGGGTGGTCCAGTAGTTGGTTATGCTCAAAAATTAATGATGGACCCGAAAAGCAAAATTCACTTAACAGGTTATCAGGGAGCAGAAACTCCTGGAAGAATGCTTCAGGATCAAGGGAAGCTACCCTATGGTCCAAATGAATCAATAGTAAAAGTAGCTTGTAAATATGAGAAATATGATTTGAGTGCACATCCGAGTCAAGAAGAAATGATTCTTTCTTTGAAAAAATGGTCTCCGAAAAATATCTTTTTGGTTCACGGTGACAAAAATGTAATGGAAATATTTAAAAGAAAAATAAAAGAAGAGACAGGAATAAATGCACAGCCTCTAAAAATCGGGGAAAAAGTAGAGTTTGATTAAATCATTTCAATTTGATTTGTATGGGTTTTGAAAAATTTTGTCCGAAATGCGGAAAAAGAACGGATTTTTTATTTAATAAAGTCTGTAAAGACTGTTTTTTAAAGGAAAATGAATTGTTCTCTGTTAATGAACCAGATTTTACAATTTGTAAAAAATGCAAAAAAATTTTGTTCAGGGGTTCATGGAGCTTTTATAATGAAGAACTAATTGCACATGATGTTGCATCAAAAATAAAAGTTCACAAGGAATTGTTAAAGCCAAAGATTCTTGTAGAGTTAAAAAAAACAGATTTGCTTGATTTTGTTGCAGAGATTACTGTTAGCGGTTTTATAAAAGATGCTTTACTTGAACAAAAAAATAGTTTTTCTTTTGAAATTAAAGATACTTTGTGTGATTCGTGCATGAAACTTGGGGCAAATTATAGAGAAGCTATTATTCAGTTGAGAGCCGAGAATAATGATGAAGCTAAAGCAATGCTTGAGATTGCAAAGAGCCAGCTTAAAAAAGAATATTCAAAAGATTCTCTTAGCGGTTTATCAAAGTTAGTTGAAATAAAAAATGGTTTTGATTTATGGGTTGGTTCAAAAAAAGCTGCTGCAAAAGTTTCGCGTTACCTTTCAAAATTATATAAAACAAAAATAATTGCTTCAAGCAAACTTATCGGTGAAGATGAAAATGGAAAAAGAAAATACAGATTCACTTTTTGTATAAAAAAATAATTTTTCAAAAATTCTTGGGAAAAAATAAATAGTGTCCTAGAATTAGTGTTTTTGTTTAACTAGTTTTCAAATTCTTGTAAAACTTTTTTTATTTCTTCAAGAGACATTGAAGTTGTTATCAAAGGAATTTTTTCGCTCTCG
>CAYODU010000032.1:0-7384 GCA_964402905.1 uncultured archaeon
TCCATTTGGAACAGGAAACTTATATGAAAATATACTAAATGTAAACAAAAAAGAGGTTTCTATTAAGATTCATGACCCACGTTTCTCCGGAAATCCAAATACACTAAGAAGATGCAATTTTATTGGAGCAAATACAAATGATCCTTTATCAAAAGCTGATAAATTATATTCTCCGCACCTACCATTTGCACACTATGATGAACAATGGATAAGAACTTACAGACAATCAGGCTTCTGCGGACCAGAATCAAAAGTTCATCTTATAAGAGAACAATTTTTAGATGAAGCAATTTATATTGCAGAAAAAAATAATGTTACGTGTGAACCATCAGGAATAAGCGGACTAGCAATAATGTTACAACTGGAAAAATTTCTTCCAAAGAACAAAAAAATGCTGATAGTAAATACCGGAAAGACAAAGCTATAACTAAATAAAAAATAAAAACAAAAAACTTGACTTTAATTTATGATTTTAAGTGCTTTAAATTTAAAGTCAAACAAAAAGTAAGTATTAAATAATCGAAAACACTAATTTTGTCATGTCTGTGTATGGTCCTAAAATAAGGCTTCCTAGAATTAGTCTACCCCGCTTTAGTTTGCCAAGCATAAAAGTATCTCCAAAAAAAATTGGGATAATACTTATCATCATTCTTATTATTGCAACTATTGTAGCATTTTATCCGTCAATTGAAAATATTAATTTTAATTCTCACATTGGAGTTTACTGGAACAATAACCCGCTTAATCTAAAAGACAGTTTGACAAAAAATGCCGAACTAACTATTGTTCTGACTAATAACACTGAAAAAGTTCAGGACATTAATTTGAGTGTAACAACTGAATCAGATGAATTGATTATTTTTTGCCCATACAAAACCTTTGAGAATATTGAAACAAATAATAATCGCCAGACAACTTGTCTAATAAAAAGAAATCCAAACACAACCATTTTTTCAGGAAGCTACACAATTACAATAAAAACTAATTTAGGCGAAACAAAAACCGTTTTACAAATAATAACTCAATAAAAAAATCATGGAAGCGTTCACAACAATATTAACTATTTTTCTACCAATATTTTTTTATGGTTTCAAAAACCGATTATGACAATTACCTGGCAAGAAAGGCTGCTCAATTAATAAGAGAGAATTTTGCCGAACGCGGAGTAACAAATTTTCTTGTGGTAAAAACTGGACAAAAATGGTCAAGAACACTTGGGCATATAAAAACGCTTGAAGACAAAGAATATGGTTCAATGATAGAAATCAATCCCCTACTATTTGACTTGGATGTGCCAGAATATGTTTTGGATTATGTTATAATGCATGAATTAACACACTACTTTCAGGGTTTTGGAAGTAATCATGAAAAAACACACAAGCACCCTCACCGGGGAGGCGTTGTTGAAAAAGAACTTGAAAGGCTTGGCTGGGAAGAAATACAAAAAAAAGCTGATGTGTGGTTAAAAGATGGTTGGGCAAAAATTCTTCAAAAAAACGGTTTAAGCCCATACAAAAAAACAAGAAAGAAAAGAATTAAATTTTGGCAATCATTTTTTTAAATAGTTTTTTGTTTTTTTATAAAATCAATTGCGCGTTCTTTAAATTCTTTAAAATAATTTGTTGGACAAGAAAAACCACCAGCAGGAATGTGCCCACCACCACGAGCAATACTTGACTTTTGTATTGAATATTTTATTAATTTTCCAACATCAATTTTAAAATCTGATCTTCGAACCGACCCCTTCACAAAATCGGTTTTAGTGTAAATAACAAGAACTTCTTTATTTTCTCTTGATAAAACATTACTAAGTCTTGACGGAAGTCCTTTTTTTGTCTCATAAAAAATTAATTCAACCCCTTCAATTTTTTCACTGTCTTTATAGAATCTTTTCCTTTCACTTTCAACAAGTTTTTCAAATTCAATTGATAGTTTTTCATACTTCGAATCAAATAAACAAGTTAGATTTTTATTTGAGTAAATGTATTCAAACAATTCCTCTTTCATTTCAGCATAATTTGAAACAATTGATTTTATTACACTTGCAAGTCTTGTTACTTGTTTGAGCGAAAGTTTGTTTTTTTTCATTACTTCTTTCCCAAATTCTTCCCAATCCCCAAAAGAAGAATCTCCCACAAGGCCAACAAGCGCGGCTAGAGCATCAACTTTAAAAATATCATAAATTATTTTCGTTGCCGAATAATTTGCAGGCGTTTTATTCGAAAACAACCAAGGCTTTATAACCAGCAATTTTTGTCTTATTTTATAACCCTTTGGAACAGGATGATGATCAATAATCAAAACTTTTACCTTTTTATCAATTAAACCAAGTTTTTGAGCAGCTATTTCTTCATTTAAATCACAAAAAATAATAATCTCGGCTTTGCTTTCAACAAAAATATCTCTAAATTCTTGCTCTTCATCAATTGACCCAGGCGCAATTGATCTTTTTTCGTTCAAAAATAGTTCTACTGAATTTCCCATTTTTTCTAAAAATTGTTGTATTTGAAATGCCGAAGTCATTCCATCTTCATCATCATCAACTATTAATAAAATTTTCTTATTATTTGAAAGATCTAAATAGTCTAGAACCTGTTTTCTTATTTCTTTAATTGTTTTCATGCTCACCAATAAAGTTGATGAAAAGAGCCTTTTTATTCCTTTCTGGGTTTTCATTTATTATCGATATAGTGGTCACAATGGGCGATATTAAAGAAAAACGACAATTTCAAGTTGAACTTGCAAAATACTTGTCTGAGAAAGATTTTGTCTATGGCCCCGAACCAGAGTTATACACGCCAATTGCGGGTTTCTATTCTTATGGATTAGTCGGAAAAGCACTAAAAAATAATATTGAAAACGAAATAAGAAAAGTATTTGAAAAAAATGGTTTTTTTGAAATAGAATTTCCCCTAGTTAGTCCAGAAATAATCTGGAAAGCATCAGGGCACCTTGATGGGTTTAATGATCCGCTTGTTGTTTGTTCTAAATGCAAATCAAGTTTTCGCGCTGATAAATTAATTGAAGAACAAACAGGAGTGGCTGCCGACCACTTAAAAGACAAAGAACTTTTAGAGACAATAAAAGAAAAAAATGTTTTTTGTCCTTCATGCAAAGGAAGAATCGAACTTGAAATACACAGACACAATTTAATGATGAAAACAAAAATAGGACTTGATACCGTTGCATACAATAGACCAGAAACCGCTACAACAACTTATTTACCATTTAAGCACTATGTAAATTTTTTCAGAGGAAAACTTCCATTCACTGTTTTCCAGATAGGAAAAGCTTTTAGAAATGAAATAAGTCCAAGACAACACCTGTTAAGACAAAGAGAATTTGTTCAAGCTGAAGCACAGATGTTTATCGACGAAGAACAAAAAAAGAATTTTAGCTTGTTTGAAGAAATAAAAAAAGAAAAACTGCATCTTTGGACAGAAGCCCTACAAAAAAAAGGTTCTCTTCCAAAAGAAACTACTCTTGAAGATGCAATAAAAAACAAGATTTTGAAAAACAAAGCTTATGCATGGTCAATTAATCTAGCTTACCAAGTATTCCTCGCAGTAGGCATACCAAAAAATAAAATGCGTTTAAGACAACACCACTCTGATGAAAAAGCATTTTATGCTGATGACGCATGGGATCTGGAAATAGAACTAAACTCTTTTGGATGGACAGAGTGTTGCGGAATACATGATAGGACAACATATGATTTAACTCAACACGCAAAATTCTCAAAACAAGAATTGTTTGTAAGAACAGAAGACGGTAAAAAAATTATTCCACATGTAATTGAAATTGCTTTCGGTGTTGACAGACCATTTTATGCTTTACTTGACCTGGCTTTTTTCAGGAGAGACGATGCAAAAAGAACTGTTCTTTCTCTTCCACCAAGACTTGCACCAATACAGGTTGGTGTTCTACCCCTACTAAAAAAAGATGGTTTGCCAAAAAAAGCAAAGGAAGCAATAAAAGCTCTTGAAAACTATAGAACATACTATGATGAATCAGGGAGCATAGGAAAAAGATATTCTCGTCTTGATGCAATCGGAGTTCCATTCTGCATAACAATTGACCATGATTCACTAAAAGATGACAAGGTAACAATCAGAGAAAGAGATTCATTAAAACAAATAAGAGTTCCAATAAAAGAACTTAATGAAAAAATTTGTTTACTTTTAAAAGAACAAGAAAATTTTAATTTATAATATTTGGAAAAGGTGTGGTGATAAAATGAAAGCTGATTACAGAAAAGAATTAAGAAAAAAATTGCTGAAAAAAACTTTTGAAACAATAGACGAAAAGCTTTCTGAAAAAGAAGTGCATATAATTAAAGCAATTAATCTTATCTCTGACCTTGAATCAATATTAAATCTACTAAAAGAAAATATTTCTACCTGGAAAGAAAGAAATCCAAGCGGAAAATCAATAAAAGAACTGGAAGAACTAGAAAAAAACTCTGAATCAATTGCAAATGAGATGAAGAACCTTGGCGAATTCATCGAAAAGGACATGAAAGAAGAACTACCAACTTTTACTGAACTTGCAGGACACTTGCTTGGGGCAAGACTCCTTTCAAAAGCCGGTTCAAAAAGAAAACTAGCATTTATCCCGTCTTCGACAATGCAATTACTTGGGGCAGAAAAAGCTTTATTTAATCACTTAAAACACAAAGCAGATCCGCCAAAACATGGACTTATATTTAATCACCCACTTGTCCAAAAAGTGCCTAAAGATAAGAGAGGAAAAGCTGCTAGACAACTTGCAAACAAACTATCAATGGCAGCAAGAATAGATTATTTTTCAAAAGAAAATAACTAATTCATCAACTTAATTAATTTGAATGCCACAATATTAGATGCGCATAAAAGAAGTGAGATAAAAATGAAAGAACTGTTTGAAGGAATTTTCTCTGACGGAAAAAGAATTTATACAAAAAATCTTTTACATGGAAAAAAAGTTTATGGGGAAAAACTTCTTAATGAAAATGGAATTGAATACAGGGAATGGAATCCTTTTCGTTCAAAGTACGGAGCAGCAATAAAAAAAGGACTAGAAAAAAGTATTTTTTCCAAAGGGGTGAGTATTCTTTATCTGGGTTCAGCAGAAGGAACAACTGTGAGCCATGTATCTGACATCTTGGGAGAAGAGGGAACGATTTTCTGTGTTGATATAAGCGAAATTGCGATGAAAAAACTTGCTTTACTCGCAGAGCAAAGAGAAAACCTTTTCCCAGTCCTAAGCGACGCACAAAAAACAGAAAATTATTTTGAAACAATAAAAGAGGTTTGCGGACAAGTGGATGCATTGTTCCAGGATATTTCACAAAGAAACCAAGCAGAAATATTTTTAGCTAATGCACAAGTACTCAAGAAAAAGGGGCTTGGAGTGCTTTCACTAAAAACAAAAAGCATTTCACAAAAAAATAAAAAAGAAATTTTAGCAGATGAGAAAAAGAAACTTGAAAAAGTTTTTGAAATTATCCAAATAGTATCTCTTGAACCATTCGAAAAAGAGCATTATTTAATATTAGTTAAAAAGAAATAGTTGTGATAGAAAATGAAACCGAAAAACTATTGGAACAAGAAATCTAGGCCAAATAAAAGAGTAAAAAATCAGGCAGCATATGATAATGTTAGGGAAATTGGTGGGCGTCTGAGGATAGCGCTTGTTGCAAAAGATTTTGAAAAAGCCTTTATTCTAGAAAGAAGATATGTAAAAATGACTTTAGCAATAAAAAAAAGAAAGTTAACTGTTCAAATTATAAATCACCAAAAAACGGATGAAACCGAAAGAGAAATTGAGGAATTACTTAGAAGGCAAAAACAACTAGAGGAAAGAAAATGAAAAAAGAATTAACAAGAAAGCTTTTTCACATAATATTTGGAATATTTTTCATTTTGGTAATATACTTTTTCGGAACCCTTAACAGCCTAATAATAATTTCAATTTTATTTTTAATTGGGCTTATCACAGGACTTGCAATAAAAAAAGGTTTTCGTTTTCACCACTTTACAAAAATAATTTCTTTTATTGAAAGAGAACACGAAAAACATTTCCCAGGAAAAGCAGCTCTTGTTTTTTTCTTTGCAGCAATAATATTACTGTTCTTTTTTCAAAATGAACCATTAATTGCATTGGCTGCTCTGAGCACACAAATATTTGCAGATGCTTTTGCTGCCATTATTGGCAAGCGCTTTGGCAAACACATAATAATTCAAAAAAAACATTACAAAAAAACCTTGGAAGGAACTATTGCTTGCTTTGTTGTTGCAGCAATCGTTCTATTGTTTTTCATCCCAACAACTTTATTTTATGTTATAGTTATCGCTGCGATTTGTGCAACAATAACTGAATTCGCACCAATAAATGATAACTTGGCAATGCCCCTTGTTGTTGCATTTGTTTTAAAGTTGCTTTTATAAACCTTAATTTGTAACTCTTTTTCATAGGCCCGTAGTATAGTGGATAGTATGAATCTCTCCTAAAACTATAAATATTACAAAATAGTTTGAAGCCAGGATTAGACTCGGGTTCAATTCCCGACGGGCCTGTAACTAATTTGGGAATGCAACACCTTTTCCAAAGGGGTTGCGGCGTTAAATTCTCGACGGGCCTGTTGGAAAAAGTTTATTTAACAAAAACAATGAATTTTAAACTGTCGAATTTTTTTACACTTTAAAGGGACAATTGTCGAAAGCTTTTTATACTGTTTACTTGAAAGTCTTTTCATGGACAAATTAACCATGACTGTCGCTGGCGAAATAACTTTGTCATCGGATCCAGGCGGAGCAATGAAAAAATGGAGAGAAATATTTGCGGTGCACCAAACTGAGCTTGCGCATTATCTAAAAGTTTCTTCTTCAACAATAAGTGACTACGAGGGCGGAAGAAGAAAAAATCCGGGAATAGTTGTTGTATCAAGACTTGTAAGAGCACTTATTGAAATCGATAAAAATCGCGGAGGAAAAATTGTTAAACAACTTGAAAAAGATTTTAAGCAAGAAGAAAGCAAAGCTTTTGAAAGCCACGAATTTTCTTCAGGAATAAAAGCAACTGAAATGGTAAAAAAAATTAACGGAAATGTAATTTGTCTGCCCCACAAATTAAAAGAAGAACAAATATTTGGTTACACAATAATTGATTCACTTAAAGTTATTTTGGAAGTACCCGTTCATGAGTATATGATGCTCTATGGAAAAACACCTAATCGTGCACTCGTTTTTAATCATGTTGAGAATGGGAGAAGCCCATTAATTGCTGTTAAAGTTGGCAGGTTTTCGACTGATATGAAACCAAGTATAATTATTCTTCACGGAGACTTCACAAAAAAAGAGGTTGACCCAATTGCAATAAAAATCGCCGAGAGCGAAAAAATTCC
>CAYODU010000033.1:0-7141 GCA_964402905.1 uncultured archaeon
TAACCAGCACGGCACCATTCATGAGTGCTGCTCCGCTGAGCATTGTTGTCATTAGCGTTTCGTGTCCGGGTGCATCAACAAAACTCACAATTCTTTTTGAGATTACTGTTCCTTCTTTTGGATCAGTTCCATACACTTCTCCGCTATGAGTTTTCAATTTGTAAAAAGTTGCATCAGCATAACCTAGTCTAATTGATATTCCTCTCTTCATTTCTTCGCTGTGTGTATCACACCATTTTCCGGTTAGAGCTTTTGTAAGAGAAGTTTTACCATGATCAACATGTCCAATCATACCAATATTTATTTCTGGTTGAGTGCTTTCGCTATTCATTTTATCAGTTGAAGCAGAAATGCTTTTTTTGCTTTTCTTCGTGCTTTTTTTAGCAACGATTTTTTCGCTTTTCTTTTCCTTTTTCATTTTTAACACCTAAAAAAAAGAAAATAAATTCTACTTTTTATAGAACTTACTTTCCTTTTTCTTTTAATGCTTTGCTTTCAATTTTTCAAACAATTTAATTGTTTTTTGTGTTTAGTGCCTTAATTTTTTTGTTGGAGCATCGCCTAAAGCCTCGCTTCCTGCCATTTCAAGACTCTTCTTAATTGCTTTTTCTTTTGCAGAAAGATCTTCTTCAGGATTCTTTTCTCCTTTTCCTAGCACTTGCTCAATCTTTATTGAGCCTTCTTTTGTTACTACGAGGTTTAGCTGTGTAATGTCACTGGCAATTGTGTTTCCTCTTACAGAAACTCTTTTTCGCTCACCTTTTCTACTTGCCTTGAAGCCAAGTCCACCGGAAGTAAGAATTTTTTTTCTTGCTATTCCGCTAAGAGACTTGTTCATTGGGAAACCGTCTTTATCGCTTCCACCAGTGATTTTTGCTTCAAAGCCAGTTAAACCCAGCGCATCCAATTTAACAGTTTCACCGATTTTTTTTCCGGCAAAATTTGTTTCGTCTGAGGATGCACTATATGCTTTTCCAGACTTTGTGCTTACAACGAACTTCATTTTAATTCCTCCATAATATTAATCAATTTTTATCTTTGCTTGATTTTAATTTTCATTCACTTCTTTTTTCCTTTTATCTTTTATTGCTTCAAATAATTTTTTTTCTTCTCCGCTTAATTCATCAATGTATTTTTCTATGCTACAATATTGTGAAAGGGGTATGCATGAATATAATTTATCGCCTTCAAAAATATTTTTTCCAACACTACCTTTATCTATTGCGAGAGCGATTTCGTCTCCTTTCTTTGCTTCTTTAATATTTTCTCCGTTGTTTTGTATTCCTGTTGCTTCTCCGATTATTTCTCCTTTTTTATTCATTATTTTCCAGCCTTCTTTTAATTTGCCTTCATTTACTCTTACTCCCACTATTGCTGGTTTATTGTTTCTGAATACTTTTCCGCGTAAAACCTCTATTTCAACGGGCCAGACAAGGCAACCCATTTCAATTTCTTTTGAAGCGTTCTTTGTTTTTTCTCTCCACTCATTATAATTTTCTATAAGTTTGTAAATAACTTTTTCGCAGAACACTTTAACTCCTCTTAATTCACTTTCTTTTTCAGCTTCTTTTTCAATACTAACATTAAATCCCATTACACATGCGAGTAAAGCATCTTCGCACATCATTGAGGCAGCGCCCATAACATCTTTTCTTGTAATGTTTCCAATATCGGCTTTTCTTATTGGAATATTATTTTGTTTTAATAGTTCTGTAAGTGCTTCCAGCGAACCTATCGCATCAGCTTTAATTATTATTCCATTTGTGTTTGATTCAAAAGTTGTTTCCTTTAATTCTTTTTCAAGTTCTTTTATTTCTTCTTCGCTTTTTATTACAACAAGTGTAGAACCAACTAGTACTTCATCTAAATTTGGTGCCGCTATTTTTACTCCTGATGCAGCAAAAACTTCTTTTACTGAAGAAAATTTTTCTTTTGTATCCCGCATTTCCTGTAGGGGTTTTGGTTCTAGGAGAGCCCTTACTTTTGTTCTAATAACTCCATTTTTTCCTAGTACTCCTATTTCATCATTAACACTTATTTTTCCTTGGTAAAGAATAACATCAATTGTTTTTCCTAGTCCCTTTTCTTCTTTTGCTTCGAGTACAGCAGCTCTACCTGTTTCGTTCTCATTTATTTGTAATTCTTTTTCAAGATATTTTTGTGATAATCCAGCTAGTAAAGCAAGTATTTCAGGCAAACCCTCTTTTGTTTTTGCAGAACAAGGAACAATTGGTATTTGTTTTCCAAATTCGCATCTATCAAAGCGTTCGCTTGGAAAACCATGTTTGTACATTTCTCCAACAAGTGTGTAAAGTTTTTCATCAAGAAGCTTTTTTGTATTTTCATTTTGCTGGGATAGATTAAATAAAAAACTCCCTTCTTTTGAAGCATAGAAATTCAGTAAATCAATTTTGTTCATAGCTATTATGAAAGGAACTTTATTTGCTTTTAGTATTTCAATTGCTTCTATTGTTTGTGGTTGAAGTCCTTGCGTTGCATCAACAACTAATATTGCGAGGTCAGCAATGCTTCCCCCCCTTTTTCTTAGATTAGAAAAAGCTTCGTGTCCAGGAGTATCAATTACAAGTAAACCCGGTATTTTCAAATCAAAGCCAAACTGGGTAAGGAGTTTTCCTGCAATTTTGCTTATTGATTCCAATGGAATTTCTGTTGCACCGATATGCTGTGTTATTGCGCCCGCTTCTTTTGCTGCTACTCTTGTAGATCTAATCGAATCAAGCAAACTGGTTTTTCCATGGTCAACATGTCCCAGCACAGTTATTATCGGTTGTCTAATCATTGAATCACTCACTTTTTTTCTTCTCCTCTTTCTCTTTTGCATACTCTTCTTGTAGACTCTTAACTTCTTTGTCAACCACATCATACTTTCCTTTTTCAGAAGCACAATAAATCCAGTTGAAATTTAGTTTATCATATTCAAGTAATTCTTCTTCCTTGAAAAAACGATTTATTTCATTTCTTGCAGCCTCTTCATTTTCTGATGCGTGGATAAGATTTGTTTGTACGCTCATAGAATAGTCTCCTCTTATTGTTCCGGGAGCAGCAGTTCTTCCGCAAGTATCTCCAACCATTTGTCTTACAACATTAACAGCATCTTTTCCTTCTAGTACAATTAGCACGCAGGGTATGCTTGTCATGTAGTCAAGTAATTCATGATAAAATGGTTTTTCTTTTAGGTGAACATAATGGTCTTTAAGTTGGTAAACTTTTAGTCTCTCCATTTTCAAACCAATTATTTTCAGTCCCTTGTCCTCGAAACGGTGTATTACTCTTCCGATTAAACTTCGGTTTACACCATCGGGTTTAATTATTATCAGTGTTCTCCGCATCAAATCACGCTCCAATTAATTTTTTTAAAATTATTTTACTTTTTTTCACTTGCTTTTGTTGCTTGTTTTATTTTGTTGTGTTCTGCTGTCCACTTTGTATTAACTGGTTTTCTTTTTAATCCAATCAAATTTTTTTCGCATTTGCTTGAACAAAAGTAAAAAACCGTTCCATCTTTTTTTGCAAATAATTTTCCAAAACCAACTTTTAGTTCGTCTCCGCAAAAACTACATTTAACCATATTTTCACCTCAAAAAATATTTTTTTCCTGAAAGCAATTCTTCAATTTTTTTTGCTTTTTCAAAAAAGAATTTAAGGAAAATAAAAGCTTTTTTCTAAGCTTTAATTTCCTTTGCTTCTCTTTCTGTATCAAGCAAAATAATTACATCGCCTTTTTTTATGCTTCCAAGCGCATTTCTTCTTTTTATTCGTCCCTTCTCTGGGCCATCAAGAATTCTGCATAGTATTTGAGTTATTTCTCCGTGTACTCCGGTTGATTTAACAACTTCAACTACTTCTGCAGGTGTTCCTTTATCATCGCTCATTTAACCACCTATTTTTTTAATTCTCTTATTTTTGCTGCCAAGCCTTTTATTGCATCTTCTGCACCGCTCTCAATTATTGCGATTGCACTTGTAGCTGTTCTCAAATTAGCTTTTTCTCCGAGTTCTTTTTTCGTAGCAATATAGCTGTAGGGAACATTTTTTTCTTCGCAAAGCAAAGGCAAATGCATAACAAGTTCTTTTGGATTTACATCCTCAGCTATAACTACTAGTTTAGCTGTTTGTCTTTCAATTGCTTTTGTTACTTCATTTAAACCAGCCTTTATTTTTCCTTTAGCTGATTTCTCAATTATTTCAATAGTTTGTTTTCTTAGTTCATCTGTTAACTGTACCTTTATATAATCCGCCATAAAAAACACCTCCACATCAACGCCCAGCCTGAGTTTTTCAACTAAGACTTTAGGCTCTGTTTCATTGGCAGAAACCAAGTTCTGTTAAATAAAATTTCCGAAGAAACCTTTAAAAAGGTGGGTTTTTTGGCTTACTTTGAGCTTGATTATTTTGCTTATTGAGCATGGTAAGTGGTAAGAGCTATTCTGTTAAATAATTCTGCAGGGCATGCTAAGTGCGGATTACTCCTTAAGAGTTCTATTTGTGGACCAAATGTGTTAATGCATGTTCCTGCGCGCATAGCCATTCGTGTTACTCCTGCCTCGGATAAATCCACTGCTGAAGAAATTGAATTATATGTGCCTGCATTTGCAATATCTTCTGCATTTAATGAACCAAAAAATCTTTTCCATAAGCTTTGGTCTCTAGCTGCGCTGTTAACAAAATTTGCTTGATTAGTAGCATAATAACAAGCATCTTGTGCTGATGGATATGCTCTGCCTGTTGGATGTGTGTGGTGTAAACCTATGGTGTGAAGTCTTTTTCCATTAATAGGTGATGTTAAGCCAAGTGAATTTGCGTAACCAAAAAACCCTTCGCTTTGTGAATTTAGAACACTGCTTGATATTCCATCAATATTTTTTATTTCATCAACCCAACTCTGATTTCCAGCAAGGTATTTTTTAACCAATACTGAATCTGTAGTTGTTACTAGTACTTTTTGTTTTTGCAGTATTGCCAAAATCTGATCTATATTAGTCACTGCGTTTTGTATTGCTGTTCTGTTTGGAAATGCGCTTGCAAGTTCGATTTGAATAATATTAATTGATAATTGTAATGAATCATGCATTGCTTCAAAGTTTTGGAGGCTAAAAACAGAGCCTGGTAAGATTGATTTGAATATTATTCTTTGTCGCGGGGTAACAATATCTTCTACTATTGTCATTCCGCTTTCAGCATCAAATTGGCCCATATTATACGCAACATTTTCAATTCCGCCAGTAGCTTTTGCATCTGTAGGTCCGGTTACTTTTTCGTACTGGATTACTTTTGGCGAAACAAGTGCGAGTTTTTCATTACCTGTTGCAAACATATATCCATTATTTACCATTTTTTTAACAGCCGGAGTTATTTTTCCTCCTGCGGCGATTATTTTTGCTTCAATACTTGTGGTTGTTGCTTTAGTTGCAGTAGGAATAGCAACATCAGTAACAGTTCTTGTTTCTGTTCCAAGAACTGTTTTTAATTCTTCAATGGCTTTTCTTACTTTTGGAATTGTTGGCGCTGTAACAGGGTCTTTTGCCAACACTTGAACTATTTTTCTTTCAATAGTATCTTTACTTATCTTTCCAGAGACAAAATCATTAATGAATTGTCTTGCAAGGCCCTCTTCAACACGACCGTAAATTCTTCCATCAAAACCAATAATTATCCCTATTGGGGGGTTTTGATAATAAAATGTTTTTATTGCTAGTCCTGCATGTAGTGCATTATCTGAATTGTTTTTAAGAACCCAATTAAGAGCAAAATCTGCTTTTGGCGGACAAGGAGAAAGTGCCGCACACAAAACATTTCTTGTTGCTGTGGCTTCTAAAACTCCAGTTTTTACTAAATCTGAAACTGCTTTATCTGAGGTATTTACTGCTCTTGCGAATGCATTATTAAGTGCATTCCTGATGAAGGCTTCTGAATGTCCTTTTGAAGTTTCAATTTCTTCTTTTGTTAGGGATGTCATTGGTTGGTAGTCAGCGAAATCATTAGCTAAGGTTATTTTTATTTGTCCATTAGGGAGTCTTGTTGCTTCAAAGTTTTGCAAATGGACCAAATCATTATTTCCAACCCATCCACTATCAAATATCCCTTGAGTTAAACCATTAACTTGGGTTCTAATGTTTTCAGCTTCTCCGCTGGTTATTTTGTTATTTTCTAAAAATTCATTCAATCTTTGCGAATTAGAGTGCAAAGAATAATCATATCTAGAAACAATCGCTATCATGTCTTCTTCTTCTCCAACTCCAAATTCCGTCACTTGTCCGTACATGTTGTATCTTCCTGCAGGGTATTTTATCGCTACAATTCCTTCTTGTACTTGCCCAGGCATTGCATCCGCTAAAGCTTTAGAAACTGTTACATCTTCTGTTCCAACTTCGAATTTGTTTACATTTGTTCCTGGAATTTTTACTTCAACTGCGGTTATTTTGCCTGAAGCATTTTTTTCATCCAAAATAAATCTTCTAAAAGAACCTGTGTCCGGTCGAACAAATATGTCGTCAGTTATCCAAATGTCTGCAGGTTTTAGAGAAAACTCAGGAAACATTAATGAAGTTGGATAAATTTCTCTTATCATTGTAAGTGATTGAATTAATTCTTTAGCTTGTGCGGGGTCAAGTAAAATTCTTGCTATTTTTGGAGTTTCATTAATTAGTGCGTCTTTTGAACCTGCAATAATTACCACTTGCCCTTGTGTTGGAACAGCCGTGGTCAATCTGTTTTTTACCCAGTTTCCAATTGCATTAGCAGCAGCTTCATTTGACATACTCGCGTTTAACTTTCTTCCCAGCTCATGCCCGATCTGTATTAATTCGGGCGGTCTTGAGTCAAGTGGATTTGTGGTTTCAAGAAATCCTGGAATGGTAACTTTTGGACTATCGACTTGGATGGCTTTTGCTGTAAAACCTGTTGAATTGTATGCGTCAAAAAGTGTATTGGCTTGTTCTTGAGAAAATACTTTTTTCTCATATTTCAATATTGAATCAATAAATTCTTGTCTTCGCTCTAGTAAATAAGCGGCTCTTGGGTCATCTAAAATTTCGTTTGCTATTCCTGCATCAACTAATTCTCCAATTTCTTTTTCTGACAGATTGCCTAATTTATATTGTTCATTCAAAATTATTGTTGCT
>CAYODU010000034.1:0-6925 GCA_964402905.1 uncultured archaeon
ATGTTAAAGGCGTTTCACAAGGAAAAGCCGTTCCAAGAGACGAACTCAAAGCTAATATACTACAGCGAATAAAAAGAAATTCTCCTTCAATAATGAGAGTAGTGGACATTGACTTGATGTTTGGAAGGCAGGCGAAAAGATTAGCACGTTTGCGTATAAGAAAAGTTGTAACAAAAGCCGATTTTTATGAAGCTATGAAAAGACTCGAAGCAATGAGAGAAAAGTGCGAGAAAGGGACTTGTTCTACTGGCGGACCACGCGCACAAAGCTATGTTGATTTATTTGCATTTTTTATTAAGCACGATCCATTATTCAACGCTTACTACAAGGCGTTGAGTGTGCGAGGCAGAAAAAATATGGGCGCAGCGGGAAGAAAAAAAAGAAAGGAAGCTGCTAAACGCAAAAAGGCAAGGGAAATAAGGGACCCTGTCCTTGTATCAGAAGAGCATGGGCTAATTAGAGGAACAAGATGGATAAAATCCCGTAAAGGAGACACTATGGAAATTGATTATGCAACAACTCACAATCCTTCAAAGGAATTAATTTCTACTGAAAGAGTTGCAGGGATTACTGCAGCACTAAGTAATCTTGACTCATTCTCACGTGAATTACTTGAAGCACATTTTGGATTAATGACCGGAAAACCAGAGTCCATTGAACACATCGCCCGCAGAATAGGCGAAGACCCTGATGCAATAAAAAAACAAATACGACTCCTACTTACAAAACTATCAGAAAATTCTGGGCTCAAAGCACTCGTATAAAATTTTTTTCAAAGAGCAATAGGCGCAAGAGAAAATTTTCACAAAAAGCTCTTTGTATCAGAAAGAAATATAAATTAAAAGCAAGATAATATATGAATAAACTTTCATATATTAGGAGTGATATTTTATGATAAAAAATGAAAAAGAACTTGTAAAAAAACTAAAGTGTGAAGAGCTCTGTGTAATCTCTAGCAAAAGAGAAATCAATCCAAAGCTCATTGATAAAAAAGTTAAAGCAATGGCAGAAGAAGAAATGAACAAAAAGCTTTGTCCACCTTGCTAAAAAAATAATTCCATTTTTAATTTTTTGAAAAATAGAAGCAACAAGAAAGGCTTTTTAACTAATTCCAAATCAATTTAATCTGGTGAGAGAAATGGAGAATATTGTAATTGCAGAAAAATTGAGCAAGCACTATGGAAAACTAAAAGCAGTTGATAACATTTCTTTCAATGTAAAAAAAGGTGAGATATTTGCTTTCCTTGGACCAAATGGAGCTGGCAAATCCACTACAATAAAAATGCTCACAACAATACTTAATCCAACAAGCGGTTCAATTCACTTAAATGGTTTTGATGCAGAAAAAGAATCAGAGAAAGTAAGAAAGAGTTTTGGAATTATTTTTCAAGACCCAAGCCTTGATGATGATTTAACAGCATACGAAAATATGGAGTTCCACGGCGTGCTGTACCACGTTCCAAAAAAAATAAGAAGAGAAAGAATAGAACAACTAATGCGTGTAACAGAACTGTGGGACAGAAAAGATAGTTTGGTAAAACAATTTTCGGGTGGGATGAAAAGAAGACTTGAAATCGCAAGGGGTTTGCTTCACCACCCAAAAGTACTTTTTTTAGATGAACCCACAATAGGACTTGATCCACAAACGAGAAACCACATATGGAAATACATAAAAGAACTAAACAAAAAAGAAGGGATAACTGTTTTTCTTACAACACACTACATGGAAGAAGCTGATAAGGTGGCAGATAGAATAGCTGTTATTGACCATGGAAAAATTGTTGCACAAGGTAATTCAAAAGAACTAAAGAAAAAAACAAAGACAAAAAGTTTAGAAGATGCATTCATTAAATTAACAGGACACATGATAAGAGAAGAAAGCGGAAGCGGTTTAACACACTTAAGGCAAATGCACAAGTTTCATACACGGAGTAGATAAAGAAGTGAGAAAAAATGTTTGTTGATTTTGGAGCAATATATGTTTTGTGGCTAAGACAAGTCAAAAAATATTTTCGTTCAAAGGCAAGAATAGTTGGTTCACTCGGACAACCACTATTATTCCTAATTGCACTTGGATTTGGTTTAGGCCCACTTGTTTCAAATGTTAACGGAGAAAGCTATCTTAATTTTATTACACCAGGAATAATTGCAATGAGTATTTTGTTCACTGCAATGTTCTCAGGAATTGAAGTTATTTGGGATAGACAATTTGGTTTTCTAAAAGAAACTCTTGTGGCACCGGTGAGCCGAATACAAATAATGTTTGGTAGAACTCTTGGTGGAGCAACAGTAGCAACAATACAAGGAATAATCGTTTTGATTCTTGCGACATTTCTTGGTTTCACTATTACAAACCTTCTTTTTGTCCCAGTTGCAATAATATTCATGTTCATAATCGCACTTCTTTTTACTACACTCGGAACGGCAATAGCTTCTCTGCTTGAAGATATGCAAGGCTTCCAGTTAATAATCAACTTTGTTATAATGCCACTATTCTTTTTGTCAAGCGCTTTGTTCCCAATAGATAATTTGCCAGGGGCACTTGGTTTTGTTACAAGATTGAATCCACTTACTTATGGAGTAAACGGATTAAGAGAAGCCCTAACAGGAACAATTCAAACAGGAATCCCACTTGATCTAACAGTAATAATTGTTGTTACAATAGCACTACTTGTAATTGGTAGCAAATTATTTTCAAGGATACAATTGTAAGCAAAAAAATATAAAATAAAATCTTTTTCACTTCGTTAAACTATTTCATTTAAATACTTCCAAGAAATAAAGTATTACATGAAGCGACAAGTAAAACCTAACAAAATACCTAACAGAGCAGTCAATGCCCCAGCAATGCAAATCGTCGCAAGAGAGACAAGACTTAGGACACAAAGACAACCATTTCTTGATGACATGGCGGCCGGAATGTCCCCAAAAGATTTACACAGAAAATATGGCGGAACGCCAAATGCAATCCGAGTAAGATTATCGCTTTTTGGTAAATATTATCCTGATGTTAATACAGCAAGAAAAAGAGCTTTACTTTTAAGGGAAGGCGGCGTTCCGGGCAAAAAAATCTATGAAGTAGTGGATAAAAACGGAGTAAGACAAGTAGTATGGGGAAATAAATTAGTACAACAATTCTCCAGAGAATTCACAAGGCAATTATTGTCACGCATTTCTGCATTAACCAAAGATAAAAGTCCTAATAATAGAGCTGAGATAAAAAAATTAATTTGTATTCTCAAAAAGACCGGAATGAAAAAAGCATGGATTGAGGGATACACAAAAGAACAAATAGCAGATCTCTTTGGAATGAAAACAAAAAGTGTTCCAAAATATATTCATAGATTAAAAGCACTAGACCCAACAATAGAAGAAAAAAGAAGAAGAACAAAAGCAGCAAGAGCAGCTTCAACACCTAAACCAAAAAGAACACGGCCAAGTAAAGCTGGGCAAGCAAAAACAAAAACGCCCGAAAATGGAATTTCCGGAAACAAAATAAAAGTAGCGCCACATAAACCAATTCGCCCAAAAAAAGTTAGAGAATACGAGCTACAATCCAGCATGTTTGTTGTGATGAATGGTTTAGAAACACGCACTTATAATGAAATGGAAAGAGCATATATCGATTGTATTTATAATAGAAAACTTGAAGTTGGAGAAACCCTGGCAGAGGTAATAAGACTAACCAAAGTGAATAACAATATGGCACTCGCTTTTATCAAATTTATGAAAAGAACGGGTTTAACAGAAGAAGAGTTAAGAAGAGCATACACTGAAAATAATAAACTTGCAAATAAATGAAACTCAAAAACAAAAGGAACTACTACATAACCACATGATAAGGAATAAATTCTAGTGAGTATGATTACTATATGATGAAAAAGAGAATAATATTCAATCCAACGGGCGCAGTAAGGAACGGCCCTGGAAATGTTAGTAACATAAGAAAAGAAAACTGGCGAGATTATCTTCGTACAAGAACAATTTCAACAAAAAGTGCTTTAAATGCAAGAGTTATTTTTAACAGAGCATTTGAAAGAGGAATAAGAAACGATGCACAAATCGCTGATATAATCTGCAAAGAAGCAAACATACCTTACGCCAAGGCTCTTTTACTCGCACAAAAATTTATCAATGGAGAAACAATGAAAGAGATGGCAAGGCAAAAGGAAGAAATAAGGAAAAAAGTAGCAGAAGCAGAAAAAAGAAGAAGAGAAGGAAAATAGAAAACAAAAAAAATCAGTTTATTTCAAAAGCAAAATTTCCATCAATATTTGAATCAAAGTACTCATTTCTATAAGGAGAAAAGGTTTTCATTTCTAATATATTTTGGAAAGGATAAAAAGTAAGTATTTTCATATAACCCGATTTACTGTCATTGGTAGTTTGGTAATCCGAAAGCACTTGAATTACTTCTTGATCAAAATCATTTTGAGAAAACAAAATTGCTTCAAAGTGAACGTGTCCTGAAAGAACCAGATTCATATTAACTTGTTTTTTAACAAAATCATCCCAAATGTATTCAGTGCTCTTGCAGACATGCACATACCTATTTGCATCTTTTCCAAGATAGCCGTGTGTTACAAAAATCTTTTCCGAATCATTTCCTTTAAGTAAATCACTTAAATTGTTAAGAGTATTTTCATCAGGACAAAATGAAGCAAAAACAAAAGTAATGTTTTTGTCACCAGCATTAATTATCGCATAACCGTTTCCCGGACTAAAATATTTTTGTTCTTCTACTATACCAAAATCGCTTTCTGAAAAATAATCATTGAAAAGAGTAGTTCTTTTTGTTACCGATTTAAAATCATGGTTTCCAAGAGCTATACCAAAAGGAATGTTGTTTTCTGTTAAAACATTCATCGCTTCTTTTGCATTATCCCACTGGTTTTTATCCGTAGAAGCATCAACCAAATCCCCTACATGCGCAACAAACAAAATATTTAATTCTTCTTTGTTCTCATTAATCCAATTGGTTTGCGCTAAAAAGATTTCTGGATATTTTGCAGAGTACTTTTGAGTATCTGGGAGCACTATTACTGAAAAAAAATCTTTTTTGTTTTCAACAAATAGATTATTGTTATTATCAATGTGGGAATTATTTGAAATATTACTAATAGAAAATATTTGTCTATAAAGAGAACCTGTGCAAAGCAAACCAAAAAGAATAACTAAAACAAATATTAGTACAAGAAATAAATTTTTTTTATTCTTTGTATGCATTAAGCTAATAGGTTTTAAGTTAATTTAAAGGTTCTTATAAAGAAATGAACAATAGACAAAGTACAATTATCAATTTTACACAAAGTGATTTGCAAAGGTTTTTATTATCTAATACATTTTTTATTTAATGAAAAACCAAGTGCTAATATTTTCAATTGCATTAAACGGCTATGACAAAAAATGGACTAACTGCATAAAAAGCCAAAGAGACTATGCAAAAAAAAATGGTTATAAATACTGTTTGATAAACAAACTTTCAAGCGAATTAAATTTTAGTGAAAGTTCTTGGTTAAAAATACCACTTATAATTAAGGCCCTTGAAAACAATTTCGAAATGGTTTGTTATCTTGATGCAGACTGCATGGTAAGCAAAAAAGCACCAAGGGTAGATACCTTGAAAGAAGAAGAAAAATCAGTTTATCTGGTTAAGGGTTACTCTGGAAGATTTAATTCCGGAGTAATTATTGTAAAAAATAACAAAAAAGCAAAACAATTTTTCAAAAAAGTTTTTTCGGCGTGTGATTTGCCAATCCTTAAAAAAAATGAACGCGTTGGTTTCTTTGGCGAAAATGGGCATATAATACACTTTGCAAAAAACGATAAGTGTATAAAAGAAATAGATTTCAAATGGAACAACACAATTGATCCAATGGTGAATGATTACATACGCCATTACACGGGTCCAATGAGAAAGTATTATACTTTCTCACAAGAAAATTGTACAATAACAAAAACCCCAGTTTACATGAAAAAAACATACGAAAAACTAAAATGGATTCCAGAAAAATTAATGAATCTCATAGCGATTTTTATTACAAGTAAGATGCACTTTAGGTTATTAGATGTTACAAATAAATGCACAAAAGAATACCCAATATTTTTAAACAAATGATGTGAGACAAATGAAAAAGGACATTACAATTAACATGAAAAATATTTGCAGAAACAGGATAAATTATAATGGTTCAATCATTAAATGGAAAAAGAAAACTCTTTTTTTCTACAGAGTAGTAATACCGGACAACCCACTGTTACATTGGTCAGAGATATGCGTTGTAGAACTAACAAAATCATTCAAACCAATACCCAAAACCAACACCAAAATCAATTTACAACCCCCAAAAGCATTTTTTAATGAAACAAGCTTTGAAGATCCAAGAGCGTTTGTACATAAAAATAAACTATTTGTGTCATATAGCGTAAAAACTCCAAACTGGTACTATGCCGTGGGGTGTGCAGAACTTGAAGACGAAACATTTGAAGTAAAGCAAACATATTACTTTGATTTTGGTAAAAATTATCTAAATATAAGTTCTATGAGTAACGAACGTGAAAGATCAGTTAACTGGAACGAAAAAGTCATTGTATGGGAAAAAAACTGGGCGTTCTTTGAAAATAAGAAAGACTTATTTTTCGTGTACTCTACAGCAAATGGACACATTGTAATAAAACCTTCACTAAAAAATTTAAAGCCTGAAAAAGTTTATGAAACGAAGTTTAAACAAAAGTTTTTCTGGCCACATGGAGAAATTCGAGGAGGAACTCCGCCAATACGCGTAGGCAACGAATACTTCTGCTTCTTCCACAGCTCTTTTATTGATTATTCTGAATGGAAAAAAAAGAAAATTCATTACATAGGAGCCTATGCTTTTTCCGCAAAACCTCCATTTAAAATTACAAGAATAACAACAAAACCAAT
>CAYODU010000035.1:0-6792 GCA_964402905.1 uncultured archaeon
TTATGCTATAAATATTTCCGTTAACTATTAGCACATCACTCATTTCGTTGTATTGCTGGGGCACTTTTTTCCCGTTAACTTCAAGCGTTAAAGTAACAACTTTCTCCGCTTTTCTGTTGGCATCTTCTATAAGCGCATCTCTTAAAGTATAAATCCTATTCAAATCATAATTAATTTCTTGTTCAATTTCAGATATTCTTTGGACATAACAATTAGTTATCAGATTTTCTTTCTCTTCTTCACTTAAATTTACTTTTCTTGTAGCTTCTCCTACTAATTGCTCGCATTTACCGTAACTTATTTTTACTCTTATTGATTTTTGTTTAACAAATCCTTTGAGCATTAGTGTACTTTCTGTAAGTGCTCCGTCGTCAGTGTTTTCTATTATTTCTTGAGAGATTTTTGTTTTTATGGTTAAAGTGTATGGGCTAGTATCGGATATCCATTCGTATTCTAATCTGTCTTTGTCTATTCCGCTAAATTCAATTATTGGTGTTCCAGTAATTTCGTTGTCTTCAAAAGTTATGGTTATGCTGTCGTCAGGAAATTCTTTTGAGGCAAATAGTTCTATTTCTTCTATATCAGCTAGTTTTAATTTGTTGTTTTTAATATAAGTTAGTTCCATGCTAATTCCGTTTTTTGTTAAAGTAATGAGTTCGTTTTCTTTTTTCACGCTGAATTTTTTTACTGATGCGCTTATTGCGCTTGAAAAAATATTTAGTATTTTTGCCGAATTTTCATTTCCATTATCAGCTGCTGCAAAAGATAGTTTTGTTTCTTTTTCGCTAGATTCTAATCCGGCTCCTTGGAGATTATTCAAAAATTCCTGCATTACTTCTTTGCTTTGTTCAATATTGAAATTGTTTTCATCTTGCATTGCAGCTTCTTTTACTATTTCATTAAATGTTTGGGCATCCATTTCGTTGAGTTGGTTGTATTTTGATAAAGGAATTGCAAAAAGAAGAGTTGTTTTTGTTTTGTCCCCAATTGGTGAATCAATTTTAATTGTTTTTTTCCCTGGAGATAAATCTTCTTGGGTAAGTAGTAGTATTGGGTCTTCTTCAATCACTGTTGAAGAAAAGTCTCCGCTTGATTTTATCTGGGAAACACTTTCTGCAATGCTTTTTGGGATTATGAGAAAAGCAATTGCGGGGTTTGCGGAATCAAATTCATAAATTTCAGTCCTAGTATTTGTGTTTTCGTTTAGTGTTATTGTTTTTGTTATTTCAAAATCAGTGTAACTAATTGTTTGAATAGTTTTTTGTTCTTGGTTAAATGTTCCTGTGAAAAAAAGAATTGCGACAATGACTATCACTACAATCGGCAAAATGATTTTTGTTGCTCGCCCCTGTGATTCTCTGTCGCGCATAATTAAATAGTGCCATGGCTTAATTTAAACCTTTCTTGCGCAAAATCAGCAAAAAGAATTTTTCCTTTATTTTATCTCATAAACCATTTCTAGGCAGGGCTTTTCGTTAGCGAAACTCTTTTTTCCTGTTTTTTTGAAACCAAAAGTACTGTATGATTTAATAGCATCCATATTGTCTGTTTCAACATCAAGAATTACTTTTCTTGCAGGAGTATCAGTTTTTACAATATTAATTATTTCTGCGAGCATTTGTTGGGTTAATCCTTGTCCCCTATAAGCTGGATTTATTTGAATTCCGAATAACCTAACCCTATTTCCTTTCCAATCATACTCCATTTGAAATTCTGCTTCTGCAAGAGAACTTTTTTTATTGCGTCCTATAGTTACTCTTCCCTCAAAAATCCCGTTAACATGTCTATTGAAATGAACTCTTTGTACAAGTGGTCTTTTCCCAACAGTTCTATTTATGTGTCTGCTATAATTTGTTCCAAGCGGATTAATATCAAAAGCAGTGCTTACAGAACTTACTTTTGCTCTTTCATTTTTTTTTACTGGGCGTTTTCCGGGTAAAGGCAATTTTCATCACCCATGTGCGAAAACACAGTGAATTGTGTTTTCTTTTGTTTCTTCAATATTAGCGTAACCTATTTCCTCAAAGTGAATAATTCCTTTTTCTTTAAGAATTTGTCTTGAAGTTAGTCCAATCCTTTCTGTTCCATCGCTCATAAGTAATTTTGCATCAATTGTATTCTCTTTTTTCAGCCAAGAAACAATCGGGTTCTTTGCTTGCGAATAAGAAATAAAAGTACCTTTTGCTCCAAATTCTGTTACTTCATCAAGTCTTAGATTAAAACCTTTTTTTAAGCGAATTATTTCGCCTGCTTTGTGTCTAACAATTTCTTTTTTGTTTACAAGTAATTGTATTATTGGTTCTTTGAAATTTATTTTTTCGCCGTAACTCTCTGTTTCTCCAAAACCCATATTATAAATTTCTATTTGAACAGCTTCTTCAAAGAAAGGGTATTCATTTACTTCTCCCAAAAATTCTTTGTTTGCTGCGGCAAAGTTCTCTGTAGTAATTTTAACTTCTTTTAGGGATACTCCGCAATCAGTTATTATTTTTCGTATTGCTTCTGCTCTAAAACCGCGTCTCCGCAAAGCCATTATTGTTGTCATTCTTGGGTCATCATATCGGGCAATGTGTTCTTTCTCCATTATTATTTTCATTTTGCTTTTGCTCAAAACCATATCTCCAAGCTTAGATATTTTTCCTAAATAATCAGTGTGTGGAAAATTTTTCCAGCCCATTAAATTGAATAATTCTTTTTGTTTTTCTCCATTGGTTACATGTTCTTGTCCTCTTATTACATAGTTAACATTCATTTCGTGGTCATCAATTGCAGAAGCTAGGTTATATGATGGCCAGACATGTTTATCCAGAACTTTTTTGTTTGTGTGATTTACCGTGTCAACAACTTTGGCTATCCACCAGTCCCTTGTTGAGGGATCAGGATTTTTCAAATTTGTTTTTATTCGAACAACTGCTTCGCCCTCTTTTATTTCATGCTTTAACATTTTTTTCCATTGCACTAATTGTTCTTTAGCACTTTTTTTTCTACAAGGGCAGGGTTTTGATTTCCATATTAGTTCACGCCATTTTTCTGATTCACAAAAACAAACATATGCATTTCCTTCTTTCAATAATTTTTCTATAACCTTGTAATAGTATTCGAGTCTATCTGAAGAAGAGTACATTTCATCAAATTTTATTCCCAGCCATTTAAAATCTCTGATAAATTCTTTTTCTATTCCTTCTACAGGTGTTTTTACTTTTGGATCAGTATCATCAAATCTAAGAATTAATTTTCCGCCATATTTTTTTACATATTCATCATTTAGTACTGCGGGGCGTGCATGCCCAAAGTGCATTGCTCCGCTTGGGTTTGGAGCCATCCTACAAATTAGTTTCTCGCCTTTTTTTAGCCAAGTGAGCTCAGGTAAAACCTTTTCTTTCTCAACCGCTTTTAATTCCCAGCCAATTGCTTCAAATTTTTTGTATTTTTCTTCAAGCAAATCTTTTTTCATTTTATTTATTTCTTGAACAATAAGATTAATTTTTGGCATTGCTTTTTTCAAATCTGTTTGTGGTAGAAGTGCCTTTACTTTTCCAACAACTGCCCCTGTTTGTGCTTTTCCTTCGTGTTCAAAAGCATTTTTTACAGCGTACTTGCGTGCAACCATTTCAATAGTTTCAGCCATAAAATAAAATAAGCTAATAGTATTTATTATTCTTTGTTTGACAGAATTTATTCATAGTTACTCGCTTTTTTATGAGGGCTAGTAAAGTAATTCTTGTTTAAGTATTTGTTTAGTAGTTATTTTTTTGTTTAGTATTTTTTTGCGTTTTCCCAGTGGCTTTGGGAATAGTGTGTTAGGGCGCTTGCCATTGGTTGGTGATCATTCATTATTGTGAAATTATAATCCGGTTTGTCTTTTTTAAAATCAGATATTGCTAGAACAACTTTTTTTCCATCAATAATAAATGCATTCAAACCGTGGTTTAAGTGTTTTATTTCCCCGTACTCTTTCAATTTTTTTGTTGGGTAAGAGTTGAGCAATTTTATTGTAACATTTTTATCGCATGCCCTTTTCAGTGCTTCTTGTATTATTCCGTGTTCCTCAGTTATCTCTGTTAAACCATGAATTGTTTTAGTTGCTTTAAGTAATTCTTGTCCAAGAATTCTTTCAAAATCTTGTTTGTCTTTTACTTTCATTACTTTTTCTCCGCCCTCATCTTCGCCTTCTGTTAGTATAAGATTTTCTTTTACTTCTGTAGCTTCTTTTTCAAGTTCATTTAACTGACTTTTTTTAGTTAGAACAAGTACATCAATTGCTTTACTTGGTTCTATTGCACGATATAGTTTTGGTCTACCCTTTATTTCAATTAGTAATCTTTTGTTTATTAGTTTTTCAAGTACATCATATACACGGGTTTTGGGCACCTGTGCTGTCCTAGAAATTGTGGGTGCTTCAGCTTCTTTTAGCTTAAAAAGAGTATCAAGTGCTTTTGCCTCGTATTCGGTCAAACCCAATTTTGTAAGTAAATCAAAAGTTTCTGAAACAGCCATTCCAACACCTGTTAAAAGGAAATATAGTAATATTAAACCTAAACAAGTATTTAAATTTACTTATTACGGTTAATAAGCTGTTTACTTTTCTGCGTCATTTATCGTCTTTGTTGTCTTTTAGCGCCGAATCTACTTTTGAATCTTCCCCTAGTAAAACTTCTTTTTTCCACGGGTTTCTCTTCTATTTCTTGTTCAAAATCTTCTGGCTTTGCAGTAAAAGCATCTTTTGATATTTCTTTTCTTTCAATAAGTATTTCTCTTGTTAAAAGATAGAATATTAGCGCTATTGATTTTCTTCCTTTATTGTTTGCAGGCAAAATAAGATCAATATTCTTTATTTGTGAATCGCTTCCGGCAAGTGAAACAATTGCAAGATTGTTTTCAGATGCTTCTTTTAGTGCTTGTGCATCTGTTGCTGGATCACAAAGTAGAACAATTTTTGGCTCAAAAAAACTTCTTGATCGTGGATTAGTAAATGTACCTGGAATAAATCTTCCTGTGATTACTCTTGCCCCAATCATTGCGCCCATTTTTTTTGCTGCTTGGTAACCATAAAGCCTTCTACATATAATTGCGATATCTTTTCCTTCATATTTAGCAAATAGTTTTGCAATCATTCTTATTCTTTGGTCAATTGTTTCTATATTAAAAACCATTAAACCGTCTTTTCTCTTTTTAAAAATGTATTTTCGCATTTCTCCGCTTTTGAATTTGGTTCCGATGTGGACTCCGCTTTTAAGATAAGTTTCTATATCAGTAAGAAGTTCTTTTCCTTTATAGAACTCCGAATCGGAGCTTTCGTCGCTTTCTTCTATTACTTTTTCTTTTTTAATTTTTGTTTCCATCGTAATCCCTTTTATTTTTGAAATTTCATTATATCTTCTGTCAAGTCAACACTTGTCAAGAGTGTTTTTCTGCAGCAATACTTTTTTATTTTCAGTTCGTCAAGAACTTTTCCTGCATCTTCGCCCTTGTCAACTCTTTCTCTAAATTCATGGTATAATCCGGCAACCGGCTTTCCACATGAAAAACATCTTATTGGTACTATCATTTCAACTACCTCTTACTCTTTTGTTTCTTTTTTCTCGCTTTTCTTCCAAGCGGTTTCTTTGTCTCAACTTTTCTTACATCATCAACAAGCATTGCCCTGTCGTACATTAAAAATATATCCTTGTATTTTTTTCCTTTAGCCCTTACAATTGCTTTTGCAATACATGATCTTATTGCTATTGCTCGGCTCATTAATCCAGAACCGTTGATATTAATATTAATGTCAATATCATTTATTGCATCTCCTGCAAGTCTTATTGGTTCCAAAATCAGTTCTTTTACGTGTCCCTCAGCATAAGCATTTACATTTATTTTATTGATTTTTATTTTTCCAGTGCCTTTTCTAACAACAGCTCTGGCAACAGCAGTTTTCTTTTTTGCTTTTACTATCATCCCTGCTCTTTTCTCTGCAGGTTTTACTTTAGTTTTTTCTTTTTCCATTTTACCACTTTCCACCAAGTAATTTTGCTATGTTTTCAAGCGTCATATGATTTTGTTTTTCGTTGTATTTTACTCCATCAAAGTGAGTTACTTTTTCTTTTTCCATTTGTTTTGGAAAAGAATTGTATACTTTGAGTTGTTTTAATAGTCTTTCATTTGTCCTGCTCTTTTTAGGAAGCATTCCCTTAACCATTCTTTTAAACATCTGGCTTGGAATTCTTGAGTACTTTGGACCATAATGTGGATTTGATTTTACTGCTCCATCAACTCTTGTCCTAAATTTTTCAAGTATTGATTCTTTGTTTCCAACCATAAGTGCTTTTTCTGTGTTAACAACTATAACAGTCTCACCATTTATCAGTAACTTTGCTATTCTGCTTGCCATTCTTCCAGCAACTATCCCACTTGCGTCAACAATCATTTTCAATCACTTCACAATAACCAATTCTTTTGTATTGACTTTCTCGTCAACAAAATCCTTTAATAAAATAAATTCTCCTTTTCCAGAAATTTTTTCAATTGCTTTGTCTGAAGCACTCACAGCAACAACTTTTACTTTCTTGTTTAGCTCTCCTTGTGCCAAAACTTTTCCAGGAACAACAAGTGTTTTTCCCTTGAATTGTTCTGCTAGTTTATCTAATTTATCAAGATTTATTACAGTATTATTTCGCTTTGGCTTTGATAGCCTTTCAGCTAAATCTTTCCAAATAGCTTTCTTTGTTTTTCTGCTATTTTTTTCTAGACTCGCAATGAGTTTAATCATATCTAATTTTTTTGTCATAAAATTCACTTTTTTATTTTTTG
>CAYODU010000036.1:0-6756 GCA_964402905.1 uncultured archaeon
ATTTTTAGTAGCAAAAATCAATTCTTTTCTTGATGTTTTCATATTAATTCCAATTTTTTTTTATTAAAAATTATAGCTCACCCGTATAGAATCGTAACGGTTATCACGTTCCTGTGTTTCAAACTCCTTGGTTCTCTCCACATGAGTAAAAGTTAAATCAACATATTTCAATCCAAGGAACTCATCAAATCCAAGTGTAACATAATTATTTTCTTCTTCTTTTGCACGCGACCATGCATTAGTAATCAAATCCTTTGATGCATTTGCATCCTTTAAAGTACTTAATTCATCACTGCCTCTTTCAACACCAGCATCTCCAACCCACACAAGTCGCCCACCGTTAAGATTAACATAATCCACAAACATTTGCAATTGGTCCATAGAAATTTTTCTTGAGTGCTCAACAATAACAAGTTTATAATCTTTCAAATTTCCAAGAGAAATCCTATCCAAATGAATAGTATCAACAGAGGTTGCTCCCACATATTTTGGTGATTGAAGAATTTCTTTTAGTTGATCAGGGTCCCCTAAACCACTATCCCCATAAACGATTAGTACTCGCGGAGAACCAAGAACAGCTTCGTATGCATCGCACCAATAAGGAATAGAACCACACTTGACATAACCAGTCCAGGTAAGAATGAACAATAGAACTACTGCCAGGACTATTACTCCCAGCAATTTAAAGCCCATATCCATATAATCAATATCAAATGCCATTTTCATCACAAACCATTTACACCAAAAAATCCTTTATCCAAAATACTTAACCCAAAATTCATTCTACCACTACTCTTTTAAAGATTCTTTAAATCAAATAATATATAGAACAAATCCAAATATATAATAATGGTGGTTTAATGGTAAAATTTGTTAAAAACAGAGCAGCAGAAGGTGGCGGACCAACATCGGCTATCGGAATAACAAGATTTTTTGATGCAGATAGTAAGAGCCCAAAATTGAGCCCTTATTTTGTTTTAGGCGCAATAATACTTTTCATTGTAATAATACTTATTCTAAGTGTTATGGTGTAGTTTCAAAAAAGAAATATTTTCGTAAAAATGCTTTCCGAAAAATTTTACAAATAGTACATTCAAGAAACTACTTTTTTATTTCAAAAAAGAAATCTCTCTCAATTTCTTTTAAAGTTTCTTTTCCTAAAACAAAATTTAATTTCGCAGATGTTTTTTCTTCAATAAAATTTTTGTATTTACTTAAAAATTCTTTATCACTACACTCGATATCAATTTTTACTACTTCACCAGTTTTCAATCCGGCTTTTTTTCTCGCATCCTGAATCTTTCTTATTAATTCACTTAATTCCCATTCATCCCTCAATTCTTTTGAAGCAACTACTTTGAGAAATACTTTTGAACCACTAACTTCTTTCAACACATAATCAGAAGAAATGTCTTTTTTTGGTTCTACAAAAACTATTTCTTTTACATTACACATCCTTGCAAGAACCTCTTTGAAAGAAACAATTTTTTGTTTTGAAACAACTCTTACTTCTTCAAGGACCCACCTTAATCTCAACTTGTTTTCTGCACGAAGAGCAAGTGCGGTTTGTTCAATTTCTTTAACAAAAGAAAATTCTTTTTCAATTTCATCATTTTTGTATTTTGAACAATCTACAAAATCAAGCAAGTGAATACTTTCTTTTCCACCAAATTCTTTGTAATAATATTCTGTTGCATGTGGAGCAACTGGAGCAAACAATCGCAACAAAACATTTATTATAAAAGAAACTGTTCCAGAAACTTCTTTCTCACTAATTCTTTTTCTTATCAACTGCAAATATGTTCTTGAAAAATCCCTGTCAACAAATTCCTGTAAATCAATTAGGACTTTATAGAATTCATAAGAATTGAAATTGTCAAGCGCTCTTTTTGAAAGTGAAGATATTTTACTCAAAATCCATTTATCTTCTGGCTTTGTTGCTTTTGGTTTAGCAGATAAATCAATTTTCATGTAAAGCTTTGCATAATTCAATGAGTTTGTTAGAGTATTAAAAAATTTTCCAACTTCCCCAACAGCATTAATATCAAAATTAAAATCAGAGCCCTTGCTTTGAGACAATAAATAGCATCTCAAATAATCTCTGTTATATTTCTCAATCATTTCTTGCGGAGAAACTGAATTACCTTTGCTCTTAGACATTTTTTTGTGTCCCAAATCACGAACCATTCCGTGAACAGAAACCGCCTTATAAGAAAGTTTATCAAAACAAATTGTTGACAATATTGCTTGCGAATTCCACCAACCACGAACCTGCTCAGTCATTTCAATATTCAAATCAGCTGGCCAGAATTCATCAAAAAGCTTTTTTGTTTTCGGGAAACCTAAATTTGCCCAACTGCTAACTCCCGAATCAAACCAAACATCAAGAACTTCAGGTACACGAGACATTTCTTTTCCACACTTACACTTTAATTTTACTTTATCAATATAGGGTCTATGCAACTCAATTTCTTTTTTCAAATTAGCTTCTTTTGTAAGCTCTTTTATTGAACCAACAACTTTTTTTTCTCCGCAACTACAAGTCCAAATTGGAAGAGGAGTGCCCCAATACCTTGCTCTTGAAACGGGCCAATCACTTAAATTTTCTATCCAGTTCTTCATTCTGTCCTTCATCCAAGAAGGAACCCAATTAACTTTCTCATTATCCTTCAACATTTTTTCTCTTATTTCGGATACTTTCAAAAACCACTGTGGAACAGAAATCATTAATAAGGGCGAATCACATCTCCAACAAAAAGGATAATCATGTGTGTAGGAATGTTTGTAAGGCAAAAGATTTTTTTCTTCGAGCTCCAAAACTATTTCTTCATTCACTTCTTTTGCTTTTCTACCCGCATACTTTTTTACTTCGCTTGAAAAAGTCCCATCTAATTTTACTGGAGAAACAACCGGTAAACCAGCTTTTGTTCCGGCTTCAAAATCTTCTTTTCCGTGTCCAGGAGCAGTATGAACCAAACCCGAACCATCTTCAAGATTTACATATCTATCACTCAAGATTACTCTGTAAGCTTTTTCTCTCTCTTCTTTTGGAACAACATCAGGATACAAAGGCAAATATTTTTTATTTTCAAGTGATTTTCCTTTAACATTTTTTTCTATTGAGTAACTCGCTTCAAAAGCACTCATTAATTCTCCTACTTTTTCTTTTGCAATAATCCATTTTTCTCCATTACTCATTTTTACATAAGAGTAATCATAACTTGGGTGCACCATTACTCCAGTATTTGCAGGAAGCGTCCAAGGTGTTGTAGTCCACACAAGCAAAAAAGTATTTTCTTCGTCAACTAATTTTAGTTTTATAAAAACTGAGGTATCAGTAGCTTTTCCATACTCGATTTCATTAAAGGCAACTGCAGTTGCACAATGCGGACAAACATGTACAGGATACTTTCCCAAGTACAAAAGATCTTTTTCATCCGCTTTTTTAAAAGCAAACCAAATCGCTTCAATATAATCATTTTCAAGAGTTAGGTATGGATCACTATAATCCATCCAGTCAGCAAGATTATCAAATTCTTCTGCCATTGTTCCAACAAATTCTGTTGCAAAAGAACGACACTCTTTAACAAATTTTTCAATACCAAATTTTTCAATATCCTCTTTGCTTTCAAAACCAAGTTTTTTCTCAACTTTATTTTCAATTGGCAAACCGTGTGTATCAAAACCAGGTCTATCAAAAATTTTTTTGCCTTGCATTCGCTGACTTCTTATTGCACAATCTTTCATTATTTTATTTAAAGCAGTTCCCATGTGAATGTGCCCTGTTGCATAAGGGGGACCATCCATGAAATAAAATTTTTCTTTTCCAACAGAAGATTTTTTACGCACCTTACTTTTTATTTTTTCTTTTACCCAAAAAGCACGTATTTTTTCTTCTTCTGCGCGAGTAAATGCCTTTATATTTTCAACCATAAAAATCACATAAATTCAATTCTTCTTTTCTTTTTGGGCAACCAAGCAAAACAAAAAGTTTTGCGGGAAACCAAAAAGTTTTCTTTTTGGGTAACCTCCACTTTTTCTTTTCGCAAAAGAAAAGGGGCGGATGGGCGATAGCGGATTCGAACCGCTGACCCCTAGTGTATAAGACTAATGCTCTAACCAGGCTGAGCTAATCGCCCTTTACGCAAAAAATCATTGTTTTACAAAAAACACTCCTTTGGCAGCTACCTTATAATTAAAGAGAGAAAATGAATCTTTAAAAAAGTGCCTTTTAGTCTTAAAACAGGAAAAATTAGAGAATCGTTCTTTGTATGGCTAAATCCCTTCTACTCATGATAAAGTAGAGGTGTTAAACGTTTAAAAAGGTTTTTCAGCGATGCAATTTAAGAAAAGCTATTTTTTTGTTTTCTTAAGTTCTTTAACAATTGTTTTTGCTTCGTCTTTTATTGCAAAACCAAATCCTATTCCAATCATTATGCTCACTGATAAAACAACACCAGCAAATGCAATCAAGAAAGCGTACTCTAAAAGATTTGTAGGCAAACCAATTATACTAATCCCCATTACTACTGCAATGTAAACTATCATCAACTCAAAAACCAGTCCCAACAATCGACTCATATAGTACTTTGATGCTTCGATTGCATTTCTTGCAAATCTTCCAATTATAAGTCCGGCAATTATTACTCCCGCAGCAACTATCACAAGTATTGCATACTGAATCCAAAAACCAAGAACTGTATTAAGAGTAGTAAGATTAACTAATTCAATTGCTTGTTTTAAGAAAACGAAGAAAATGTACCACTTAAGGATTGTTCCGACTATATCAGAGACATGCTTATTGCCTATCGCGGCCAAAAGATTTTGCTGTTCAAACCACTCGTCAATATTCATTCTTCTTATTATACTTGAAACAATAAATTTCACTATTACTCCAACAACAAAACCCACTACAATAAATATTATTGCAGCAATAAGGCTTGGAAGAGCAGCTGAAAAAGATGTTGTTAACGAAGAAAAAATATCTACCATAAAATCACTCAATGAAAGTAATTTGTTGGAAATACTATTTAAAGGTTGCTAATTTGACAAAAACATATGTTTTTAATATACAAAAAAAATATTCTTTTATGGTAAGCAAAAAAGACATTGTTGTTCTTGTTAATGGACTTAGTGCCACAGGCAAAAGCGTTTTGTGTGAAAAAATTGCAAATTATTTTGGATTAAAATATTTTCCAACAAGTGGAATACTTCACGCCCTAATAGAAAAAGAATTGAAAAAGCAAAAAATTGCTGTTAAAAAAAATACTGGTTTTTGGGAAAGTGAAGAAGGAAAAATATTTTTTAGTGAAAGGCTAAGAAACGGCTCCTTTGACAAAAAAGTTGATGAAGAGTTACTAAAAAAAATTAATCGTGGTGGAGTTGTTCTTGATAGTTGGGTAATGCCCTGGTTAAGCAAAAAAGGATATAAAATTTGGCTCACTGCTTCCGACAAAGTAAGATACAAGCGAGCCGCTCTGCGAAACAGAGAAAGCATTACAAAAACAAAAAAAAGAATAATTGAAAAAGAAAAGAAAACTGCATGCATATACAAAAAGCTTTATGGTTTTACATGGGCAAAAGAACTAGCTGTTTTTGATTTAATTATTAACACAGATAATCTCACTGAAAAAGAAGTTTTTGAAAAAGCAAAAAAAGCAATTGAAAAAGATTTGTTAAAGAAAAAAAAGTAATTTAATTAATTTGTTCTTACACAATGAGCCCTGTAAGAAGATGATTTGTTATCATAGGCAATTGAAATATTTACGGAAGCGCTTGATACGAAAAGGTAATATGCCCTTGCAGAGCTGGAAAAATTTGTTGTCGAAGTCCAAAAATATAAATTAGAATAACCAGAGAATAATGAAGGCGAGCTAAAAGGATTCGATTGTGAAAAATCTATTGAAGACATTGATTCCATTACGTTGGGAAGTCTCCAATCATCATAAACTAAACTTCCGTGCCCATCACAAGAACCGGCTGCGCCGGAACTTCCTTGAAAAGTACTATCATCACACAAAACCAAATTGTAACAATACTTCAAAGCATTTTGCCAAGTAGCATTTTCACCCAAAGCTTTTTGCCACATTAAACCAGTTTCATTATCTAATCCCACTAAATCAGTGTAAGAATAAGTAAAGCTTTTCGCATTACTATAATCTCCATCCTGATTAGGAAAATCCGTTCCACTACAACTAATTCCACTCGTGTCAGAGCTATTATAACAAGTAGCCATTCCAGAAGTCCATGCTGCTCCAGTATAGGTCCCAGTCAAACCAAACAAACTTGTTCCTGATTTTATGTTGCCTGCAACCAAGTCAGTATCAACTGTTTCGAGCGCTGTCACAGTGTAACAACCCGCAGCAACTGTTGTTGAAGAATCACTTAAACTTTGAGAACCACCCGAACAAACATCCCCACAAGTAGGACAAGCATTAACCAAATTTGCCCTTGTAACTTCATAATTCGAACAATCAAAAGAAATTTTTGCAGGAAAAACTTCTCTTTTTGTAATACCATATTTGTTTATGTAAGTGATAACAACATCTTTTACAATAACTTGTCCGTTATTACACGCATCATCACTTTGAACAACAAATGTTTTTGAACTGCCCAAGAATATTTCTTGTGAAAAATTTTCATTTCTATCCCCCACAGAAATATTGCTCATTGTTACTGAATCAGAATTATTATTTAACACTCTCAACGCATAATTACCATCTGGATTAACTGCAGATTCAGTAAAAGAAATTGTAT
>CAYODU010000037.1:0-5610 GCA_964402905.1 uncultured archaeon
CTTGGTGATGTTAGACACGATCCGCTCCAGTGCCATTATGGTTTCAATAATTTATACATTTTGAAAGGAAAAAAATTAATTTCAAAACCTTTTGCTGAACTTTGGGATGAAATGATTGTAAAATATAAAAGCGAAATTGTAAAAAATGAAAAAGGTTATGAAGCAATAATGCTTCCTGCTAAAGAAAAAATTTTTACTCTTGGAGAAAAAGAAGGAAAAGTTGTTTTGTCAAGAATTCTTTCTCTGAACAGAAAACCTTTTGATGGAGAATTAACTGAAATTGAAGCTAAAGGTAAAAAAATTGCTTTAACTCCAGAGCACAAAGTAATTACAAAAGCTGGAGATAAACAAGCAAAGAAAGTTTCTCCTAATGACTCTTTATTTCAACTTTCTCAATCCAAAGCAACAGCTTAATTTCTTTTTCCTTTAGGCTTTGCTTTTTTCTTTTCAAACCTAAAGACCACCTCCACCGAATTTTTTCTTACGCCTGCGCGGCGCTCGGCTTAAACCTTTCCTTTCGCTTTTAGCGAAAGTCGCCTGCGGGCTAAAGGTTTTAATGCCTCCGCCGCGCCAAGCCGTCTTCAGAAAAAATTCGTTTTACTGGAGGTGGTCAAAATGGTTTTTTCTTTAGAAAATTTCGCAAAGCCAACAACGGAAGAAATTAAGCAAGTAAAATGGATTGCTAAAAACAATCCAAATGATTTGGATTCGAGAGAGCTTTGGGTTCTCGAAAATCAATCTTCTTTTATCGAAGATGATTTCGATGAGGTGATTAATTATGAATGAAATACCTGCGGCATTACCGGCATTTCACTCCCGAAGCGATTATAAAGCTCCAGAAATGGGTTCTATAATGGAAAGCAAAATTCTTGTTTCTGAACAAGACTTAATAAATACTTATTCAAAAGAAGATCAATTTTCTTGTCAGAAATATTTTGAATACAAAAAGCTTGTTCAAGAAAATCCAACTTTTGGATATAAGAAAGCGGCTAAGCTTCTTGGTGTGAAACAAGGTTCAACAAGATGGTGGCACACAGAAGGAGAAAAGAAAGCAATTCCCAATCCATTGAAAGTTGTTCAAAAGTTAAAAGAAGCAGGATTGCTTCCTTTTACTGAAAATCACAAAGATGCAAAAATAATTTTTAATATTCTTGGAACTCTTTTTGGTGATGGTGGAATTGATTGTCGTTTTAACACAGTCGCTTTTATTTCTTCAGATATACGAGACATTGACTTGTGGCAGGAAGATTTACTAAAAATATTTTCTTTCGCTGTTGGAAAAACACAAATTGTTGAAGGTGGAGAATATGGTCACTCGTATAATTTTCGTTGTTATGATCGGGCAGTTATTCGTTTTTTTGCAGCACTTGGTTCGCCAGTCGGGAATAAAGTTTCAAAAAAATATTTTTTACCAAAATGGATTTTTGATTCTTCAGAAGAATTAAGAATAGCTTTTCTTGACGGATTGCTCGCTTCTGAAGTTTCAGTTCCTCGCTTCAGAGGTGACTCGCGTTGGGCTTGGACAAAAAGATTCTGTGATTTTTCTTTAGGTTTAAGCAAAATAGATGCGTTGGAAAAAGAACACAGAGCATATCTTGGAGAGGTAAAACGACTTTGTGGCACGGTTGATTTAACCACAACGCCAAATTTAAGAAAAGAATTATGTAAACCCACTTATCGAAAAGACGGGCACGTTAGTTACAATTACAGAATTTTTTTTCAAACTCATCATGAAAAAGTTCTTGCATTTAATGAAAAGTTTGATTTGAAATATGCACAAGACAAAAAAGAAAGATTAAAACAACAAGTCCAGTTAGCAAAAGAGCATAAAGCGTTAAAGCGGATTTACTAGAAAACCGTTTTTTTTTTTTGAAAGTTAGTTTTTTATAGTTGTTTTGTTGTTGTTTTGGTTATGCGAAGAATTAATTTTAAGGCTCAGGGTACGATTGAGTATTTGTTGATTATTGGTGTTGTTGTTGTTTTGTCTTTGGTTGTTGTTGGTATTTTAACTGGTTTTTTTGGTACTGGCAGTGAGGTTGGTGATAATTCCACTCAATTAAAGAATTGGTCTAATACTCTTGCCTTGACTGAGACTAGTGTTACTCCTGATGGTAATTATTTGGTTCGTTTGGTGAATAATTCTAGTGATCCTATTACTATTAGTAATGTAAATATTGGTGGTGAGGACGCAAATTATTCTGAAGATTTGTTTATGGGTAGTGGACAGAATTTTGTTGTTAGCAGTAGTGATATTTGTAATGAGGGTGGTAGGTTGGCTAGTACGGTTGTTATCACTTATGTTACTAAATTTGGTTTGGTTAAAACTGAGAGGTATCCGGCTAGTACTTTTTTTGAGTGCCAGAATTATTCTGTGAGTTTGTTGGCTAATCAGTGTCCTAGTACTTCTCCAGATTCTATTTGTGTTCCTAGTGCGGATTCGGATTTGAATGCAAAAAATATTTCTAGTAATGTTAGTATTTTTGGTGTTACGGGTTATTTGGGTTTGCATTCGGGTCAGACTAAGTGTACTGCTTGGAATGGTAGTACTTGGGTTAATGCGACTACTTGTAGTGATGTGAATGTTCCTGCAAATCAGAATGCGGCAGTGGATAATGACAGGAACATGTTTGTGAACGGGCGATTTATTGCATATACTAATCCTTACGGGGATGGGAATAATTTTGTTGAAGATACTTGGAATAATTTGTTGTGGTGGAAGGGACAATCTTCATCTACTATGGATTGGAATTCAGCTATGAGTTATTGTAATAATTTTAGTGCTGGTGGTTTTAGTGATTGGAGGTTGGCTACTGTTGCTGAGGCTTTTAGTACTTTTGATTATAGTGGGCCTAGTGCGAGTAGTTATGTTTGTGTGCAAGAATTTTCGCCGTGTTTTACAAATTATATTTGGACGAATACGAGTCTTCCTTGGTCGCCTACCACTGCATACGGTTACTTTCCGTACGCTGGCGTCATCTACAGCTATGGTAAGACTACTACCTACTTTGCCCGTTGTGTTCGTTTGGAAAGCTGATGATTTGATGATTTCGTGTTTAAGAGTTTTATGTGAGTATGATGAAAAAATAGTGCCCGTTAGGGCACGCGATTTTTTTCGAAAATATTTTTGAGGAGTTTTTTTTAATGGCAAAGTATGATTATCTTCCTATTTACAAAAAGTCTCTTGATTTGTGTATTTATTTTGAGAAACTAGTTAAAGGTTTTTCTCGTTATGATAAGTATGTTCTTGGAACTGATTTGAGGAATAAGAGTAGGCAAATCGCTTGTCAAATAATGCGGACAAATTCTTTGCCTAACAAAAAAGAATCTTTACAAGAATTAGTTGCTTTGGTAGAAGAATTAAAACTTGTTGTTCGGTTGTGTAAAGAAGTTGGCGTTTTCAAAAAATTTTCTTCTTATGAGTATTCTTCTAATTTAGTAGTTGATTTAGCAAAACAATCTCAAGCATGGCTTAACAGCCAAAAATAAAAGAGACAAAACCATGTATTCAACAATCTCTCTTAAAGGGTTATTCTCATTAACAAAGTTAGTGAGGCAAAGCGAAAGCTTTGTATTAACAGAACGGCTCAGAATTTCTTTCCTCGGGAAGAAAGCGTTAATAGCATGTTTCTTTTTGATGCGAACAACCCATGTGGTGAAAAAAACTGCTAACACTCTAGGGTGTTAGCTATGAATAGTTCGTACACAACGAGTCTTCCTTGGTCGCCTACCAATGCATACAATTACAATCCGAACAATGGCAACATCAACAACAATAATAAGACTAATAACAACTATGCCCGTTGTGTTCGTTTGGAAAAAGAAAAAACCTCGGCTCTGTTTGAGTTCCAAAACATTTACAATAGTTATATTAATTGCAGAAAAGGAAAGCGTAGTACAATAAATGCTTTAAAATTCGAAGAAAACCTTGAACAAAACCTGCGAGAAATATACTATTCGTTAAATAATAGGACTTATGAGCCGGGGCGTTCTGTTTGTTTTACGGTTTTAAAACCAAAACCGAGAGAAATTTTTGCAGCAGATTTTAGGGATAGAATAGTTCATCATTTGATTGTAAGTGAGTTGGAAAAGGTGTTTGAACCGATTTTTTTAAATGATAGTTTTGCGTGTAGAAAACAAAAAGGAACGCATAAAGCAGTAAAACATTTGCAAAGAAATATGCGAAAAATAATGGGAAGTAATTCTGGTAGAAAAAGAGCTTTTTATTTACAATTAGATATACAAAATTTTTTTATGAGTATTGATAAGCAAATATTGTTTTCATTAATAGAAACAAGAGTTTCTAATTATGATGCTTGGAGTGGTGATTTTAAGTGTGATTTGCTTTGGATTTCCAAAAAAATTATTTTTCATGATCCTACAAATAATTATCACCAAAAATCCAAAAAATGGGTTAGTGAGCTAGTTCCAAAACACAAATCCTTAATTAATGTTGAAAAAGGTAAAGGTCTTCCTATCGGTAATCACACGAGCCAATTTTTTGCAAACGTTTATTTGAATGAATTAGATCAATTTGTGAAAAAAAAATTAAAATGCGAGTATTATGTGCGCTACGTTGATGATTTTATTTTATTATCAAAATCAAAAGAAGAATTATTGGGTTGTTTTTGGGAAATAAAATATTTTTTAGAAACAAATTTATTATTAAAATTAAAAAACGAGGCAAAATTATTACCGATAACTAATGGTATAGATTTTTTAGGATACATTACTAAACCATGGAGTGTTTTTGTTAGAAAAAGAGTTTTATATAATTTCAAAAAAACACTTTTGATAGCAAATAAAGAACTTTTAGAAAGCAAGATTTTTTTCTTTGAAAAGAATTCAATGAAAGAAAAGTCTTTTCGTTCTTCTTTTAGTTCTTATTTGGGTCACTTTAAGCACGCAAACAGTTTTAGGCTAAAACAACAAATAATCATAGAGTTTCCTTTCACAAAAATGTGCTTTTGACTTTGCAAAGTGGTGATTTAGTTTCTCTTCAAATAGGTATTTAATTGTTTTCCAAAACGTATTGGTTATGGTGTTAAATAAAACTAAATCTGTGCCTGCTAAGAGTTCTAAGATAATTACCTCAAAAGTTTCTTCTTCAAAACCTTCACTTAAACTTAACAAGTCAGTCTCAGAATTTCATCCGAAAATCTCTAAGCGTCAGCATAAAGGTTACGTTTATAATGTTACAACCGAAACAGGAAACCTCTTCGTTGAAGACATTTTAGTGCATAACAGCGGCGGTCTTGGTACTCCTCCTCATTTGAGAGTTGAGCCGGGTATGATTCACAAAGCTTCTGGCGGTGTATTATTTATTGATGAAATTGCTACTTTGACGCATAAATCTCAGCAAGAACTCCTAACAGCGATGCAAGAAAAAAAGTATTCTATTACTGGCCAGAGTGAAAATTCTTCTGGAGCAATGACTCGAACGGAGCCTGTTCCTTGTGATTTTGTTTTAATTGCTGCTGGAAATTATAGTGATTTAGATAAAGTACATCCTGCGTTAAGAAGCAGAATTCGCGGTTATGGTTATGAAGTTTATATGAATACTGAAATGGATGATAGCATTGATGGTAGAAGAAAGATTGCTCAATTTGTTGC
>CAYODU010000038.1:0-5110 GCA_964402905.1 uncultured archaeon
ATTAATTGGTTTTAAACCTGGTTCGAGGAAATTTAGGTCATCCATTAAAGCATCATTTAATTCTTTTTCACTTCCGCTTAAACGCAAATCGTTGCTTTGTGGTAAATCAAATGCATTAACTGCTTCAATTCTTGTGAAAAAAATTGTTATACTTTCTTTTGGTTTTAATCTATTTGCTTTCAAAACAAGACATTTTTTTTCCTCATCAATTTTACAAGATATTTTTGCATTCATCATGTAATTTGTGGGCCTCACTAATCTATTTTCATGAACCGATACCGACGAATCAGCTTTAATTAGAATTAATCTTTTTCCAAGAGGTAAATTTGAGCTTGCTCTTCCGTCATAGTCAACAACACAATCCCCAATAATGATACATAGCTCTTGATTTTTAACAGCTGAAAGAATTTTTTCCGTTGCATTTGAAAAATCCAATGACATAAAAATCAACAAATAATTTGTTTAATCTTGTTGATAAAAAAGCGATTGGAAACTATTATAGCTTTATTCTTTACTTCTTTTCTTATCTCTGGGATGTCGGCGGATATAATCATTTGCAGTTTCCAGGCGATCAATTTCATTTGTAACATGGATCATTTCAATGCCAAATTGTGCCCTTTTTCTACCAAGAAGATTTCTTAATTCTGAATTAATTTCTATTATTATTTTATCCCTGCCCTCATATTGTTTCCTTGCTTCAAGTTCTTTTGTGCGCAGAAGTTTTCTGTAAATTAAATCATAGATTTTTTCTCTTTTTTTAACATCAGTTATTCCAAGTCTATCCAGAACAATTTTTACTGTTCTTCTGCTTGTCATTTTATCTAATCTACTTCCAAATTTATTGCCCATTGCTTTTTTCTGTCTCAATACCCCGGCTGTTGTTCTCAAAACCATATCCAAGCTCGGTGCTTTTTGCCCGCGTTTAATTACTTTTCTCCTCGCATCTCCGGGGAGTTTGATTTTTAATTTCATAATTTAATATACCCCTTTCTTATTAATAAATAATCTTTTTCAATCCTCACACCAAATTTTTTCGTGTACTTTGCGGGTTCGATAGCTAAAACCATTCCTTTTTTCATTATCCAAATGCTTTTCTCGCTTATTGCGCCGGGGGAATCATGTTCTTCGATTCCTATGCCATGTCCAAGTGCATGAGGAATTTTTAAGTAAGAGACTTTTTTTGCAAGTACTGATGCTTTTTTTCCTGGCACCAATTCTTTTTCAATTTCTTCTAAAGCTAATTTTACTGCATCAAAAACAGCACAGTATTCTACATAATTATTTCTGTATTTCTTATTCTCTCCCTTTTTAATTTCATTTCCTTTTTCAAACCAGTAACTCTGTGTAATATCAGCACAATAGCCCTTGTATTTTGCTCCCGTGTCAATTAAAACTGGTCCAAAAGATAGTTTTGTTTTTCCAGAAATGTGGTGTATATTAGAAGTGTTTTTTCCAAATGCTACAATGCAAAAAGCTGTTTCAAAACCGTCTCTCTCAAATTCTTTTTTTATAAAAATTTCAATTTCTTTTTCTGTTATTCCTGGACAAAGAACTGAATTTTTAACTTTTGTTAAAACTTTTTTTGTTTCTTTTACAGCAGTTGAAATGTTTTTTATTTCTTTTTCATTTTTTATTTCTTTCTCTTTTTCTATTTCAAGGGAAACATTAAACAATTTCTGTTTTTTTAAAATTTTCTTTAGCCATTTTAACTGCGAAACTGTTGTAAAGCGTGCATCATAGCCAATTTTTTTTCCAGCTGTGTTAAGTACTTTTTTTAATTCATTTTTTTCTGGGTAATCCTTCACAATAACTTTTTTTGAAAAAGCTTTTTTTGCTTGGGGGTAATTAAATGGGTGGGAAAGCCAAATTGCTTTTCCTTTTTTCTTAATAATAAGAATTCCTTCATATTTTTCACTTGCATTTGTTCCGAGGTACTTGTTAACCAAAGGGTTTTTCCAATAACTATGAAAATTAAATAGTATAACTGCATCAGCTTTGTTCCATAACCCTAAATGGTTCATAAAAACAAAACGCGTTTCGAGTATAAAAAACAATTCTATTTTTTATTTTAATTCAAGAAACGCTTTGTATGCTTTGTAAGTACAATACAAATCTATTTTGCTTAGTAGTTCAAATGGGGAGTGCATTGCAAGTATTGGTGGGCCAGCATCAACAATATTCATGTTGTATTTTGCAAGCAGATATGCTATTGTTCCGCCACCGCCCTGATCAACTTTACCCATTTCTCCGTACTGGAAAGGAACATTTGCTTTCCCAAGTATTTGTCTTATAAAAGACATGTACTCCGCATTAGCATCGCTTCCATAATATTTTCCACCGGAACCAGTTGCTTTTTCAATTGCAATTCCGTGACCCATTTTATTTACATTTGTTAAATCCATTTTATCCATGTATTTTGTATCAAGTCCTGATGTACCATCAGCACTGATTGCCATTGAGTTGAAAAGTATTTCTTGTCCAGAAACTTTTTCACCTTTCATTTTTGCTATTTTTGTAAGCGTTTCTTCAAGGAAAATAGAACTCATTGCTGTGTTTCCTGTGCTTCCTATTTCTTCTTTGTCCACAAATAGTACTGCTGATGGAAATCTGCTTTTTGAATCAAGTAAAGATTTTAGTGCAACAAAAGAACATGCTCTATCATCATGTGCGGGCGCACCTATAATTGCTTTATCAACCCCCACATCGCGTGCTTTTGTCGCAGGATATAATGATACTTCTGCCGAAATAAAATCTTCTTCAATAATATTGTATTTATCATTGAGTGCTTTCAAAAAAGTTGCTTTAATTTTTTCTTTAACTTTTTTATCATCAATTGGCATAGATGCTCCGATAGCATCCATATCCTCTCCTTTAATTATTTCTGTAGCTTTCTCTGATTCAAATTCTTTTCCTTCTAGGTGTGGCAATAAATCACTTATAACAAAAACGGGTTCGCTTTCTTTTTCCCCTAAAGAAATATTAATTTTATTTCCCTTTTTGTCGAAAACAACTCCGTGCATTGCAAGTGGAACATTAAGCCAGTGGTACTTTTTTATTCCACCGTAGTAATGTAAATTAATCATTGCAAATCCGTCGGATTCATAAACAGGGCTTAATTTGAAGTCAAGTCTTACAGAATCTATGTGCGAACCAAGTATTCTCAATCCGTTTGAAATTTTCCCTTCAGATAAATCAAGAATCAAAATGTTTTTGTCGTGGTTAATTGCGAAAATCTTTTTTGAAGAAGCAGTTGCTTTACTAATATCAACAAAACCTTTTTTTTCAACTGTTTTTTTTGCAAAAGCAACTATTTCTCTTTCACTCTTATTTTCATTTAAAAATAATTTGTATTCTTCTGCTAATTCAAAAGAATCTTTAATCTCTTTTTTATCAAGTATTTCCCAAGCACTTTTTCTTTCAACAAAAAGCTTTTTTTCAATTTCACTCTTCTCATCTTTCTCTTTTTTTTCTGCCATAAAACCACCACATAAACAATCATTTTTTCTGAATAGAATAACAAATTATAAAGAAAAAGGTATTAAAAAGGGTTTTGGGTTAATCTCCCTTATAATTTTCTCAGATAAAGATTTATTTTCTTGGTTTATGAAATCCGATTATATTGTCAACAACATCTTCTTGTGCTTCTACCCATGGATAAGTTATTTTCATGGCTTTGCTGTAAGAATCTTCCCATAACTCGCCGCGTTGTTTTTCTGTTAATCCTTCCCCGTGTGTTCTGAGTATTATATCGGCGTATAATGATGATGCAACAACAATATCTAGTGCCTTAAGTTTTGGGCTTATTCTTCTTCTAAGAATACGTTGCACTTCGGATTCAATGTTTTCTTCTGGATTAACCCCGCTCTCAACAAGTTTCTCAACTATTTTACTAAATTTTCCCCAATGCCTACTTCGTTCGGCATGAACTCTTCGAGCAACTGACAAATATTTATTTACTTTTACTCGGTTTTGCACGAGCTCTTTTAGCTCTGCGAGTTCTTTTTTTCCTTTAACCCTTTTGTATAAATCTTTAATGATGCTTCCATATGTCTTTTCCCAAACTTTATCTTTTAGCTCAGCAGGTGTGAATTTTTCTGGCTCAACTCCTGCGCTCTTTGCCATAAAGTTAAGATCGCCCATTGTAGTGAATCTTCTCACGGCATGATCTGCTGCTCTTGAAGCTACATTATCCAGTGAAAGTACTTGTCGTACTTTAATTTGTCTTGGGGTCAATCCTCTTCTTTCAAAAAGACTTGTTGTTCTCGGAATTCTTTTTGCAATATTAAAAGCCTTGAGATTAATTCCTTTTCTTCCCTTTTCATAATATTCGGCAAGTATACGTTCACGAGAAATCCTTGGTTATCTTCCACGGGTTGCAGGATTAGTTGCAAATTGATTTCCTCTTCGCCTATGGGTTGTGGCTAAAGGTCCTTTTAGTGCCATAAAAGTTACCCTTGAATATTTATGCTTTCTTTAACATCGGTAAACCAGTTGTTTGATTTTCAACAACAATATAACCGCTTGGTAAATCTATTGCATTTTCTTTTTGTACTGAACCAAAATAGAACAATCGGCCTTTTCCGTGCAAAAAATACTTTTTTCCTCTTGAATTTGTGTGTTCATAAACCATTTAAATCACCAATGTAATAGTGTTTTTAATGTTTAAAATCCTATTGGAGAAAATAACTTCTGGCAGTTAAACAAAAGCTTTAAATTAGATTAATTCTTTCTTTATGTTAGCTATGGATAGAATGGAAAAAGAGAAGGTTATGGAAGCAGCACTATTCATGTCTCCAAAACCCTTGCTTTTAGAAGAATTAAAAGATATTGCGCAAGTGGATTCGCGCATTGAAACAAAATCAATGCTTGATGAATTAATTCATTTTTATGATAACCGAAAATCTTCTCTTGAAATAATTTCTTCTGATGCCGGTTACCAGATGAGAGTAAAAAAAGAGTATGAGGACAAGGTTTCTCACTTTGCACAGGACTCAATGTTTCACAAAGGGATAATGAAGACACTTGCATTAATTGCTTATAAACAGCCCATCGAGCAATCACTTGTTGTAAAGTACAGAAACAATAAAGCATATGATCACTTGAAGGTTCT
>CAYODU010000039.1:0-5021 GCA_964402905.1 uncultured archaeon
AGTATTTTTCTAATTCTTTTCAGCGCTTTCATGGAAAAATATTGTTGCTTAAAGTTTATAGTTGTATAGTTTTCAATAATTTATATTTACATTTAAAGAATAAAAAAAAGTTATTTCTTTTAAACGTGATACAAAAAGATTAAACAAATTCGGCATTGTTTTTAACCAATCCCGTTTATATACATAACATTTTTGTTTAGACAGAGTTCTTGTGTATTTAAATACTTTAAACAAATACAAAATAATTATGAAGGGTAAAAGAACAGGAACGCGTCAGCACATTATAGGAGAGTTAAATCATCTGGAAGAAAGGAAGAGAGAAGCTGAACTAGAAGCGAAAAGAAAAAGAGCTGAAGCTGATTTGGCTTGGAAAGAACATGAGAAATATATTGCTGAGAAACGCAAACAATTAACTAGAGTAGAATTAAGTATACGCCGATATGAATTTATCAAACAGTTGGTAATGGATTTTCAAAATTATAAAAAAAAAGAATATGCAGTACAAATAAGACGAACTATTATAGCTCTTCTCCCATTATACACAAGAAGACAAATATTAGCTCTGAGAAGAACCCTAGCAAGAAAATCTCCTGGAAAGAGTTTGGTTCAAGCACTTACAGAAAGCTTAATCATATTACCATCTGAACAATACCTGCAAGTTGAATCATTATATGAACACACTATCAAGATAAATTCTTCTGGCGGGATTACAACAACACAAGCAGCTTTTGTTAAAGAATCTTCACTAAATAGAAAAGGAGTTTTAAGAGTTGTTGGACACGAACTAGATCACTGGATAGAAAACGAAATTGGTCCAGAAAGAGATGCAGCCAATAAAGAAGTGTTAGCGGAGGGAAGATCAATGTTTATTCAATCGCTTCTAAGCGAAAGACAGAGAAATAGAATGTTAAGGCTTGCAAGAGTTAAGTTAGACAGTGAAAAGTTTTCAGAAACATATTCTGAAAGTAATAGAATAGGAAGACAAACATTTTTGCTAGCGAATGAGATAAGAGCAACGAAAGGATTGAGAAGCGCACAAGATTTTTTTAAAGCACTTTCAGAGCAAAGAGAACTCAAATTTGAAACAACAATAAAAGACACTTTTGAGAGAATTATTAGGGCAAAATAATATAGAATTTAAAAGAAAAAATAAAATACAAAATAAAAACTAGAAAAGAATTATTTTTTGCTTGCTTCCATAATGTCTTGTTCCATGCCGGTTTTATAGCCTTTAAGCCAACGTTTTTCAAGTGCGATTGCTTTGTTTGAATTTCTTTCCTTTAAATTAGAATCTTGCTGTTTTTTTGAAATAGCTTTTTTTGTGTCAGGCATAATAATTAATTGTTTGCAACAGCATATAAGGTAAGCAGTGAAAAAACACTCTTTTTAGGACAGAGTTTTTTAAAACAATTTTCTAATTTAGTAAAAATATTGCAAAATTAAGTATGCTTGCAAAAGAAACCCATAAAATATATGGAATTAGAAGCCATGCTGCTTTTTTTGAAATAGGGTAAAACTTGATTATTGTTGCAAGCAAAACAATCCAAAGCAAAATTATTTCTGCAAATGCTAAAAATGGATTATGGAAACCAAAGAAAAGTATTGACCACAGCGTATTCAAAATAAGCTGGAAGAAAAATAAAATCAAAGCTAACTTGTTTTTGATTTTCTTTCTTTTCTCCCAAACTAGGTAAAGCGCTATCCCCATTAATGCGTAAAGCAAAGTCCAAACCGGAGCAAAAAGAAAGCTAGGCGGATTAAAAAAAGGTTTTGTTAGAGAAGCGTACCAAGTAGGAATACTCGGAGCAGTAAAGACAGATCCAATAATACCTGCAAGCTCACAAACAATAATTGCAACAATAAAACCAATTAAACGCTTTACTTTCATAAAAAAATTATTGTTTTTGTAGTATTAAATTGTTTGCTTAAATTGTTTTATACATAATTATTTTTTCTTTTTCAGTGCGACTCAATTGTTTTAAAAAGTACTCTCTTTTCATTGCTCCACTCTTTGTTTCAAATATTTCAGAGTAAACCAATTTTACGGGTCTTCTTTTCATTGTATACTTTGCGCCTTTTCCTTTATTGTGAGAATCAATCCTTTTATTCAAATCATTTGTATAACCACAATACAAAGTATTGTCACGACACTTTACAAAATAAACAAAGAACATCAAAGAATAAAATAAAGAAAGATTAAACAAATTATTCATTTAGGAAGTTCATTTCTTTTTGCCATTTTTTTCGCTTCAACTTTTAACATGTGATGAACACGCTCAGCTATCTTAGCTCTCATTGCAGGAGTTAATACTGCTCCGTGTCCATTTAAGGCTTCAACATGAACTTTGAAAGCTCTGTTAGAGATAATTGTTGATTCTTTAGGATACTTGGGTTTAATCCCGCGTGTTTTTCTTGGAGGCATGAATAAACAATAATTTACTTTAATTTAAACCTTTACATTTGTTAACATTAGAAAAACTTTTTTTTGAAATATTTTATTTTAGGAAAAAGATTAATTAAGGAAACACCTCCTAAATATATCATGCCTCTAAGAAGAATATTTGACAGAGCAGCAGCAAAACTAATCGCATTTGATATTCGAGCAAACAATAGAAAGCACGCACAGGATGTTGTGCCTTTTGCTCGACGCTTTAGTTTTGAACCGCACGAATACAAAAGAATTACATTTCACTCAAGAGCAAGAATTGGAGTAGATTATGATATTTTACACACTATGCTTTTGCATTGCTCTGGCGGCAACTTGAGAGGAAAAAGAGTCCTCCATTTGGGGGGTCAACTGGAGTATATGCCCATTTTCTAAACGAAGTCGAAGGAATGCGAGCAGAAACTATTGATACTGATTTTATCTCAAACCACCTTGCCAAAAGTAGAAGAGGAGTAAAAGCAACTGTACACAGTGCAATACCAGAGAAACACAAAAGAACGCCAATGCACATGCCAAAAGGAGTTTGGATGAGGGAAACTGAAAAAGCGTTGCCTTTTCCCTCAAATCATTTTGATTATCTAATAAGAGACCACTTTCTTTTTGCTGATTATCACAAAGGAATTAGTGGGTTTGAATTAAAAGAAGGTAGCATTGAAGAAAGTTTGAGAGCACTCCAAGAACTAAATCGAATACTAAGAACTAATGGACGGCTACTTGTTGCATTTGCACACCCATCTATGCCCGAAATGAAATTAATCAAAGAAGGAAGAGTAATCCATGGATTTGTTGTTGAAAAAATTTATGATAACGATCTGACTGAGCCAACAGATAAAGCCCCGCCAGAAAATTATGGAGCTGGACTTTTTGTACTACGGAAAATAAGAGATGTTAAGCGTGACAAAATATTCTTCGGTGGAAGAGATGGCAAAAATATGGAAATGGCGCACAGAATTTGATAATGTTACATAATCATTTTGAAGAAAGAAAGATTTATATTTGAAAAGAACAAGAGAATAAGTTTTTATTTTTAGAAAATAACTTACTTGTATGCACTGGACGAAAAAGCTTTCCAAGGAAAAACGAGACCGACTAGCAAAAACTGTTCGCGGTCAAAGAGAAGAGCAATTAAGAGGGTGGCGCCTTACTTATTCTGCAGCAAGAAGACTAAGTAGTGTGCCTTTTATTGAGGACATAGTGGGAGAAAAACAACAAGCATTGGGTAGGCCCTTGCGTTTCCTTGATTCTGGAGCCGGTTTAATGGGAGTTTCTGCAGATTTAAAAAGAGCCTTTGGAAAAGATATTGAAGTTACTGCAATTACTCTTCGTCACCCAAATCTTTCGACAAAATCAAAAAGAAGGAGTCTAAAAACAGCAAGGACTCGTGCACATGCCGAGTATTATCCTTTTAATGGACCAGAAAGTGAGAGACAAAAATTTAATGCTGATATTGCAAATCAAATTTCTTCTGCTATTGATCGTGGAAGGAGAGATGTTAATTGGGTTGATTCTCAAAAAATAGGATTAGTAGAGAATCTTTCAGCAAGAAAAAAATATGATATTATTTTTGATGGAGCAGGTGCTCTTCAATACGGATTAAATAATAAAAGAATACTTGAGCGATATTACAAGATGTTACCCCAAGGAGGATTACTTGTTCTTAATATACATCCCTACACATTCGAAAAAATAAAAGAGCTTATTGATCCAGATAAATTTATTCTAGAAAGAAAAGAAAAAATTATAATCCTCATAAAAAAATAAGACACTATTTGTTGGACACTTTTTTTAATAAGAGAAAAGATTTTATTGTTTAGCGTAGCAATTAATCATTATGGGAATGATTTCTTTTTTTGTTGGTAGGACTGCAGCCATGAAAAGGTTTAGAAGGAAAAGCAAAATCAGGCCCCTAAAAACAATACTTACTCCCGAACAAGAAGAACAAGTTAGGGCAATGAAAAGGCACAGATCTTCACCACTAATTACGCTTAGACAAACAAGGGTAGCTAGAAAATTTTTTCGAGATAATCCCCAGCTTTTCTCGGATGTGTTTAGAGCTATTAAACAACATATGTACGATTTATCAGCAGAGAGACAAAAAGATATTCTCATTATTTTGCCAAATGAAGTAGTAATAACAAAAGAAGCTACTGGAGATTATAAGGGCAGGCAAAGGGGCGGTTTTTTAATAAAAGTAAAAACAAAAAATGGAACTTTTTTTGTAAAAGCAAGGCAAACAAAAGCCAAGAAACACAACCCCATTGATGATATGCTTCGCCAAATTCATCATGTTGATGAATTACTTTCAAGAAAAGGCTATGTTGTTAAAGGACAAAAAGTAAGATTAATGCAGTACCACGTGGCATTCAAAGACAAGGAGCATGGTATCTTGCAACAGAATTCATTCCGGGAAAAAATGTCAAGTCATATTATGGTCTTGGAGAAGGAAAAGAGCTTACAAGAACACAGCGTTTAAAAGAAAAGGCCATAAGAATGAGGTGTAGGATTGCAATGAATGCAATTCTAAAAGAACTCCCTGAAACTGCACGCGGAGGAATAGGCCCTGCAAATGCTTTTT
>CAYODU010000040.1:0-4608 GCA_964402905.1 uncultured archaeon
GAAAAGCTTTCCTTGAAAAGAAAAGAGCTGAAATAATTTCTTTTATTTCAAGAAACGCAATTAATCCACAGACAAAAACTCCTCACCCCCCACAGAGAATAGAAAATGCAATATCAGAAGCAAAGGTGCATATTGATCCGGTTAAAAGTGTTGAAGAACAAGTTAATTCAATCGTTGATGCAATAAAAAGAATTATTCCAATTTCAATGGAAAAAATTGATTTTGCAGTGAAAGTTCCTGCACAATATGCGGGAAGATGTTCTTCGATAATACACAAGTTTGAAATGAAAAAAGAGGCTTGGCTTAATGATGGTTCTTTGGTAGCAGAATTCGTTTTGCCTGTTGGTATGAAACAGGATTTGTTAAACGAATTAAATTCTGTTACTCATGGGGAAATAGATGTAAAAATAATTGAGTAATGGAAAACAATTTTAGTTTAAAAAATAATTTTTGAAAAAGGTTAGGTGAAAAAAGATGAAGAAAATAGTAATTCCGGGCGAGTTATTGTCCGTTGAGAGAAAAAGACTCGGAGGAAATGTATTTGTTTCCGAAGGAAAAATATATTCGAAAGTATTGGGAATAAGCGATGACGAATCTGATTCGGCAAGTGTTGTTCCATTGCAGGGAAAATATATCCCGCAAGTGGAAGATACAGTTGTTGGTGTTGTGGGTAGAGTTGTTTTTGCCGGTTACGGGATAAACATAAACTCTTTTACAGAATCATTTATTCCAAAGTCAGCAGTAAGAGAACAATTAAAAGTTGGGGATTTGGTTCTTTCAAAAGTAAGTAATGTGAACGAAATGAGAGAAGCAGAACTTTCTTTTCCAAAAAGATTATTTGGTGGAGAAGTAGTTGAAGTAACTCCTGTTAGAACACCACGACTTATAGGAAAAAATGGTTCTATGTTAGAATTACTTGCAAAAGGAACAAACTCTGAAATATATATTGGAAAAAATGGTAGGGTTTGGGCGAGAAATGGTAATTTGGAATTATTGAAAAAAGTAGTGCTTTTCATTGAAGAAAATTCGTTCAAGAGTAATTTGACAAACTCTGTTGAAGATTTTTTTAAGAAAGCAGTTAAAGGAAATTAAATTGGGATGATATTGAGAGTGATGTATATGAGTAAAAATGAAGAAGTAGTTGTTGACTACAAGAAAACAAAGAAAAGACTTGACGGAAGAAAAATGGATGAAATAAGACCGTTGAGCATAAAAGCGGGAGTAATCCCAAATGCTGATGGTTCAGCTTACCTCGAATGGGGACAAAATAAAGTTTATGCAGCTGTTTATGGGCCAAGAGAGGCTCTGCCAAAACACACTGCAAACCCATTAAGAGCGGTAATAAAAGCCGAGTACCGAATGGCTTCTTTTAGTGTACCTGAAAGAAAGAGACCAGGGCCAAATAGAAGAGATATGGAAATATCAAAGGTTTTAGGCGAAGCACTTGAAAGAGCTGTTTTTGTTGAACAATTTCCAAACACTGAAATTGGTGTTTACGTAGAAGTTGTTGACTCTAATGCAGGTTCAAGAGTTGCTTGTTTAACAGCAGCAAGTGTTGCTCTTGCAGATGCAGGAATGCCTATGCGCGATCTTGTATCAGCAACAGGAATAGGAAAAGCATTCAACGAATTAGTAGTTGATTTAGACAAAGCTGAAGAAGATGCGCCTGATGCGGTTGATATACCAATAGCAATTCTTCCTAATAGTGAAGAAATTGTTTTATTGCAAATGGATGGATTGCTCACAAAGAAAGAGTGGGATCAGCTTGTAAAAACGGGTATTGCTGCGTGCAAGAAAGTTTATGAAATCCAAAAGAAAGCTTTGCAAGAAAAGTTTAAATTGGGTGAAGCATCAGAAAAACTTGTTGAAGAAAAAGTTGGAGAAAAAAAAGTGAATACGGAAAAAGTTGTTTCAAAGGAAGCAAATAAAAAAATAAAGAAGGTGAAAAAATGAGATCGACAGTACTTGATTATGATGTCTCAAAAATAGTTGAGCTTGCTAGGCAAGGAAAAAGAATTGACGGAAGAGCTCTTGACCAAATGAGAGAATTTTCAATACAAAAAAATATTGCAGAAAATGCAGAGGGCTCAGCCTTAGTTACTCTTGGAAAAACAAAAGTAATTGCTGGACTGAAAATGGAAGTTGGTACACCTTATCCGGATAGCCCAGATAAAGGTTCAATTTCAATCGGTGCAGAAGCACTACCTCTAGCTCACTCTGAATATGAATCTGGAAGACCGTCAATGAGTGAAATAGAAATTGCCAGAGTTGTTGACAGAGGTATAAGAGAAAGCAAAGCAATTGACTTTAATGGACTTTGTATAAAAGAAGGCGAAGCTGTTTGGGTTGGATACTTGGACTTTTATGTTCTAAATGGAGACGGAAACATTTTTGATGCCGGAGCAATTTCTGCGTTGGCAACATTCAATAATGCAAAGATTCCAAAGCTTAATGAAAATAATAAAATCGTTAAGCACGAGTATAATGGAACAATAAAGTTAGAACGCCTTCCAGTACTAACAACTTTTGTAAAAGTTGGAGGAAAAATATTATTGGATCCAACTTACCTTGAAGAAAAAGCTGCAGAAGCACGTTACTCTGTTTCAACAACAGAAGACGGTTATATGGCAGCAATGCAAAAAGGAATTGGAGGCTCTTTCACAGTAGATGAAGTAAATTATATGATTGAAAAGGGCTTTGAAGTAGGTGCAGAGGTAAGAAAAAAGATTATAAAAAGTTAAATACTAAGAAGCCCTTTATGGGCTTTCTTTGTTTTTAGCATTGCAAATCTTTTTAAGATTTAAAAGCTTTTGCATCCCAAATAATTATTATTGGTGAGTTTATGAAAGGTACAAAAAAAGTTAAATCCACAGGAAGGTTCGGCGCGAGATACGGTGTGGGTGTAAAGAAAAGAGTGCTGAAAGTTGAGGAAAAACAAAAGGAAGCAGTTAGTTGTCCTTTTTGCGGTTTTAAGAGAATAAAAAGAAAAGCAGCAGGATTATTTGTTTGCCGAAAATGTGGTGCAAGATTTACTGGTGGAGCATATGTTACAGAAACACTTGCGGGAAAAACAATCAAAAAAATGATTTCCCAAAGAACTTTCTTGGCTGATGCTGCGGAATTGATTAAGAACACTGAAAAAGAAGAATCAAGTTATTCTGAAATAGAAAAAGAAGTTTCAAAATCAATTAAACACAAAGAGAAAAAAAATAGAAATAATGTAAGTGCTAATGAAAAAGAAGAAATTATTGAAGAAATAATGGAAGAAGAAAAAGATACTGGGAAACCAAAGAAAGCAAAAAAGAAAAAAAGCGTTTCTTCGGATAAAAAAGAGAAAGAGAGTGATATTGATGGCTTATAAATGCGCAAAATGCGGTACGGAATTAAACAACATTACTGAGGGATTAATAAGATGCCCCAGTTGTGGCTACAGAATAATTTACAAAACAAGAGAACCAACATCAAAAAAAGTCAAAGTTGACTGAATGCAAAGAATTCCAAAAGTAAAATAATTTTTTTGTGGTTGTGGGTAGATGTTTTCGCTTGATGTAAAAATAACTTTCGATTCCGAGAAACAAGCAAAATTTTTTTTTAAATCAATAGGGCCAGAGTTAAAAGAAGAGTTCGCGCGAAGCACGACTAAAATATCACAGCGCAAAGCGATTCTAGATGTTTTGATAAAAGCTTCGGACAAAACTGCTTTAAGAGCTTCGCTTAACTCATTAATGAAACCATTGAATTTATTTAATAATTTGGAGGAATTAAAATGAATAATGACGAACAAAGAGCATTGTTAATGGATTTTGAAAGAAACAGGCAGTTGCTTGGGAATATTCTTTCACAAAAACAGCAGTACTCTATGCAAGAAGAAGTGATAAAAGCTTCTTTGGAAGAATTGAATGAAACAAAAGAGGCAAATGTTTTCAAAATAATTGGGAACATATTGGTTCAAAAAAGCGTTTCTGAAATGAAAAAAGAACTTAATGAGCAAAAAGAAACTGCTCAGTTAAAAGTAAAGACTCTTGTAAAACAAGAAGAAACAATAGTAAAGAAATTGAATTCGATAAAAGCAAAGGTTGAAGGAAAAGAAGAAAAAGAAGGAAAAGAAGAATCTGAGGAAAAGGAAACAAAGAAGGAAAACAAAAAATCAAGGAAATGATTTTTTTCTTTTAAGAGTTTTCGTATTAGATTTTATTTTATTCCTTCAAATAGTTAGTTTAAAATACATCAATTACTAGAAATAGTAATTGGTGTTTATTTTGGGTGTGATTCGTAAAACAATTTTTTCTTCTAAAAGGATTTTGCTTTTGTGTCATGAGAATGCCGATCTTGATTCATTTTGTTCAGCAGCGATTTTTCAGGATTATTTGCAACAAACAAAAATTAGTGCGGTTATTGGTGTTCCGTCTCATATAAATGAGCAAACACTTTCTTTTGCGTTAAAACATAACATTTCTTTTTCTGTTAATCCAGATTTACTTAAATATGATTTAGTTTGTTTATTTGATTTCAATGATTATGAACAACTAGGTAAGTTACAAAAAAGCTTTTCTGCTCTTCTAAAAAAGAATGCTTTTAGTGTAATTGCTTTTGACCACCATGAAATTG
>CAYODU010000041.1:0-4046 GCA_964402905.1 uncultured archaeon
ATTCTGCAAAAGCATTTCATTATCTAAGCAGAAGCGATGTTTTCATGGGAAGAATATTTTTGCGTCAGCATTATTCATTCTTAAAGTATGTTACTTTTCTTTCAACTGTTGGAGTTGGCTTATCAAGAGAAAAAGATTATTCCGGATGGAAACCCTTTCAGTTCCCTTCTCTTTTATCTTCTCTTTCAGCTTCAACTTCAAAAAGGCAGGCAATGAAAACAGTTGCCCTCAAAGCTGCTAAAAAAATGCATTGTTCTTCTTCACAGGTTATCCAAGATATTTATTTTCTTAAAACCATTTTTGAAAACAAATTAACTGCTCCAAGTGCAGTATTGTTTTTTGGTTTTGATGAAAAGGATTTAGCTTTTTTATTAAATACAAAAAAAGACTCAAAAAAAGTTGAGAAAATGCTTCTGGAAGCATCTGCTTTGGAGAAAAGCATTTTGCTGGCAAAAAGCAAAAACAAACAGTCAAAAATATTTTTTGGTTAGAAAAACTATTCTTCTTCAATAACGGTATTGTTTTCAACAAACTCTTCTATTTTTGTAGCAATTTTTTTTCTTTGCCAAACAATCCCTGCTATAACTAATAGTATCCCGCCTAAAATGATCCAGCCCTCATTTGTGCGAAACAAAAAAGTTATTAGTGCATTTAAATCAACTATTGGAGTAATCTTTTTCCATAATCTATAATTGAAAACCAATTGGTTTGCACTTTTGTATCCTTTCCAAGAAAAAATTTTTTTTGGGCCCGAATTTATTATATCTGCTAGCGGTTCAATTGTTTCATTTACTTCTGCTCCCGGCGGAAGCTCAATATTTATTTGAGTATTATCTGGAATTACCCAGATTCCCGATTGATAAAAATTGTTGAAGTAACTGGCTTTGATTGTGAACTCTTCTATCATTGCAGTTTCTTTTCCTCTTGCCATTAATGTGTCAACGAGACCATAACTTATTTCTAGATAATTTTCTATTCCTTCGCTATAAGAAATTTTTCCATTTATTTGATTATCAGTTCCAATATTCGGTTGGAAAAGTGTGTTAAATAATTTCCATTTATCAATATCCGAACCAAGATTTGTGCTGGTATCTCTGAATTGTACTTTGTCGGTTTCAGTTGGAAAAAATAAGTGGAATTTTTCGCTTATATTTGCTTGTCCGCTACTATCAACAGTAATGTCTATTGTGTGAAGCCACACGGAATAGTTTTGTGCGCTCACAAGACTCATTGAAAGTAAAACGAATACTACAAGAAAAACTTTAGCTGAAAAATGATTCATATTCATAATTATTAGTATCTATGAACATATTAATTAATCTTTTTGCAAGCAAATAAAATATTGTATACTTCTTTTCTATACAAAATTTTATTTTTTTGAGTGCTTAATAACGCTATGTTTTAAACCCCTATCAATGATACATTATATATGGTTGAGCTGCGCTATTATGGGCATTCTTTTTTTAAGCTAAAAGACAAAAATGTCACTGTTCTTATCGACCCGATTTTTGATTCCTCAAAAACAGAGTTCAAAAAACAGAGAAAAATCCCTGTTCTTCAGAATGATTTGAAAAATATTTCAATGATTTTACTTACAAGCGAAATGCTTGAACACTTTGATAAAGAAGCTGTTCAGAAGCTAGCTTTGCGCGACAATGCAACAGTTATTGCACACGATTTTATTTTGAGGGACATGGATTTGCCAAGAAATTTAAAGATGCCTGTTAGTTCAAACACAGAACTATTTTTGAAAGGGGTTAAAATTAAACCCACTACTGCGCATTGCCCGAAAAGCTTTTGCCCCACCGGATTTATTCTTGATTTAAATGGGAAAAAAATTTATCATGCTGGAACAACACATTTGTTAGAATCTTTTTCAAATATGGGGATTGATGTTCTTCTACTTCCAATTAGTTCGCGTTCAATGGATGTAATAGATGCGGTGCGCGCAACAAAAATGATTAAACCAAAAACAGTTATTCCTATGCAATATGATCTATTTGAAACAGATAAAAATGATCCGAATGATTTGAAAAGAAGAATAGGGGAAAGTGTTTTAAATACTCAAACTGTTATTCTTTCACCCGGAAAAAAATTTATTTTGTGAGGTGATTTATTTGCTTGAAGTACTGTTGCTGGTTTTGATTGCTCTTATACTTATAGTTTTGATGTATCGCTTTGGTTTAAAACAAAAGATAAGAGACGAAAGACAATTTCATGATTATTTTGAAGGGAAGTAGTGCAAGTGTGACATTAAATTGTTATTGTCTGCATTTCTTTTGCAACTTCTGATTGTTTGAATTCTTTTTGTGCTTCTGCAAGAATTTCTTTTTCTTCGTTTAGTCGGGCGCTAAAGTGAAATAAAAAAAGTTTTTTCACACCTGCTTTTTTTGCGGTTTGTGCTGCTTCAAGTGCAGTGGAGTGCATTGCAGTAGATGCTTTTTCTTTGTGTATCTCAAGGAAAGTTGATTCGTGTATTAGAAGATCAGCATTTTCTGCTTGAGCAACAATCGCTTTTGTTGGGCGAGTATCAGAAACAAAAACAATTTTTCTTCCTTTTCTTTTCTTTGAGTAATCCATAACATCTTTCTGTGAAAAATTTTTATTATTAATTTTTACTTTTTTTCCTGCAACTAGTTTTGCATAAAGTGGACCCGATGGAATGCCAAGCTTCTCAGCTTTTTTTCTGTCAAATTCGCCAAGTTTATCTTTTTCTTTTAAAACAAATCCATTGCACAAGATATCATGTTTTAGTGGAAAAGTTTTTATTTCAAAAAAATCATTTTTCAGAATTGTTCCGCTTTGAATTTCTTTGTATTCAATCGGAAAACTTGCTCTTACAACTTCTCTTAAAATTTTTTGTATTTTTTCTTTTCCGCCTTTTGGAGAATAAATAGTTAATTTTTGTTTTCTTTGATTAAGAGTCATGGTGCTAATCCAGCCAAACAATCCAAGAAAGTGATCTGCATGCAAATGAGAAATAAAAACATGATTTATTTTCATGAGTGATGTATCTGAAGCCATTAATTGTCTTTGAGTTCCTTCGGGGCAATCAAACAGTAGATTCTCTCCTCTAAAAGAAATTAGTGCGCTTGCAAAATTCTTATCTTTTTGGGGTACTCCACCACTTGTTCCCAAAAAAGTTACTTTAATTGGTTCCATTTAGATCAACTAAAAAAGAATTGTTGCTAGGTTATTTAAACTTGATTGGGAGTTTGTTTTTTCTCTTTCTATCAGGTATATTCTTTTGTTGTTATGTGCGGGGTTTAATTGTTTTTATCTAACAATTTAGAAGCCTTTTTAATTCTTTATTGGGCAGTAATTGTTTATGGCTAAGAGAAAAAGGGTTTCAAAGAAAGAAGATAAGACAAATATAAATAAAGCAATTTCTTTTGATGAAAAAAAAACAAGTTTTGATTTTTCTTTCAAAGAAACTTCTGAAATAAATGTTCCAAAAGTTCTTATACACCAAGTTATTGGACAGGATGAGAGCGTTAAATTAGTCCGAAAAGCAGCTGCACAAAAAAGAAACGTTTTGCTTGTGGGGCTACCCGGTACTGGAAAATCTTTGCTTGCACAAGCAATGAGTGAGATTCTACCGGTACAGCAATTACAAGATATTTTGATTTACCCTAATTATGAAGATCCAAATAATCCCAAGGTAAGAATAATTACTGCTGGAGACGGAAAAAAAGTTTTGGATGAAGCTAGACTTGAACAGAAAAAATCTGAGGATTCAATGCGCATGATTTCTTTTATTTTACCAATTGCATGGATGTTTTTGGCAGGGATTTTTTGGCAGTTACACTGGTATAGCGATATTATTTTTGCTGCATTGTTATTGATTGGAGCAGTTCTTTTAATTGGTTTGTCTCTTGGAGGACAAATGAGAAGTAAAGAAGGAGTGAGTACTCCAAAACTATTAGTTAATAATCTTGGAAAAAAAGTTGCTCCTTTTTTTGAAGCCACTGGAGCAAGAGCTGGTGCATTGCTTGGTGATGTTAGACACGATCCGCTCCAGTGCCATTATGGTTTCAATAATTTAT